>CAIRSA010000001.1 GCA_903881085.1 uncultured Acidobacteriia bacterium
AGCTTCACTTCTTCCACCTTATCTTCTTCTGTCGGGTGGGTCATGGCCTCTAAGGCTTCTAGACGAACGTCATACTCATGATGCTGTGTACTGAGCGTGCGGAAATGTTCGTCCGTGGCCATCAGGTGCGCCTTTAATTCATCTTGCGTGTTTAGCTCCATAAGGTTCATTCTCCTTTGGCAGGCTGCCACGCCGAGTCGATATCACAATAGGCTCGGTGGGAAGTCGCAACTACTTTCCTAATCTAGCGCCTCAGTCACCGAAGGCCGAGGCTTACCAAGACATTAACATTTTTACATTCTCATGACAATAGCGTCCTCTTTAGGACTTTCGTAGTATTCGCGCCTGAGCCCTGCGGGAGAAAACCCTAAAGCGGAATAGAGTGTTTGCGCCGCGTGATTGGATTTGCGCACTTCCAGGTACACAGTGCCTGTAAACGTGTCCAAGGTATGGTTCATGAGTGCGCGGGCCACGCCCTGGCGGCGGAATTGCGGGTCGACGGCAAGATTCAGGATCTCCATCTCACCTGCAATCGTGCGTGTCACCAGGAAGCCTGCCACGCTGCCTTCCAGTTCCGCGACATGGAACGAGTAGTGGACATAGTCGGCCGGCTCCCAGTGCGCGGCTTCGTTTGAAGCGATCTGAATGGCGGCTATCCGCTCCAGATCCGCGGGGGTGCCGGGGCGGATGCGAATGCGCTCTGGCATCAACTCGCGCCACAGATTGCGTTGCAGACCGCCAAGATGACGCCAGCCGTATCGTTCAACCGCCAACTGGCGGGCATTGCGGGCAAGCTCCGTACGCAAGGCTCCATCGGAGAGTAAGAGCTCAATGGCCGAGGCGAAATCACGCGGTTGGGAGGCGATCCAAACGTTGCGCGCGTGCTCCAAGCCGATGCCGGCGCAGCCGGAGGGAGTGGAGACGATCGCCCGCTCCATGGCCATCGCTTCCAGGACCTTTAAATTTGTGCCGGCGGATACGGTGGTCGGCACCACCACCAGGTTGGCGGCTTCATACAGCGGCGCCACGTCGCGCACCAAGGCGTGGATCGAAATGCGCGGATGCGGAGACGGAGCGGACCAGTAAAGGTGCGGGTCCGGGCCGGCAACAACCGTCAGCGAGATGCCCGGCACGCGGTGGACAAGCAACGGCCAGACCCGCTCCACAAAGAAGCGGTAGGCCTGGACATTGGGGAAGTGGCGGAACGAGCCGACGAACAACAGGCGCACCCCCGCAGGCTCTGGCGTGGGGCGGAAACGGTGTAGATCGACGCCGTTGCCAATCACGCGCGCCTCGGGCCGCGCTAACAGCTTCTGGTCTTTTTCAGACATCACAACCACCCGGCGGTAGCGCTTCAGCACGGCCGATTCGTAGCGCCGCCAGCGGTACAAATTCCACCACGATGACAGCGTGCGTTCGCGGCGGTGGATCTGCTGGTAAAGATCCCAGGTGACGTCGTGCTCCACCAGCACGTCTCCGGCGTAGCTGGCCAGATAGGTGTACTCCACCTGCAGCAGTTCAAAGCCGTAGGTCTTGCGCCACTGCTCAATCAAGCCGCGCAGCACGGGCGAATCGTATTCGCGCACGTCGGGCGGCGAGAGCGACGCCCAGCGCGGCTCACGGTAGCGCGGCAGTTCCATCAGAACGGCGCGGGCGGTGAACTGCATCATGTGATCGATGTCGGCCTGCTGCGGGGATTTTTGGGAACTCGCCCAAACAACGGAGCCTGGCGCAGCGGGTAAGCTACGAGTTCCTTCTGATTGATCAGGCTGCGCCGGCCCTGTTTGGGCTTCTATGAAGGCGAACAGAAAGATATCGAAATGTTTCGATGCTTCGCGCAGCAGATTGTAGATCCGTACTGCCCCGCCATGCGCCAGGGGATAAGGGAAGTAAGGAGAGAGTACGGCCACGCGGCGGCGCGAGGGGGAAAGCGGGCGGCCTTCCGCTATGGTGTATTTCTCTGACTGGCGCGTACCGTTGTTGCGCCACGGCCGCAAGTAGATGCGATCGACTGCTACGCCGCGCAGGAACAGGAAGGACGCAATGCAGGTGGAAAGCTTCAGGTGATGCCGTTCCAGATTGGCGTTGTAGGCGAGGATTTTGGTTGGGGCCAGCAGAAACGCGGCCAGCCGCAGAGGACTCGGTTCGGCGGTGAACAGCACTGGCGCGATGCCGATGCGCAGATGGCGAAACTCGCGGCGCAGCTGCAGATAGATTTGCCAGGCCGAGCCGTGGCGGTTATGGATGACGAAGTGCCGCCGGTTCGGTTCAATGGCGCGGATCTCCGCTTCCATCTTCGCCGCCAGCCCTGGATCGCCGCTGGCGAACGTGACCACCACTGCTTCAGGGTCCTTTCCCAGCAGTCGAAAATACAGAAGCTTTAACCGGCGCAGCATCTACTTCACAGTTAACTTCAGTACGGCGGTTCCAAGCAAGGGCAGAAAGGCGAGCGCCACGCACACCGGCGCGAAGCCATGCTGATCGACCACGCGGCCAATCAGCGGCGAAATGAAGAACTGCATCAAGCCGTAGGCGGAGGTGATGGAAGCGATGGCAAAGGCCGCGCGTTCCGCGCCGAAGACGTCGAGCGGCATGGAATAGGAGCTGACGCTGAACCAGGTGGTGAAGAAGAAGCTCGCGCCGATGGCCGCGGCGGCGATGCCAGCGCTGGGCGCCATCGGCACCAGTGCTGTTACCAGCGCCATTACTGAGGCGATGATGCTGATCACCATGCGCGCACTCTGCACCGGCATGCCTCGGCCGGCCAACCGCAACGTGATGGCTCCACAAGAGAGGCCTCCGGCGATTCCACAGAGCGGTGGGATCCAGGCGAACTGCTGGTTGGCGGCCTCCTGCGTCAGATGAAAGACCTGCACCAGATACTTCGTGGTCCAGTTGGTCCAGAAGCTATACAAGGTCATACCGAGACAGGTGCCGATGGTCAAACCCCAATATTGCGTATCGCGCAGCATGCCCGCAACTTTCACTTTAACGGCGGTTGGCGAGACGGGGAATTTGGGTATATGGCGCGCGGTGAACAGCCAGATGGGAATCCATAGAAACCCGGCGGCTCCGGCGGCGATGAAGGCGGTTCGCCAGCCATAATGCGGAGTAATCCACGCGGCCAGGATGGGGGCAAGAATCAGGCCGAGGCTGATGCCCATCTGCCCCAACGCTGTGCCGAGCGACCGCTCCTCAGGCGGCAAGTAAGTCGCGTACGCCTTGCCCGAGGCAGGTACACCGCCCGCCTGTGCGCAGCCCAGCATGGCGCGCGAGACCATCAAGCCGCCGAAGCCACTGGACCAACCGGTAACCATAGTCGCCAACGACCACACACCAACACACGCGGTGATGCCGCGATCGAGTCCGGCGCGATCGATGAACAGACCGACCACCGGCGAACTCAACGCATAGATGATGGAAAAGGCCGAAATGAACAGCCCGTACTGCTCATTGGTGAGATGAAACTCCTGGCCGATGCTGGGCGCGAGCGCTGCAAACATCTGGCGGTCCAAGTAGTTCAGCGCGGACGAAAACAGGAAGACACCGATGGCTATCCATCGCAGCGGAATATGCATTACGGAAACTCTATCAGAGCGGCCTCGCCCGATGTTGCGGTCTTCGCATCGGGCTTGGGGAAGTAGCCGACACTGATGTTGCGCGGAGGCTTCTGCGCGCCGCAGCCGAGCGTCTTGTCGCCGCCGCCTTCGATTACGATTTTGTCGGGATTGCGGATGATCAGCTGCATCAGTTTCTTGTCGTCAGTACGGACGGCGATGCGCGCTCCGGCAGCGAGGCAATCGACGCGTTCGAGCTTGCCTTTCACGTTGGCGGTGGGCTGAGTGCCGTCCCACCACTGCTCGACCTTCTGACCGGGGTCGAGCGGGCGGCTGGCCTTCTTTTCGGCGGCGTGGATGTTCACCATCGCCTGGTCGCGCAGACGGTCGAGCTCGGCCTGCTTCTCCATGGCGATTCGCTTCTTTTCGGCCTCGGCGAAATCGAGCCGCTGCTGATCGAGATTCAAACGGGCGTTGTGGAATTTGGTGCGCTCTTCGTCGTTGATGGCGGCGCGGTCGGCCGCGGCCCATGATTTGGCGGCATCGGGGAAGAGCTTATGCGATTCCTGTGTTTCAGCCAGTTCGCGCCAGTATGCCGCGTTGCGCGGGGCGAGGGAAGCGGCCTTCTTCAGCAGATCGATCTTCATCAACATGGCCGGCTCTTTACGCGCCATCTGGAATACCGGCTCGGCCCACTTGGGGTTGGCGATGGAGGCCTTGATGAAATCGCCCTGATCGAAATATTCCTTGGCGTCGTTCGAGGGCGGCGGGCCGGGCGATGGCTTGCCGTGGATGTCGTTTTGCACGCTGATGGGCTTGGCGTTCAGGCGGGCAGTGCCGAATTTGCCGGCGGCGATGTAGGCGTCGAGCGCCTTTTCCACTTCGGCCGGTTTCATGGCGAAGGCGTTGCTGTAGGCCGGTTCGGCGGCGACGCCTTTCTGCAGGTTTCCGAGCAGAACGCGCAGCTTGCCGCTGAAGCGGTCGTCTGTAGTGAGCATGTGGACGCGCGCCCAGTCGCGGTTTTGTTGGTCTTTCGGTGGTAGCGCGCCGAGGGTGACGTGCACGCCCTGCACTTGCAGCGTGGAGAAGAGGACGACCAGGCCTTGTTCGATTCCCTGCGGCATGCGGCCGGCGTTGTCTTCGATGAATGTGCGGCCCAGGCTGAGCAGGAACTCGCGCGTAATGGGCGGCGACTTCATCCCTTTGTTGACCGTGACGCGGATGGGGAAGACGGCGTCGAGTTCCGGCTTGCCGAGCATGGTGCCGTAGGTGTAGCGATACTGCTCCAGCAGGTTGAGGGTTTCCTTGGCGACCTTCTCATCGCCGTTGGAATAGACCTCGAGCGGACCGGCTTTGTAGAGCAGCCAGCGGTCGCTGGGGGCGAAGAGGAGGGCGGTGATGAGGAGCAGGTGCATCCATCTAATAGTTTAGCGCCCCGATTCGTTGCGATTTGTGTAATCTGGTGTGATACGTTCAATGGATAGGCGTGGCAGTGGAAAGCATCTCCGGCAGGGGGAAGGCGCAAGAGGTGTCTTCTGATTGCCCTGCTCGCCCTTCCATTGTTTGCCGAATCTGTGCGCTACCAGTATGGCGACGATCTGAAATGGTCTGACCCGAAGTTCGACGATGCGGCGTGGCCGGAAGCCAAGGACGGCAAGATCCCCTCACCGGCTTTCAACGGCGATGGATACCTCTGGGTTCGTTATCGTATTCCCGTGGCAGCAGATTATCGGGGGCCGCTGGCTGTCACGCCGCTGAAGTATGCGAATGCTGCCATCCCCCCCTACGAAATCTGGGTGAATGGACAAAACGTGGGTGGTCATGGCAAGCTCCCTCCGCGTCCGTTGGTAATGGCCCGGCCTGGCACCCTGGTTTTTGATCTGCCCAACGGCCTGGTCGAGCCCGGCAGCACAGCCATGGTTGCCCGGCGAATCTGGGTTCCGCCGGGCTGGCGGCTCAGTCCGTGGGAAATCAAAAAATACTTCCTCGCTGAGATCGGACCGCGAGACTTTCTGCAGTTGCGAGAACGCTAGGCAAGAGTGGACGTGCTTGTAGAGAACGCTGAGCAGCTTTTCCTGGCTTTCTGCTTCCTCGCACTGGGGACCCTGGTGTTGCTGGCGCGCGGTCTCGGCCAGGGCGGCAAGGATCTGTTTTGGTTCGGTTGCTTTCTTTGCCTTTCAGGTGTGAGCAGCATTCACTCTGGACTGTCGGTCTGGATCTATCAGGATTCGCCCTTGCCGCAGATGGTTTTCATTACTTTGCTACTGAGAGTCCTGACGGATGGAGTCGCATTTTCCATGTTCCTGTGGGCCGTGTTCGGCTTTCAGCGGCGTTGGCCCTTTTACGGGATGGGGCTTTTGTATTTTGGGGCAGCGCTCATCATGGAAGGGAACTTCGCAGCCACAGAGCGGGCCAGTTGGCTTGAACTAGTAAAGCTTAACGGATGGCTCTTTGTCCCGTGCGTAGCCGGCAACATTGGAGTCGGGCTGATGAGACTGGTTGGTCCCTGGTCTCATGGCCTGGCTGCGGGAACGAGGGGAGTGGCCGCCGCCCTGACGCTGGCCTTTGTCGGGATCACCGGGACTACCTTGGGTTTGGTGCCATCGAGTTTCAAAGTTGGTGCGTTTCCGGTTGGGACTGAGGACGTTCTAATGCTGGCGGTGGTCGTCACCATGGTGGTGTTGCTATTGCGGCGGGCCTGGCACGCTGCGCGCCAAACCGAGGAATTGGAGAGTGATTTTTCGGCGGCGAGGCGCGTCCAGACTGCACTGCTGGGCGCAGGCACCGCGGATTCGCGGCACTTTGCATTCGAAACCGTCTTTGAGACCGCCAAACAGGTCGGCGGCGATTTCTACTGGTTTTCCACCCCTGCCGAGAATGGATCGCTGATTGTTGTGGTGGGCGATGTGAGCGGCAAGGGCCTGAAGGCGGCGATGATGGTGTCGGTCGCGATCGGCATTCTGGGAATCTGCAAATCGAATTCCCCCGCAGCGATTCTCGCCACGTTGAACGATGGGCTGGCGGGCCGGACCCAAGGCTTCATCACCTGCTGCTGCGCGCGTTTCGATGTGGATGGCAAGGTTTCTGTCGCCAATGCCGGCCATCCGCAGCCGTATTGCGATGGCCGTGAACTGGAACTCGACGCTGGGCTTCCGCTTGGCGTGGTTTCGGGCGTGGAGTATGATGAGACTGTTGTTCAGGGCAAGCGGTTCACCTTTGTCTCCGACGGCGTGATTGAAGCCGCCGACGCGAAAGGCGAACTGTTCGGCTTCGAGCGGACGTTGAATATCAGCAGGAAATCGGCGCAAGAGATCGGCGGCGCGGCGAAACGCTGGGGCCAGAACGACGACATCACTGTGGTTACGGTGGCGGCAAGGGCGTGATGGCTTGGGCTCTCATCGTTGATTTGATGGAGTATTCTGGTGCCGTTACCGGAAACTTCCAAACGAATGTCACTTGAAAATGGCCGGAGCGATAGCCTTCATCACATACCGCGTCCCTGCCAAAGTTAAATGTTCTGTGTCAAATTGAACGAGGTCGTCGTGTGACCCATCGTATGGGGCCCGGATCAGGCAACCGTCCGCGTCGCACAGGCTATCGAAGACAGAGATGTATTCAATTCCAGCCGCGGAGGCCATTCGTCGAAACGTATCCTCGGAAAGCTCTGCGCCTGGGTAGATGTCGACCTTTACACGCTTCGGTATGTCGATCTCGGGGATTCCTGGAAACTTCCTGCCGATATACGCCTTCGGGTCGACAATGTGCGTCGGTGTTGGACCAAGCAGAATGATGCGCGCCGAACTAGCCGCCTTGATTAGTTCAATCGATTTCTGCCATAGCGCGAGTGAATCCGGATTCAACCAGTATCCATGCATGGAGAGAAGAATCGTATCTGGCTTCAGCTCCGCAAGCCGCGCGAGTATCGCATCGTTTATCCCCTTGCAATGCGGGCGAATCGCCAGAGTGTAACCGATCACTGGCGCGCAGCCGCTGGCGGTCAGTTGAGCGATGCGGAATGAGTTGACTTTTTGCAGGTCACGCAGGCCAGGTGAGAGCGAGCCTGCATTCGAATCTCCCCACAAAAGAACCATGGGCTTATTCTGTGGATTCTTATCGACACATTCGGGCGCGAAAGATTCGGCGGTCTGCGTTTCATCAAGAAAACATTTCTTATGACGCCACTTAGCCATAGTTAGTAAGTAGTTATAGTGCAGGATATCCTGAATGAAGGGCTTGTTCGGACGATCGCCATTGATTACTTCCTGGTTGACGGTTACCGGCACTTCGGCGCTGGCGTTCCCGGCGGCTGGCAGATTCGAAGGTGGGGCGCTTGGTTCAACAGGCGAACGCTCCACCGGCTTGGCAGGTCCGGCAGGTTCAACCGGATTGGGCGACGATCCAGCCGGAAGCTTGCGGGCGAATCGCTCCGTGTATCCAGCATGAGCGGTGATCGTGCCGCCAACGATGGCGATCACGGCTAACGTAGCGGTTAAGGCCGCCGGAATAGCCCACGAGGGCGCCCAGTCTAACTTGCCAAACCGGATTCTCCGTTCGAGGAAGCGGTCTGAGCACCAGGCGAGCAGGAAGCTGGCGGCGATGACTGTGATCTTTGAAGCAACAGTGGGCTGACCAAATTGGATAGTTGAGTTAAAGAAGAGAAGCGGCCAGTGCCAGAGGTAGAGGGGATAGCTAAACAGCCCAATGGAGACACA
>CAIRSA010000002.1 GCA_903881085.1 uncultured Acidobacteriia bacterium
CCAGTGCAGCGAACTTCCGCTGCTCCTCTTCGGTCTGTTTCTGCTTCGTAATATTCTGCACCGCGCCAACTGTTTTTACTAAGTGACGCGCTTCGCCGTCGCCCTCAAAAAATGTTCGCGCGCCAGTGCTGATCCAGCGCACGGCTCCATCGGGCATCAACAGACGGTGTTCCACATCGTAGCGGCCGTCGCCACTACAATCGTGTGCATTTTCCATCGCATTGGCCACCAAACTCCGGTCTTCGGGGTGAATGCGTTCCAAATACATCTGCAGGGAGACGGGTTCATCGCTTTTCCAACCGCAGATGGCCCTTTGTTCCGGCGAACAGTAAACCTCCCCGGTTAGGTGGTTGTGCTCAAAGATGCCGATATTTGCCACCCTCACCGATTGCTGCAATCGTCCTTCGCTTTCCCGTAAAGCGATTTCGGCATTTTTACGGTTAGTTACATCTATTAAAGCGCCCGAAAGGATGGTAGGTTCCCCCGAATCCGGGTACTTGAATTCGCCTCGGGCGAACACCCAATGTTCACTGCCGTCGGGCCAAATCACACGAAACTCGTGCGAAAGTTGGCGATGGGATTTGCGCGCCTCGCTAGCCGCCAGACTCAGCTTGTCGAAGTCTGCCGGATGAATTGTTTTCTTAATGCCGGAATACGTCGTTTGGTTTAGGCCTGCTCCATTGCCAAATATGTTCGCCGTGGGGCAGTCACAAATGAACTTGTCGTTTTCGTAGTCAAATTCAAAACTGCCCATGGCGGCAATGTCCATCGCGGATTTCAAACGCTGCTGGCTCGCCAGAAGATCGGCTTCCACTTCGCGCCGGCGCTGTTCGCTTTCCAGGTGTTCCAGCCCGAATGCAAGGTCGAGAGTTACTTGCTCAATCAACTCAACCTGGTCAGGTGCGAAGAAACCTTCCTCCGCGGAATACACAGAAAGCACGCCACGTGTCTCTCCGCCAATTAGGATCGGAACTCCAGCCGACGACTTCCAGCCGGATTTGCCGGCCGTCTCGCGCCACGGAACTGTCCGTGGATCGCTCATAAAATCGTTGCAGACATACGTCGCGGCTGTCCGGAACGCAGTTCCAGCCGGGCCCTGCCCTTCGGGCCGTTCATCTGTATACATATGCGCCGAATCGGCATAGCCGAATTGATCCCCGAATCGCGCAACAGGCGCCAACTCGTGCGTTCCGGTGTCGTGCCAGGAGACTACAGCCATGCGGAACTTCCCAACTTCGCAAAGGATCTGCACAACGGCGTCCAGGAGTTCCTGCCGCGACCTGCTGCGCATCACCGCGCGGCTCACATGACTCAATGCGACGTAGAGTCTGCCAAAGTTCTTTATCTGTTCCTGAAGCTGTTCGGAAGTGTATTCGCGTTGCATAAACTGTTGAGACCCGGCCTCATTGTATACTCACTTATATTAAGCCAAAGGCACCCCTTCAAAACTTATGGACAAAGCACTCATCGACAATTTAATAGTCAGAATCAGCGACCTTGGCCTGAAATTATTGGGCGCCGTTGTTATCTGGATTGTCGGCCGCTGGCTGATTCATTTCCTCCTCAACATTGTCGTCGCGCGGCTGGAAAAGAAAAAGGTCGACCACACCATCGTCGGCTACGCCAAAAACACCGCTTCGGTGGCTTTGAACATCGCGCTGGTCGTCATGCTGATGGGTGTGATGGGCATCGAAACGACTTCGTTTGCCGCCTTCATCGCCGGCGCCGGCTTAGCCATTGGAGCTGCTTGGGGCGGATTGCTCTCCAACCTCGCCGCCGGAGCCTTCCTGGTTGTACTGCGGCCCTTCAAAGCCGGCGACTTCATTGGCGGCGGAGGCATCATGGGCACCGTCATCGAAGTTGGCCTGTTCGTCACTACAATAAACACGCTCGATGGCGTTCGCACCTTCGTCGGCAATTCCAAGCTGATGAGCTCCAACCTCAAGAACTTTAGCGCCAACCCGGCCCGCCGCATCGAGATGAAAGGCACGGTTCCACGCCACGCCGACGTGCACAAAGTGATGGCCGAAGTGAAGGCCAAGCTGCTCACCATACCCAATGTGTTGGCCGAACCTGCGCCGGAAATCACCATTTTCTCTGCCGACATGTTCGACATCCACCTTGCCGTACGCCCCTGGGCACACAATGAAAATTACTGGCAGGTGTACTTCGATTCCACCGATGCCCTGAAAGACATTCTCATATCGATCGGCCTTCATAGCGACGGTGGCCATGGTCTCTCTGACGGCGAAGGCGGCGAAGCGGCCGAAGGAGAAGAGGGAGAAGAAGGTGGCGGAGGGGAAGAGGAAGAGTAGCGTGCACGTCAGGAAAGCCTCGCCGCTTGACGCCGCTGGCATTGTGAAAGTCCTCGAAGCCGTCGCCTCAGAGCGCGTCCACTCGGCGATTGACAAGGTGTGGAACGTCGAACAGGAGGCCCGCTACCTCGAATCTCTTTCTCCCCGCGAGGCCTTCCACGTAGCTGTTGATGAGGTCCAGGGCATCGTAGGTTTTCAGAGTCTCGACTTGTGGTCGGCTCAGCTTTCATCAATGTCGCACGTCGGCCAAATCGGGACATTTCTTTTGCCGCAGTGGCGCGGACGGGGAATTGGCCGCCAGCTGTGGACCTCCACTCTTTCGTTTGCGCGCCAGAGCAGTTACCGCAAGCTCGCCATTCAAGTTCGCGCGTCGAATACCGCTGCCCAGTCCTTCTATCGGGGACTTGGATTCAAAGAGTGCGGACGGTTGCGCCGCCAAGTTATCATTGACGGCATGGAAGATGACGAAGTGCTGATGGAATACTTCCTCTGAAACTTACCAGCCTTGCATAAGCGCTTAGCTTACCCATTCGGATTTGGCCCGTTCCCTAACCTTTTCGCTGCCTGATGCGAAATGTATATACTATGTTGATACAGAGGAGGCTTATTTTGGAGAAAACAGCAACATTGACGCTTCAGCGCTGGGGCAACAGCTTGGCCGTGCGAATTCCCTCTTCCATTGCCAAAGCCGCCGGATTCAAACTTGGGCAACCCGTTAAGATCTCGGCAAAGGATTCAACGTTACTAGTGGCAGCGGCAGGGGAACCGCGACTAACACTAAAGCAGAAACTCGCCCGTTTCGACCCGCAGCAACACGGTGGTGAGGCCATGGCTACAAGTCGCATTGGCAATGAGGTACTTTGATGGCGGCGCGCAGCCACTGGGTCCCCGACCGGCGCGACATGATTTGGATCGACTGTAATCCCCAGGCTGGCCGCGAAAGGAAGGACCTCAATCCTTTATTAGTTCTCTCTCCGAAGGCTTTCAATGAATGGACCGGCATCGTCATTGGTCTGCCGATGACGACGGCGGCGTTCAACGAAACCAATCCCTTCGCAGTGAAGTTCGTCAGCCCCCGGAGGAAAGCGAGCTATATTCTCGGGCACCAGCCGAAGTCGTTCGACTGGCGCGTAAGGCAAGCGAAGCCTCACCCATGGAAACAAATTCCGGAAGATATATTTGCACTCGCATGCGAAACGCTGAATCAGATCATCGCTCTTGCATAACTGGTGCATCCGGGCTTATTTTAAGGCCCATGCCCCCTCGTCACCAGATCTTGCACTGCTCCGCCGCCGGCCGCACCATCGCATCGCCCGGCTTGCACTGAAATGCCTTGTGGAATGGAGCGAAGTTCTGCAGCGTTCCAATCGCCCGCCATCTGCCCAGCGGATGGTTATCCGTATTGATCTGCAGCCGCATCGCATCGGGCCGCTGCACCGTTCCCCAAATCCGCCCGAAGGCCAGGAAAAAGCGCTGATCGGCAGTGAACCCATCCATCGCCGCAGGCTCCGGCTTGCCCGCCAGCGACTTCTTGTAAGCTCGATACGCCACCGCAATTCCGCCCAAATCTCCTAATGCTTCGCCCAACACCTGACGTCCATTATGATGCAGGCCATCGCCCACGTCGAGCGTGTTGAATTGATCGGCTACGCACGATGCGCGCTGTTCGAACTTCGCACGGTCGTCAGCCGTCCACCAGTTTTTCAACGTGCCGGTCTGGTCGAACTTCGAGCCCTGGTCATCGAACTGATGGCCGATCTCATGACCGATCACTGCCCCAATCGCCCCGTAATTGGCCGCATCCTCGGCCTGCATGTCGAAGAACGGAGGCTGCAGAATCCCTGCCGGAAACACCAGTTCCAGCAGCGACGAATTTGCTGAAGCGTTCACCGTTGGCGGCGTCATGCCCCAGTCATTCGGATCGGGTGCATTGCCGACTCTCCGCATCAGCGTGTTGAAGCGGTTCGCCCACGCGGAGCGAACGTTGTCGAAATACTTCGCCCGGTCGATCTGCACCGGCGTGTAGGAATGCCATGCGTCCGCGTAGCCGATCTTCACCTTCAGCGCTGCCAGCTTGGCCAGCGCGCTCTTCTTTGTCGCCGCGCTCATCCACTCCGATTGTTCCAACTCCTCGCGCATAGCGGCGCGCAGGTTCTCAACCAGCTCACCCATCCTTCGCTTCGCTTCCGCCGGAAAATACTTTTCGACATAGGCCTTTCCCAAGACATCGCTCAGGTCGCGATCAATCACGTTCGCGCAGGCCTCCCAACGCGGCGGCTGTTGCTGCACACCAGCCAGCACGCCGCTTTCAAAGCGATACGCTTCGTCGGCAACGGCCCGTGTCAGATACGGCGCCATCAATTGCAGCGTGCGCCAGCGCAGCCAGACTTTCCATTCGCCCAGCGGCACCGCGGTCAACTGCCGGTTGAACCGCTTCAGCAACTCAGGCTCCGTCACGTTCACCGGCGTCGACTCAGGCAAGCCGGCTTCGCGCAGCAATCTGGCCCAATTGAAATCTGGTGCCAGTTCGCGCAAGCCGCTCAGGTCCATCAGATGATAAGTACCGTTCGGATCGCGCTTCGCCGCGATGGTCAACACGGCTTCCGCCAGCGCCGTTTCAAACTTCAGAATTCCTGCCGCCTGCTCCTTTGCCGTTTCCTGCGCCGTGCCGGAAAGCACCAGTATCTTCGCCACATGCACTAAGAACTCGCTGCGGATGGTCTTTGATCTTTCGTCGTCTTTGAAGTAGTATTCGCGGTCAGGCAGCGAAAGAATCGCCGAGCCGGCGCGGCCCGGACTATCGCGCTCCGAGATTCGCGCAACGATTCGCCGCGGCTGCTTCGGATCCGGCATCGCGCCTAATCGAAACCCACCCGCCACCGCGCCATTCTGATTTCCCGCCGGGCGTCCCTGCCGTTGCAGAAACGAAAGCACTGCTCCTAACTCATCCACCGTTTTGATTGCCGCTATGCGATCGAAGTCCGATTGCACCGGCCGCAATCCGTGCGCTTCAATCGCTGCACCGTCCATGCAACTGGTATAGAGATCGCCCATCTTGCGCCGGTCGCTGCCTGCAATGGCACTGCGGTCGCCCTCGGCCGTGTCCAGCAGCGTTCGGATCCGCTCGCGATTCGCCGAGCGCAAAATTTCAAACGATCCCCAGCTCCGCTTGTCCGCAGGTATGGGATTCTTGTCCACCCATCCACCATTCACATAGCGCCAGAAGTCAGTACATGGTTTGCAGGTTGCATCCATATCTTCAGGGTGGATGCCGCTGTGCGGGGCGCTTTGGGCGTGCACTGGCAAAGCGGAAAGAAGTATTGCGGAGAGAAAGAAGCCGTATCCCATCTTTTTATTATCGACCTTCTAATGCACTGCGCGAGCTTAGGAACGAAAGTTGGAGAGTACGTCACAACATTCATCCGAGAAGGAGCAGTTGAACGCATCTGGAAAAGCTATCTCCAACATTTAGCATCGGTTGCATACAACGTGCGCGTCATCTGCCGGGTGACTCGCATTGCAGTCTCGCCACCCATCCGAATTTGCCGTCGACTTCTCTATTTAGGTTCATGTACTAATGCCTTTACCGTATAAGAAATTTTAGGTATCCAACACTTTCCTTATAGAATTTCGTAGCACTGTTATGGCACACTCGTTCTACAAGTAGTCAAACGCGGCCCAAGTCGTCAAAAATGCCGCTCCCACCAGCTAAGACCCAGGCCAACCTGTACTGCAATTTTTGAGGAGACGAAGGATGATCGGACAAAAAACTATACTATGCACGGCGATAGCTGCGCTCACAACTCTGACTTTCGCAGCCACCACCGCACCGCCGCCAGGGCCTACCGCCGTAGCCGCAGCACGGTTTCTGGAACAAGCGGCGTTTGGACCAACAGCGAGTTCGGTGGCCGAAGTACAGGCGCTTGGCTTCAGCGCCTGGATCGATGCGCAGATGGCGCTGCCTTCTTCACAGTGGTCAGTAATTCCTGACCCGTCAGTGAACACTGCCGGCAACACTTCGCTGCGGCCTGCACAGGACGCCTTCTTCACCAACGCCGTCAATGGCAAAGATCAGTTGCGGCAGCGTGTGGCCTTTGCTCTGGCCCAGATCTGGGTCATATCAGGCGTAAAGCTGGCCCCCGAGGCTATTGTCCCCTACCTGCGCCTGCTACAGAAGGATGCCTTCACCACGTACGACCAGCTCATGTACGACGTGACGTTGAGCCCGGCCATGGGCCACTACCTCGACATGGTGAACAACAACAAGCCGACCCCCGGTCACGGCGCGAACGAAAACTACGCCCGCGAAGTGTTACAGCTCTTCACCATCGGTCTGGTGGAACTGGACAGCTCCGGCCGTCCCATACTGAAGAACGGCGTCCCCATTCCCAGTTATACACAGGACAACATCGAAGGCTTCGCACGCACGTTCACTGGTTGGACTTATGCTCCCAAGCCTGGCGCTAACTCACGCTTCGGAAACCCCTCCAACTGGACTGCACCGATGGTCGCCTTTCAGGCCAACCACGACACCGGCGCCAAAGCTCTTCTCAATGGCTACACGCTGCCTGCCGGTCAGACCGCGGACACTGATTTGAAAGACGCGCTGCACAACATCTTTACCAATTCCAACGTCGGACCATTTATCTGCCGCGAACTGATCCAGCGACTGGTCACCAGCAACCCTTCGCCCGCTTACGTCAACCGCATAGTCACCGTTTTCAACAACTCTGCCCAACGCGGAGACCTGAAGAACGTGATCAAAGCAATCCTGCTCGACACAGAAGCCCGCAAAGGCGACGACGGCAGTGAAAACATCGCCACCAAGTTGCGTGAGCCCGTACTGAACATCGCCGCGATGTTGCGCGGCTTGGGCGCCACGGTTGTCTCGCCAAATTCGATGACCACTTACGCATCGCGCCTGGGCCAGACCATCTACTATCCGCCGACTGTGTTCGATTACTTCCTGCCAGGCTACAACATCAACATCACTTCCACCCAGACTTACAACGCGCCTGAGTTCCAGTTACTCGGCGAGGCAACTGCCATGGGCGCCGCCGATTTCGCAAACACCGTGGCCTATCAGGCGCCTACGGGAGTTACTGTTAACCTGACTCCCTATATAAATCCTCTTGGGGCCAAGCCCGCCGCCACCGACATTACGAAGATGGTCGAATCGCTGGATGTGGCTTTGATGGGCGGCAGAATGGGCACAATAATGCGCGATACCATCGTCACCGCCGCCAGCAAACAAACAACGCCGAAAGCCATGGTGCAAACCGCGGTCTATCTCATCTGCTCATCCTGGAACTACCAGATCGAGCGCTAATCAATTCGAGGGAAAAGGAGAACATCACAATGAATTCACGACGCAACTTTTTACGCACGGCTCTTTCACTCGGAAGCTTGAGCGCCACCGGCGGTCTGGGCCGCCTGGGACTGTTGAACGCCATGACGCAGCCCACGGGAACTTACCGCGCACTGGTCTGCGTATTTTTGTATGGCGGCAACGATAGTAACAACATGGTGGTATCGCTCGATCCAACCGCTTATACCAGTTATAAGACCATCCGCGCCGGCCTCGCTCTGGACAGCGCAACGCTGCTGGCTATCGATAAGAACAAGGCCTACGGCATGCACCCGCGCTTTACTGACCTGCAGGCGATTGCCCCTCAGGTTGCCATCGTCGCCAACGTTGGCAATCTGGTGCAGCCCGTCACGATGGACCAGTACATAAAGGGTCTGGCGAAATTGCCCTCCAACCTGTTTTCGCATGCCGACCAGCAAGCGGAAATGCAGACCTCTGTTGCAGGCGGTGGTTCGACCACAGGCTGGGCTGGCCGGCTCGCCGATCATATGCCCACTAGCAATACGAGTACGTACCCGATGTTCGTCTCGGTTGCAGGCAATGCCATCTTTGGCGTCGGCGCCAACACGCATCCCGGTGCGGTAACCCCCAACGCTGCTGTCGGCTTGCAGGGCTTCGGCACGGATGCCGGTTCGCAGGCCCGCCTGGCAGCGCTTAAAACGCTTCTTGGTCAGGACACACAGCGCACTGATTCCGGCGCAATCCTGCTCAAACAGGCAGCCAGGAACATGAACAACGCTTTGACCGATGCGGCTACCTTAGAGACGGCCTTGAAGAGCGCCACAGCGCTCAAGACCGTGTTTCCCACAACCTCGATCGGACAGCAATTGTTCGAAGTCGCAAAACTGATTCAGGTCCGCGGCCCGCTGAATATGAACCGCCAGATCTTCTTCTGCTCGCTCGGCGGCTTCGATACCCACACTGCCCAGCTCACCGATCAGGACCGTTTGTACTTGCAGCTGAGCCAGGCGCTCGGAGCTTTCTACAAGGCGACCGAAGAGCTGGCGGTCGCCAATCAGGTGACTACTTTCACCGAATCGGACTTCAGCCGCACGCTGAGCCCGAACTCCAATGGCGGTACCGATCACGCCTGGGGCAGTCATCACATCGTGATGGGCGGCAGTGTGAAGGGCGCTACTCTCTACGGGAAATTCCCAACCATCAAGTTGAGTGGCCCTGACGATGTAGGCGAAGGCCGCTGGCTGCCCACGACGTCGGTCGACCAGTACGGCGCAACCCTCGCACAATGGTTCGGCTTGCCTGCCAGCAGCCTTTCCAGCGTGTTCCCCAACATCAACAACTTTACAAGCAAGGATGTTGGCTTCTTCGGGTAGAGCAGCTACTTAGGCACCGCATCCTCAGGGCGTGTGAAGGAATTAGTTTGACCGCAAATTGGACCGGCGAATCGCCGGTCCAAATTCTAATTTTTCACAGCTTCTCACGGGTGCGGCTCGGTGTGCAGCAATCACCCTTTCCCCGAGCCGTGACCGTAAGGTCACGGTTTCCCAACGGGCCGAGAATGCCGACCAACAGGCGTATTGTGTTGTACTTCGCGAATAGTAAGCGACATTGGTGTCTCACTCTGCGCCACGTCGATGGCTGCAATGTTATTTTTGTGCAGTTACTGAGTGGCGGTCTTCTTCTTTGGCAGCAGCTCCACAATCTCAGTGGCGCTGCTGCGCCCGCCATGCATTTTGGCGATCTTCTCGAAAATAACCACACCATTCTTATCAATCAGAAAAGTAGCCGGATAGGCAGTCTCACCCTTCCCTTCCCAGCGCAATCCATAACTCTTCGTAAACTCATAGCCCGGGTCCAACAACATGATGAAGTGCGCGGGAAGCTGCTTGTTCTGCATGAACTCGCCGGCCTTCGCCGCCGTCTGGTCCGGCGGCCCCGGATACACAAACACCACCTGCATACCCGCCTCTGCAAACGCATCTGCCTTCTGAATGAAGTCCATCACCTGGCGCTGGCAGAACGGGCATTGGTAGCCGGGAAAGCCGCGCAGCACGATCAGCGCTAGAGGTCCTTTCGCAACCACATCGGCAAGCTTTACTATCTTGCCATCGACGGACTTCAATTCAAATGCCGGAGCCTTTTCCCCAACCCCGGGAGCTGCTGGTGCGACCCCAATTGCGGCAATCGCCACGATCAATCCGAGTTTCAATAATTTCAAAGTGCACTCCCTGCAGGGGAAATGACGCATCGCCGCGGTTCTATTCCTTACATTCCCACAATCGTCACTGGAATACTTCTCAAGCGCCGGATCAATAAACTCTCCTCCTGAAATTGTGCAACTATAATTGAAATGGCTCCTGGCCCAAAGCACGAAGTCACGCACCTGCTCAGTAAGTGGAAGCAAGGCGATCAATCGGCTCTGAATGCATTGATGCCGATGGTGGAAGCCGAGCTGCGCAATCTGGCAGGCAAGTACATGCGCAATGAGCGTACAGGCCACACGCTGCAACCAACGGCTCTGGTCAACGAAGCCTGGATGCGGCTTTCGCAGCAGGAAGGCCGTGAATACGAAGGCCGCTCTCACTTCGTCGCCATCGCCGCTCACTACATGCGTCAGATTCTGGTGGACCACGCACGCAAGAAATTCGCGGGCAAACGCGGCGCCGGAGCTGAGCGCGTACCCGTTGATGATGCCGCCGTGTTTGCCCCCGAGCGTTCGCGCGACCTCATCGCCCTTGACGATGGCCTGCAGGAACTGGCCCGCCTCAATGAGCGGCAGGCCAAAGCGATTGAACTGCATTTCTTCGGTGGACTCACCGGCGAAGAGATCGCAGAGCACCTGGGAGTCGCCCGCAACACCGTCGTCCGAGATCTGCGCGTGGCACAGATCTTCCTTAAAAATTACATCAAGGGCTAGTGCAATTCTCCTCCAGAATGCGCCCTAACTGGTAATATGACTCCCCAGCGCTGGCAACAAATTAACGACGTCCTGGAGCAGGTCGAAGCCGCCGCCAGCGAAGATCGCGCCTCGCTGCTCGATAAACTCTGCCTCAACGATGCCGATCTGCGCCATGAAGTGGAAAAGCTCCTCGACGACGATAATTCCAAATCCTTCTTGCAGGAAGTCATCGGTGAGCAGGCCGCCAGCTTCAGTAAGGAAGACCACAGCCAGCAACGATTCGGCCGCTACCAACTTATCCGCCGCATCGGCCAGGGCGGCATGGGCGCCGTCTACGAAGCGGTCCGCGTCGATGACTTCCACAAGAAGGTGGCGCTGAAAATCATCCGCCAGGGCCTCGACTCCGACTACGCCCGCACGCGCTTCCTACAGGAGCGCCAGCTGCTCGCCTCGCTTGAACACCCCTTCATCGCGCGCCTGCTCGATGGCGGCGAGACCAACGAGGGCAGCCCGTTTCTGGTGCTGGAATTCGTGCAAGGCGAGCCCATCACCCAATACTGCGAAAAGCTCGACCGCACCGCCCGCCTGCGCCTGTTTCTGAAAGTGTGCGAAGCCGTCGAACATGCCCACCGCAATCTGGTCGTCCATCGCGATCTCAAACCGGCCAACATCCTGGTCACCGAAACAGGCGATCCCAAGCTGCTCGACTTCGGCATCGCCAAACTGCTCGACCCAGGCTCATCGCAAACTCAAACCGGATATCAAGCTCTAACGCCCGACTACGCCAGCCCCGAACAGGTGCGCGGCCAACCGATCACGACAGCCTCAGATGTCTATTCGCTCGGCGTGGTGCTTTATCAAATACTGACTGGCCGCAAACCCTACGACCTGGATACGGCCACGCCGCTTGAGATGGATCGCGTCATCTGCCAGGATCTGCCCGCCGCGCCTGGCTTGGGCGATGAGCTCGATCACATCATTATGATGGCCCTGCGCAAGGAGCCTGACCGCCGTTATGCCGGTATACAGCGCCTGGCCGAGGATGTGGAACGGTACCTTGATGACCGGCCCGTGATGGCCCGTCCGGATACCATTCGCTATCGCACAACGAAGTTCGTACGCCGCAACTGGTGGCAGCTCGCCGCCATCGCAGCTGTGATTCTTAGTCTCTCCGCCGGTCTAGCTTTCAGCCTGCGCGAACAAAACCGCGCCAATCGCCGCTTCAATCAGGTGCGCGAGTTGGCCAATCAATTCCTGTTTGAATTCTACGACCAGATTGCCGTCACTCCCGGCACGGTGAAGGCGCAGGAAATGGTTGTTTCCACCGCGCTCAAATATCTCAACAGCCTCGCCAGCGAAAACACCTCGGATCCCGGTTTGCGATGGGAAATGGCGGTCGCCTATGCCAAGGTAGCCTCAGCTCAGGGCTCCACTACCAAGCCCAGCCTCGGTCGCGGTAAGGATGCAATCGCCTCCTACGAAAGAGCCATCGCTCTTGCTCGTCCCCTAGCCGATGCCGGCGCACTGAACGCCAAACAGCAGTCGCAGTTTGCGGATCTGTTGTGCGAGACCGAAGCGTTTCTGCGAAACCAGAAGGATCTTGTACGCGCTGAACAACTGGGGCGTGAGGCGGAAGCCAGAAGCGTTGGCGCTGAACTTGTCGTCCGCCGCCGCGCCCTGCGCGAACTATCCCTCACCCTGAGCGATAAGGGCGACCTCACCGGCGGCATCAACAGCCTACAACAGCTGCTGCCTCTCATCCGCGACACTCTGGCCGCCAAGCCAACAACGGAATTCAAGCGCGATCTCGCCGTCACCCTGCTCACCCTTGGATACTCCCAACTCATTGCCGCTCGCCTCGAAGACGCCCAAAAGTCGCTCCAGGAGGCCCTGCAAATCGCTCGCGAGCTCTCTGCCGCAAACCCGAAAAGCACTCGAATCACGCGCTGGATCTTCCTCTCACTCCTCTATCAGGGACAGATCGAAGGAGTAAGCGACAGGCCGAACCTGGAACACCCGCAGGCCGCGGCCGACCTTCTCGAGCAAGCCCTCGCGGTGATGAACCCGCTGCTAGCGGCCGATTCTGCTGACCGCACAACCCGAACCGACGTGGCACAAGTTCGAAGCATGCTCGCTCTCGCGCTGCGTGAGATGGATCCAAAGCGAGCCATCTTCGAAGGAGAACTCGCCGTTAAGGAAATCGACATTGCGTCGCCTGGTGAATATCTAGCACGCATTGAGCCGCGAGTCGCACTCGCCGACGCCTATCGCGCACAGGGGAACTTCGCGCGCGCCGAAGCATCATTGAAGGAGGCAGATCGCCTGCTCGCCACAGGCAGCATGCCGCAGGAATCAGCGGTATTGCTTGCCTGGGCGCGCTTGGAAGCGGCGCGCGGAAACCGTTCCGCTGCCGCCGAACGCTTCCGCCAAACGATCGATATCTGCCAGAAGGACTTCGACCGGAAACCCTTGCCGTCTAACGCCTGGGGCCTGACAGTCGCGCTTTCGCTCGCCGCACCGGACAATGGCCAGCGCATTCTTGCCGTTTGGGAAGATCAGAATCGCCGCTTCCCCGGCGTTCCGTACATCGAAAGAAAGCTTGCCGAGGCAAAAGCCATAGTACGTGCTATGCCCCTGGCGCGGTCTTCGCGACCGTGAGCCCTTTTGTACATTCAGACATCCTGACCTCCACGGAAATTAGCATGAGCCCAAACCGCTTACTGACGTGCGGTGCTCGGTTAGTAGCAGGCAACCGCTAGCCGAGCCGCCACGTCTGTAAGCGGTCTTTCGAGATCCATCGAATTTCCACTTCGCGGCAAAATTCCCCGCCGAGGTCAGGATGTCTGATATTTAATTAAAAGCGCAAAGCGATTATTTTTCTTTGATCCCTTCTTGCAGTTTTTTTCGCATATCTTACTGAGAGGGTCACTACCAAGACCCCCAGATCGAAACTAACCCATTACTTTTAGGAGGCAATAAAATGAAATCCGTCAATTTACGGACCTTGGCCGGAGTGTGCCTGTTTACGGCCGCATCCACCGCTTGGGCGACTCAGCCCGAAACTATCGACGTGACGCTGCAAAGCAAACTGGCCCTTCGTGGCAGCAGTATGCTTCACGTGATAAACAACACCAGAGACCCACTGACAATGGAATTCGTAGCTGGCCCGCTGGGCAGCATCCGTTTCCGTACCCAGCGCGCGATGATAGGCCCCTTGGCTGCGGTCGACGTCAACCTTGGCCCGCTCACTCTCCCGGTGGGCAATCAAATCTTCCATGTCATGACAACGGTAAACCCCGGCGCCAATCAATTCGGCGGCCCAAGCCTGCACGAAATCTTCGCCATTGACCGCAACACCATCACGCCAACCTCCTTCGAACGCGCCTATCTCGAACGCCGCACGGCATTCACTGGCGAAAGCCGTCCACTGCCCTTCGATATCGGCGGCGGATACATGGACGCACAGCCAATGGGCCGCTTCGCCTGGCCCTCCGCTAGTTTGCCGTCCGATGCCGTGGTTGAGAAAGTCAGTTTCCCATCCACATTCGAGCTCGCCAGACTGCCACTCAGACATCTTCCCGAACCTGGCGGCGCCTCCTCGGCTCCATTGACCGGCAAAGAGGGTGAGGACGGCGCTGAAGAACGCGACGCCAGCGTTAAGGCCCGCGCCATGGCCGTTTCCCAACAGATGGATGCCGGAATCTTTGGCAGCATCAAAGGCAACATTGCCTTGAAGGTTCTCAACGTACAGCAGGGCTTCGGCTCTACCTTCACTCCCGCCTGGAGCTGGAAGGTGCGCGCATGGCAGCAGATTGGAGACATTTACATCCAAATCGGCGGCACTGTCGCAGCCAGCGACGGTTCCTGGTCCATCGACTACTTGATCCCGCCGTTTCCCAACTCCAAAGTCCGCATCGATTATCAACCCGCCAACCGCTTCGTTCAAGTGCAGGACGCCAACGCCAACGTGTATACCTGGGGCGACAATTGGGACCAGACCGGAAAGGTCACTAACATCGGCAACCGCGTCATCGACCTGACACCCAGCGGCTATGCCTCCGGCATCGACGCCATCTACCAATCCGCCAACGCCTTGTGGCGCAAGTTTAGCGCCAACGGCATGAGTGCGCTGCGCGACACGCCAATCGAAATCACCTATCCGAATACGCTCGCTACCAACAAGTGCCAATCCACCGACAACAACAACAACACCATCCCCTGGAGTTGCTCGTATGCCGACGACGGCAAGATCTGGCTCATCCAGAAACACGCCGTGGCCGGAGTGGTGCAGCATGAAAGCGCCCACAGCATTCACAGCTACTATTGGAACGGCAACATGCCCTCCGGCGGTGGCATCAAACACTCCCGCACAAAGTGCTACAACCCCGGCCTGGCACTAACCGAAGGCTTCGCCGATTTCATGCCTTACTGGGTTCAGTTCAGCCCCTCGGCGGTCTCGCCAATCGAGCCGACACTGAATTTCAACATCGAGACTCCTGGTGCCGGCACCTGCCCAACGGCATCGAACGAAACCCGCGTCGCCGCCACCTTCTGGGACACCTACGATACCCACAAAGATGGTGTCGCTCCGGTAGACGACGACTGGAACTTCGTGCATCCGTATGCACCAATCAGCATCTTCCTCAACCACCCCGGTCATAACTCAATGAGCGAGTACATCAATGTCTTCAGCTCAATTCTCGGCCCGGCCTGGACATCGCGCGTGTTCGATCTGTTCTTACTCAACACGACGATCATCTAGCCCCCTTGGCCATACCGGATGCGAAGCAATAGCCCCATCGCTTCGCATCCGGTATGGCTACCAAGCTTCAGGACACAAGGGAAGTGCCGTTCAATTGCCGTGGCCGTTCCTGCCGGATAACTTCCTGAACGTCAACCTGAGCGCCAAGCCGCAGTAACATCGCCTTAATTCCGAAGATACTGCGGTTCCAATAAACGTACATTGGATTTGCGCGCGTCAGGCGCTTGTTCACTGCGCTGGAAAAGGAATCCACTCCCCGCTGATAGTGGGCGGCATCCCCGAAATCGAAAGGACCTGGGCGGTTGAGCGGCTCCATCATCCAATCCCGCGACTTAGTCATCAGTTGAAGATAGTCGTCCATCGCGGGATCGTCATCGGTCACGCCACAAACTCGATGTACCACTTCTCGTGCCAGCGTCGGATCCTCAAAGGCCATCCTGTCCGCAAGAATCATGATCTCGCGCTCTTCTGGACCATAGTGCTGCACGCAGCCGAAATCAATCAGCCCCAGACGTCCATCGCTAAGAAATAGATAGTTCCCCGGATGCGGGTCCACATATGGCATGAAAGCATAATACATGCGCTTCCATGCGACATACATCTTGGTGCCGAAGGCGTTGCGCGATTCCTGGCTCGGATTGGTTGCCAGATAGTCTGAAAGGTGAAGCCCCTCAATAAAATCGGTTGTGAGTACCCTTTTGCCGGAGCAGCCGGCGTGGACCTGCGGGACGACGATGCCATCTTCCGGGCGGAATAGATCTCGCGCGAGGCGCGTCGATTCCGCCTCCTGAACGTAATCAATCTCCTGCCCCAGCATCCGCCGGACTTCCTCAAACTGGGTCTTCGCCGACTCCCAGTCCTTGCCGAGCCGCAGCGGCAGCAGCAAGACCGACAGGTTGGCGAAATCGGCATCGATGGTTCGCGCGATGCCTGGATACTGGATCTTGACCGCCACCGCCTCGCCCGTTTTCAACCGCGCCCGGTGTACCTGCCCCAACGATGCGGCGGCAAACGCCTCTTTCTCAAAGCCATCGAAAATCTCCTCGGCTCCCTTACCAAACTCGTTGCGCACCACCTCTCGGATCAGCGGGTAATGCATCGGCGGCGCATCGAAATGTAGCCGCTCAAGCATGTCTGCAACCTGGGCGGGCAGCAGATTGGGTAAGTGGGCTGCGGTCTGCCCAAGCTTGGTCATGGCGCCGCGCAGATATCCCAGCCGGTGAAACAGTTTCAAAGCGACGCGCAGGTTGGTCTCCATCAACTGGCGCTTCGAACTTTCGGCGTCGGAAAACCAGCGCCGCAGCCATACTGCCAAATATGCCAGCGCCACCTGTGCTGACAGCTCAGAGAGCGTCCAAAGCCGATGGAGTGACCCGCCTGGTGCGGGCCGCCTCCCCAGATCGTCCAGAATCTGCTGAAGCTGCCCTCGCGCCCATTCGGACTCAGCCGGAGACGCCAGATCCTCTTGCGGAAGCGCCGCCAGTAGCTCATTTACATTCATTTGTTGCTCCCCCTTGTTTGTTCCATCTGCGTGACCCCGCCAATGGAAGCCGCAAACAGCTTCAGCGATTGATCCAGCAGCGCCAGCGTGTCTTCCTGGCCAGGTGAATCGTCGGCTGCCCAGTAGGCGAAAACACCGAGATAAAGACTCCAATAAAGTTGAACGCTCAATGCGGACCGCGGCCCCGGCAGCCCATGGCCGCTCAGTATCGCTTCCACCCGCTCAAGGTGATCAACACGGATGGCGTCGCCAGCGCTGTTCGAAGACGCCCTGGCCAATGGGCTGAAGATCGTTTCGCATGCCGGCGCCAGGAATCCGCGAAATTCACGCAGGTTTTGCAGGCCGCTCCAGATGAGCGTGAACAGATCCACCTCCAGCGAATTGTTCTCTGCACTACCGGATGGCGGCTCCCCTCCGGCGCTTTCTAGCGCTTCGGCAATAAGCGTCGCGACAATCGCTTCCTTGGTAGGGAAGTAGTTGAACAACGTACCGGTTGCGATGCCTGCCGCAATTGCGATTTCGCGTGTCGTTGTGTTGTGGGGGTCTTTGGAACAATGGAACGAAAAGTCCGGTTAAGGCTTCCG
>CAIRSA010000003.1 GCA_903881085.1 uncultured Acidobacteriia bacterium
CTCAGTAGTCAAAAGGCCGAGTGCCACTCGGCCGCAGGTTAACAACCCAATGTCGCTTACATTGCGTTGAAGAGGCGAGCTTCCGATTTGGTGAGCGATTCATTGGGGAATTGCGGTGGAGGGCAATTGGGGTCAGACAGCCCATTTTCGGCAAATACGGCCGAAAAAAGGTGTCGGACCCCAAATGCGACGCGTCGTTCTAGTCAATGTAAGCGACATTGGGTTACCAACCTGCCCCACGACTAGAACTCCAGACGGAAGCCACCCTGTACCTGGCGCGGCTGGAACCCGTATGGGTTGAACGAATTTTGCAGGGTGTTGACCCCCGTTGTCGAGCTGGGAGTATTCAGGCCCTGGTTGTTCAGCACATTGAATACGTCCACCGACACGCGAAGGTTGGCCTTGCCGCCTTCCGTGAAGCGGAAAGTTTTGCGCATGGACGAATCCATCACCCAGTTGAAAGGCCCAAGCCGGTACTGATTGCGGAAGGGATTCAAGCCCGTATCGTAATTCACGCGCTGTGTTACGCCGTTGTTCAGTTTGATGTATACCACGTTGGTGTCGTAGTCGCCTGTGACGGCGCCCTTTGTCCCGTAGGGGATCAGAGGAGTAACCGCCGGCACCACGTCCTTGGGAATGCCAACATAGCCATTGGGCACGCCATTTGCGTTGACGCTGTTCATTCGGTTCGGCGAGATGTAAGCGTTCCAATAGTAGTAACCCTGGTAGCAACGCGCTTCGGAAGCAGTACGCGCGCTGGCCGGAGTGGCGGTGCAATCCTGAATCGGATATTTCTTGCCGTACACTTGGACATCGCTACCGGTGAAGCCCCAGTTGGTGTTGTCAATGGTAAACCACGTACTGACCATGGTGCCGCTGCCAGTCATCGTCCAGCCACCTATGGCCGCATTCAGCCACTTCGGCGCATTGTGAGCAAATTGCTGACCCCGTCCGACGGGCAGATTGTAGATCCAGTTCCAACGCACACGATGCTTCGGAACACCCGTGTCGCGCTGATAGTTCAGAAAGTGGTTGAGGGCATCGAAATCCTTGGGCACGGCACCGGGCGCAAACTGATCGGCGGTTGTACCTGGTGAATCGCGAGTGGAGTTACCTCCAAGGCGGTACGCATTGGTCAAGGTGTAGAATGCCTGGAACTGCAGACCCTTGGTGAAGCGCTTTTCCACCTCGAGGGCGAACAGCGCGGAGTTGTTTAGACCGGTCTTGGAAAGGAAGTTCACGTTGGTGTAGGCGGTTTGATCGTAAGGCCGGCGGGCCGTTCCAGAAAATGTGCCTGTTGGAGTCGGCTGCAAAGTGGAGGAGTAATAGAGATAGTCGGTCTGTTGCGGATTGATGTTGTCGGTCTGGTCGAGATGCGAGCCATGTTTGCCGTCGTACTTTACGCGCAACACCATCGATTGCGTGAGTTGCTTTTCCAGAGCCAGATTCCATTGCTGCACCTTGGTGCTGGGCATGTCCGGACTCATGGCGATAACAGCCTGGCCTACGCCGAGCGAGTTGGGGTTGGTAATATCCACTGGGTTCTGGCTGTTCTTCCCGGCGATAATCGGCGAGGGATGCGTCAGCAGGTAGCTATTGTTGCCATCCGGGCTGTAGGCCGAACTGTTCGGATTGTATTGGAACGTCGCTTTGAAGGGCGCCTGCGAGGAAAAGGCCGCCAGCAAGGTGCGCAGAGGCAGGCCGGAGATATACAAGCCGTATCCACCGCGAAGCACAAAGGACTTCTTGCCTTCCAGGAACGTATAGGCAAAGCCCATGCGCGGTCCGAAATCCATCAAGTTACTGGGGAAGAAGTTGTCAGAGATGCCGATGTCCTTCGCCGACTCGAACTTCACATTTACCTTCTGGAAGTTGTTGACCACCTGGGCTGTTGTATTGCCGTTGGCGATATAGCTGTTTACCGGCTGCGAGAGCACCACGGCGTGGTTTTTCACGTCGAATGTGTTGATGAGACGATTCGCGTCCGTCCAGGCCGGATTCATGTCCCAGCGAATTCCAGGAGTCAATGTCAGTCTGCCGTTGACCCGCCAGTTATCCTGCAGATAGAGAAATTCCGTTCTCTGGTCCACTTTCATTACGCCACGCGAGAGATACACGCTGTATGTTGCGGCCGAACCAAGGAAGAAATTCGCCGCATCGAAGCCCGTGTTGCCGATGGCAGCTGGCGAGCCAGTGGAGCCAGACGTCGTGCTTTCCAACGCAGTAGCCAGACTGTTGTAGGTAGAACTGCCGGAGATGTTGCCCTGATCGGGCTGCAGACGCAAAATCTCATCATGCCAGCCGCCGCCAAAAGCAATGTTGTGGTTGTTTTTGATCCAGCTATAGTTCTGCTGAATGTTGGTTGTTCCGGCGCTGAGGAAGCGGCGGTTGTCGCCTTCAATGTACTGTGTGAAGTTGGTTCCAACGGTCTGGATGTTCGGCCAGCCGATCTGTCCATACGGATTAGGCAGCCCTAACTTGGTCGCCCAATCCTGCTGTGCCTCAGGTGCGCCGTTGATGGTCTTGGAGGTGAGCCACGTCTTGTTGATCAACGTCTCCACGAAGAAAGACGACGTAAACACATGCGTTTCGCTGATCGCCGCACCCCATGACTGCATGGGCAGATAGGTAACATTGGCTTCGCCGCCCGTTGTGGGTACGAACAAACTACTCAACGGCGTGGTGCCAAGGAACCAGGAAATCTGTTTGCTCCAATTGGCTTTGGCAAAGAAGTTGTCTTTTGCTCCCAGGCGGTGATCCACGCGGATCGTCGTCGGATTATTCTGCATGTTCGGCAGGCTGCTGTTACCGATGGCGTACTTCAGATTCGATGCGATGTTCGGCTCCGTGATATCGGTTGGCAGCGGCGTGATGCCGTAAATATACTTGGCCAGAGGGCTCTCTAAATTTGAGGGAATGGTGTTGTTGGGGTAAGGCGTGCGGATCGTGACCGGTCCGCGCGTCAACTGTTGTATTGACCCGGAATTCGGATCGTACAGCGTGATCGGCAAACCGGTGTTCGTCTCCAGGCCAGAGAAATTGCCGTTGCGCTGGGCGACGGTGGGTACGGAAAATGAGTAGGTCAGGCCCTGACGCAAGGCGACCTGTTCGCGAGAAACGAAGAAGAACGTCCGGTTGCGGCCATCGTACATCTTTTTGCCATTGAGGCCGAAGCTCGGCAACATTACTGGCCCACCAAAAGATCCACCATACTCATTGCGAATCAGTCTGGGCAGAGGAAAAGGCGAGCCGTTCGGATTTACGTCCTGGCGATGCTTGGCAACCAGACAGCAATTATTGCGCGCCGTTTCATAGAGCGATGTAATGTACCGGTTCGTGCCGCTTTTCGTGGAGACAATCACAGATGCGGGGCTCGCCGATTTGGCGTTGCCTGTGCTGGTTTCGATGCGTACTTCGCCAACCGACTCCAACCCCTGCAAACCTTGCGATCCGCCGAATTCGCGGTTGTTGCTGGAAGCGCCGTCCTGCGAATACGTGGTTGAATACGTCATCATGCCGCCCGTGCGTGCGCCATCATTGACGTTGCCGCCGTACTCGATTCCGGGCGTGACGTCCATGATCAGCGTATTGAGATCGCGTCCGTTGATGGGGATCTCCTTGATGCGCTGCGAATCCAGGGTAGTAGAATCGGTAGCCTCATTGGCCGTGATCATGGGCGCGGCATCGGTAACCATCACCGTCTGTGTCACGTCGCCCAAGGTCAGCACCGGCGCGACGTCAGAGACTTTGCCGGTTTCGAGCATCACGTCCTGCTCCCACGCCTTCATTCCCGGCGCTTCGCAGCGGACCTTATACTTGCCGATCTGAGTTGGCGGGAACACAAAGAACCCATCGTTATTGGAGGTTGTCGCCGCCTTCACGCCGGTCTCGATGTGAGTGGAGGTCAGTTTGGCCTTAGGAATCACGGCGCCGGAGGAATCCTTCACCACTCCCTGCAGCGTTGCGCTCCCGGAACTTTGACCCAACATGGCGGACGCAGCGAATGTAAGCACACCAATGGCGCGCAGTAGAACTTGTATTGACTTCATATTGCCCCTTAACTTGTCCGCCCACGGGCGAACGCTGCGCTTAGTCTATCAACGATTGTTGCAAAACGGAAATTCATGATAAAATATTCCTCAGTTAACGTTTAAGCTGGCAGCCAAAACATGACATTCAGAATTGTTGCGACGTACCTGATCGCGTGCGCGTTGGGCCTTGCCCAAACGCCTGCGCAAATCGAACTGTTCGAGAAGAACGCCCGCCCGCTCTTCGTGTCGAAGTGTCAGGGCTGCCACAACGCCAAACTGAAAAGCGGCGGTCTCGATCTCAGTTCACCGGACGCGATCAAAGAAGCGTCGTCGATGGGCATCTTTGGCAAGCCTTCCGAACCCGAAGAGAGCGTGTTGGTCAAAGCTCTAAAGTATGAGAGCCAGGTCAAGATGCCGCCGCAGGGCAAGCTCGCGCCCGAAGCAATCGCCGGCATCCGCGACTGGCTGGCGGCCGGCGCTCCCACGCCCGCTACTACACCGTCGGCAGGTAATTCGCTATCTGGCACTGGCGTCCGCCCGGTCGCCTTGCGCGGCGTAATCACCGATGCCGATAAAAACTTCTGGTCATTCAAACCGCTGGCAAAAACCGCTCCCCCCACTCCCAAGCAAAAGGACTGGCCGGTCAGCCTGATCGACCGGTTCGTGCTTGCCAACCTGGAAAAGAACGGCCTCAAACCCTCGCCGCCAGCCGATAAGCAAACCCTGCTTCGGCGCGCGACGTTCGATCTGACGGGTCTTCCGCCCACCGAAAAAGAATTGGCCGATTTCCTCGCCGATAAGTCGCCCAACGCGTTCGAAAAGGTGATTGACCGCCTGTTGGCCTCGCCCCGCTACGGCGAACGCTACGGCCGCCACTGGCTCGACGTGATGCGCTACGCCGATTCCACCGGCAGCGACGAAGACCACCGCTATCCGCATGCCTGGCGCTATCGAGACTACGTAATTCAGGCCTTCAATCAGGACATGCCGTACGATCAGTTTGTCCGCGAACAGCTTGCCGGAGACATTCTCGCGGCTGACCCAAACACGGGCGTCGGCTACCGCGGCATCATCGCCACAGGCTTCCTCGCACTCGGCAAAAAGGCACTTGCTCAAAAGGATCTGCCCTTGAAGCGCTACGACGTGGTTGACGATCAGATCGAAGTCACCGCCAAGGCTTTCATGGGCCTCACCGTCAACTGCGCCCGTTGCCACGATCATAAGTTCGACCCCATCGCAACCAAAGATTATTACCAACTGGCTGCCATTTTTTCTTCCACGTTGAGCTATGCCAACGGCGAAACCGGCGACCCCATTCAGACGCCACTTGCCGCACAGGGCGAATTCGAAGCATTCAAAAAGAAATGGACCGCCTACAACGAGCTGGAAAAGAAACTGGCGAAGGTGATCGATTTCGAACGCGACGCCAAGAAGTATCGCGACATGGGTGAAAAACAGATTGCTGCGGCCATGCAGGCCGCCTATCGTGTATATGCCAAGAATGAACTGATCGCCAATGCAGCCGCGGCTGTGAAAATCAGCGACCTCAAACAGCTCACCCGTTGGGTGGAATACCTAAAAGACACCAAGCGCCCGGAACTTGCCAAATGGCACGCCGCGACCGACGCCAACCGCTCAGCCATCGCTGCTGAATATCAGGAAGAGTTCCACCGCAGCGCCTACCAATACGACCAGGACATGGGCTGGTGGCGTCAGGCGCAAGCCAACTTCCCCAATGCCGGAAAGGTGGCCGGCCCGCATCCGAAAATGGCCGCCGAAAAGGACCCTTTCTTTGTAGCCGTCTGGCAGGACTCAGGACCTCTGCATCGCACCCGCGAAGAACAACTCGCCACGCTCAACGCCGAAAAACGCAAGCAGGCCGAAGAGTTGCTGGCGCAAGCCGCTGAGATGGAAAAGACGCTGCCCACCAAGGAAATCCCCATGGCCTGCGCCGTGAAGGAAGGCAAGACGATGGACCAGAAAGTCTTCGTCCGCGGCGACTATCACAACCTGGGCGACAAGGTGGACCGCACCGTTCCATCCATCCTGCGCATCAGCGCTCCTGCCCCGGAAGTGAAGACCAACAGCGGCCGGTTGGAACTGGCCAACTGGATCGTCGACCCTCGCAATCCCCTGCCCCCTCGTGTGATGGCCAACCGCATTTGGCAAGGCCACTTCGGCGACGGCATTGTACGCACGCCCGACAATTACGGCCGGCTCGGCGAGCGCCCCGATAACCCCGAACTGCTTGACTATCTGGCGCAGTCCTTCATCGAGAGCGGCTGGTCCATCAAGAAGATGAACCGCATGATCATGCTCTCAAAGACTTACCAGATGAGCGCGGCATTCGACGAAGCGAAGAAGGCGAAAGACCCCGAAAACCGCCTGCTTTCGCACTTCCCGAGGCAGCGCCTGAGCATTGAAGAGATCCGCGATGCGTATCTGGCCATGGGCGGCGACCTCGATTTGACCATGGGCGGCACGCTCGACCCCGGCGTTGGCACGGACGGCGAAACCAGCGCCGGCCGCATCAGCATGAATCCGGAAAAAACGAACCGCCGCAGCGTGTATCTGCCACTGCGCCGTTCGAACCTTCCCACGCTTTACACACTGTTCGATTTCGGCGATGCCACCACGCCCGATGGCAAGCGCCCGGTAACCACCGTTGCCACGCAGGCACTCTATGCGATGAACAGCCCGATGGTGATTCGCGAAGCGAAGTCCCTCACTTCCGATGTGTTGAAGCAGGAGAAAAGCGACAAGAAGCGCGTGGAACTGATCTACTTGCGAGTACTCGACCGCAAAGCGGAGCCAGGCGAAATCGACCGCGGTCTCAGCTATCTGCAAAGCTTCCGCCAAAAGTGGAGCGACATCGACGAAGCCAAAGCGTGGACCAGCTTCACCCATGCGCTGATGGCGTCCAATGAATTCATGTTCGTGTACTAAGAAGGCTACCCAATGAACATTCACAATTTTCTTTCCAAGGCACCGAAGCCATCGCAGCTTTCACGACGCGGCATGCTGCGCGCTGCCGGTTGCGGTTTCGGCTACATGGGGCTTCAATCGCTGTTGGCTGAAGCGGCCATGGCCGGGGTCGCGGTCGATCCGCTGGTGCCGAAGACGCCCCCACTGCCCGCCCGCGCCAAGCGCGTCATTTTCCTATTCATGCACGGCGGACCTTCGTCCATCGATACCTTCGACCCCAAGCCTTACCTTGACGCCAATGACGGCAAGCCGCTGCCCATCAAGCAGCCGCTCACCTTCGCCGCGGGCCGCACCGGCGGACTGATGAAGTCGCCGTGGAAGTTCAAGAACTGCGGCCAGAGCGGCCTGCCCATCAGTGAACTGCTGCCCAATATCCGCGAATGCGCAGATGATCTCTGCGTTGTGCGTTCCATGGTCGGCGAAGGCGTCGATCATGGCGCAGCACTGCTGCAGACGTTCACCGGCACGTTTACGTTCACGCGGCCCAGCATGGGCTCGTGGGTGCTCTACGGACTTGGTTCGCAGAATCGAAATCTGCCCGGCTACATCACCATTAAGCCCGCGCTGTCGCACGGCGGCGGCAAAAACTGGGCCTCCGGTTTTCTGCCTGGATCGGTGCAAGGCACGGCCATCGGCAACGCCGGAATGCAGGTCACCGAGATTCAAAAAGAACCGATCGAATTCCTGGTCAACCAAGGCCTGAACCGCGAGCAGCAGCGCTATGAGCTCGATATGATCCAGGCGATCAATCGCAAGCATCAGGAGTTGTGGAAGCTCGACGACGAATTGGAAACGCGCATTCAGTCCTTTGAAATGGGATTCCGTATGCAGACCGAAGCGGCGAAGGTGTTCGATGTTTCTGGTGAATCCGATGCAACGAAAAAGTTGTATGGTCTGGACGATCCGAAGACCGCCGACTTCGGCTGGCAGTGTTTGCTCGCCCGCCGCCTGGCCGAGGCTGACGTGCGTTTCATTCAATGCACGCACAGCTACAAGTGGGATCAGCACTCGGACCTCTTCAAGAAACACAACGAAAACGCTGCTGAAGTCGATAAGCCCATCGCCGGCCTGTTGAAGGATCTGAAAGCGCGCGGCCTGCTGAAGGACACACTGGTCATCTGGTCCGGTGAATTCGGGCGCACCCCTGTCTCTGAAGGCGGCAACGGGCGCGATCACAACCCTTACGGCTATTCGTTGTTCATGGCCGGCGGCGGTGTGAAGTCAGGCCACATCTACGGCGCCACCGACGACTTTGGCTACCACGCCGCGGAAAACCGCATGCACATTCACGACTTCCACGCCACGGTGCTGGCGTTGATGGGCCTCGATCACATGAAGTTGACGTATCGCTATTCCGGGCGTGACTTCCGGCTCACCGATACGGCCGGCAACGTGCACGACGGCATTTTCGCTTAGCGACCACACAAAAATAACTTCACACTGATTGCGAGTGCCCACGTGGCGCGGACACTCATGTCCGCCGCGTTCCGACACGTCGGGACGCGTTGTTTTCAACAGCGGGCCACAAAAATCCGGGAATGTAAGCGACATTGGAGTGAGACTCTGCGCCAAGTCGACAGCTGCAAAGTTATTATTGTGCGGCGCCTTAGCGATCGCCTCGCGTGGGTTTCCACGCCTGCACGCGTCGCTGCGACTCGGCAAGTTGTTCCGCCGTCAATTTCTTCGCTACGCCATCGCGGCCGGAAGTATATTCTTTGCGCTCGTCATCGCCCGCGGCGGCGAGACTCAACCAGAAGTGAGCCTCCACGAAGTCTCGTGGAACGCCGCGTGCAAATACATACAGGGATCCAAGGCTGAACTGCGCATCCCGATTCCCTTGTTCGGCCGAGGCCCGGAACCATCGAACGGCCGCCGAGTCATCCTTCGCGATTCCCGTGCCGTTGGAATACATTGTTCCAAGATAATATTGCGCGCTGGCATTCCCTTGATCGGAAGCGGAACGATACAACTGAAGAGCCTTCGCATAGTCCTTCGGTACGCCCTTGCCCTCTTCGTACATCACACCAAGCTGTGTCTGCGCATAGTGGCCCCCTTGCGCGGCGGCAGCAGCAAACCAACGGGCGGCTTCGGAATAATCCTGCTTGACGCCCTGCCCTTGTCGGTAGAAAAAGCCAAGCCTGGTTTGCGCATTGACTTCGCCCTTTTCAGCCCGCGGACGCAACTCATCGATCGAATTCTGCGCCGTGGCCTGGAATGGAACCAGCAGCGCCAACAACAAAAGCAGTGAAGTGAGGACCATAGGAATGAATGCGAAGCATTGTACCAGGGAATGAACAGAAAGCATTTCCGCTATTGACCGCAACGTGTCAGGTGACCGTCATTGGTCAGCATGACATCGGACTGCTGCGCGGGAACAGCCCATCGGCAAGGCCGATTCCATTGGAAAAACTGCAAATACAAATTTTCGGCCATCCTCATGCATTCAACAAACCGGACATTGTACTTAGACAAGTGCGAACTAACATGGCCGCAGCACAACCATTGGAGGCTTTATGATTCAAATCATTTCCGCCCGCTTCTTTTTAGCCGGGCTTTGCGCGGTAGGCGCAGCGAATTCCGCATGGGGACAAACACCCCCCGCTGCACCGACCTATCTGCAACTCGAGCGCACCGTTAAACCCACCGAGGCCTTGAACGCCACCACCATCGCCATACCGCCCGCGCTTGCGCCGGCACTGGCATCCGGCTCAATGGAGATTCGTGAGCAGATCAACTACAACGGCACCATGCTGGCAGAGGCGATGTTCGTTGTGACAACAGGATCAACCTCGCCCACGGTGCTCACCACTTTGCCGCAGCAATCACTGATCACAACGACGCAAATCGTCGTCGACAGGGTCTATGTTGCCGCCACTCCATTAGCCACCATGATGTTTGTCGGAACCGTAGTCTCCAATCAGCCGGCCAGTCCGTTTGGGAATCTCACAGGAGTCCCGGCCAGCCTCAGCTTTGCCTATTCCGGCGACAAGACAGCCAAGTTCACCAGCATTGTAACGACTTCCGCCGGCATCGTCACCAGCTACTCCTCGGCTGGAGTTGGCGTCTTAAACTTCCCGCCGGTTCCGCCGCCAGTCATCCCGGCCATTGGCCCGCAGATCGTCATCACGCCCGCGAATCAAACGGCATTCATGAAGTTCCAGACTCTGGATGCATCGGCCACAACGGATCCAAATGGTCTCCCGATGTCCTTTGTGTGGAGATCAGTCAATAAGTCAGTAGCATTTGCCAACCCGAATAACGCCGTTGTGTCCGTCCAGCTTACAGAGGGCGCAGGCGACTACATTTTTGAGGTCACGGTTACCAACACTGCAGGTAACTCGGCGAAGGCAACGACAACCATCAGTTACGTCGGCCACTAACCGCTGATTCGTACCCTAGGCAGGCTCGGTGAGCAGCAGGCATCTTCTCACCGAGCCGCGACCGTTAGGAAGCGGTCCGGCTGGCGCTTGTCGCCGCAACGAGTCATGATAGGAGAAGAAACCCGGCTTCCCTGACTTGAGATCTTTCTCTATGACTGTTGATTACGTCTGTACGGATCGCGAAGAGGAAATCGCGAATAGCATCACCCATGGCTTGGGCGCGGTGCTTAGTGTGGCGGGCTTAGTGGCGTTGGTTGCCATTACCGCGTCGCGCGGGACAAGTTTGCAGGTGGTGGCCTGCGCCGTCTATGGCGCCAGCCTTGTATTGCTCTATCTGTCTTCCACCCTCTATCACGCATTGACACACCTGCGCGCAAAAGAGGTATTTCGAATCCTGGATCATTCGGCTATTTTTTTGCTCATCGCCGGCACCTATACGCCGTTCACTTTGGTGACGCTGCGTGGTGCTGTTGGCTGGGCACTGTTTGGAGTGGTGTGGTCTGTGGCTCTTTTGGGGATCGCCTTCAAGTGCTTCTTTACCGGCCGGCTGCATACGTTGTCGACCGCGCTCTATATCGGCATGGGGTGGATTGCAGTGGCAGCGGTTCGCCCGTTGTTGCATTCGCTGCCATGGCAGGGGTTTCTACTCTTGTTGGCCGGGGGACTGCTTTACACCGCTGGCGTCATTTTCTTTTTACAACGCTGGAGATACGCCCACGCCATCTGGCACCTGTTCGTGCTGGCGGGCAGTGTCAGTCATTTCCTGGCCATATTCCTCTACGTAATTCCCCCCGCGGCATGAAGCTCCGCCGCCTGCCTGCCCAAGGATACTGGTGGCCATTTTTCCATCGGTGTTACCATGAAGTTTAATGACATCGGGATCCCTCCGCACCATTTTGTGCCCCATTGTCTTTTTGCTTGTCGCTCCGCTGGGGCAACCATTAAGATCCGCGACCATCTCACCACGTGAATACCGCCTGCGTTTCTTTCACACCCATAGCAACGAACGGCTCGATATCGTTTACCGGCGGGGCGAGACTTACTTGCCGGAATCGTTAGCCAAACTCGACCGCTATCTGCGCGACAGCTGGACTGGAGAGGTGCACCACTTCGACCCTCACCTGTTCGACCTGCTCTATGATCTGACGTCGTCCGTGAAGGACGATGGCGGCGAGATCCATGTCGTATGCGGGTACCGCACGCCAGCGAGCAATGAAACCCTGCGTTCGCGCAGTGCGAACACGGGCGTGGCGAAGAACAGTCTGCACATGCGGGCGGAAGCCATTGACATCCGGCTACCAGGAGTTGCCACAGCGAAAGTGCGGGATGCCGCGCTGCAACTGCGGCGAGGGGGCGTCGGCTATTATCGCGCCTCTAACTTCATCCATGTCGACGTAGGCCCCGTACGCCAGTGGTAGCTGACCGGCAGCCGATCATTTAGGATACGGATAACCCTTCGCAAGCGCGGTCTGCAGGGCCGTATCGTATTTGTAGATGTCGTCAAAGAAGTGGACCAGTCCGTCTTCCAGCACGACGGACGTGAGGTAAACAATCAGGACCGGAATCGGATGGGTGAGATTTACCCGCTCGGTTTCACTCGCACTCATCGCCGCCTGAATCCGCTCCGGAGTCCATCCAGGATTGTCGCGCAGCACCCATGCCGCGAGTTCAGCGGGCTTTTCCAACCGGATACAGCCGTGGCTGAAATCGCGCCGCGACTGCGCAAAGAATTCAGGAGCGGGCGTATCGTGCATGTACACGCTGTAGCTGTTGGGAAAGAGAAACAGCACGCGGCCAAGCGCGTTCATGGGACCGGGAATCTGCCGCAGGAAGAGTTTGCCGGCCCGTAGTTGGCTCACTGCGTCTTTGGCGACAACCACTTTTTGGCGGCTATCAACGATTTCGAAGCCTTTCTTCGTTACGTAGTTGGGGTCCTTCAGCATCTGCGGAATCAGGTCCGAGCGTACGATGGAAAGCGGGACCGCCCAATACGGCCTGAAGACCACCTGCGACATTGAGTTGGCAAACACAGGCGTATCGTGGCCGTAGGAGTTTCCTACAATGACGTTCATCGTCACCGCAACTTTGAAATCCTTGTCGTAGGCTCGAAGACGGAATTCCGGGATGTTCACGGTGATGGGCGCCTTCTGGTACGCCTCTGGCATCCAACGCCACCTTTCCAGCGTCAATTGTATTTGCCGCATCCTGCTGCTCAAAGGAACGTTTAGGCCGGCCAGGGTCTGGACGCCAATTCGTCCATCCGGATCATGGCCATGCCGGCGCTGAAAGTTCTTCACGGAGTCTACCAGAGCAGGTTCGTAAATGGTCCCATCGGCGGAGACATCGGCGTCAGCCGGCAGGTCGCCAAGCAGCCGCAACAACCGCGCAAGCCGTGGGACTCCGGAGTAAGCGCCGCCGGGATCAAGTGTCTTCGTCAGAGGCGGGAGCAACTCTCCGTCATCCTTTTTCGCCATCGCCGTGTAGTTTTGCAGTGCTTGCAGCGCACGGCGGTAGCCGGGATAGGGCGGCTCCACTTGTGCCACTACTCCTGCGACGTCGGTCGCGGATACAACACGATCTTTGAGAAACTCGGACAGATCGTATTTCTTTGACTGCTCGTCAAAGGCGAAGTCCAAATGCTTGGGGTTCACCTTACCGATGTGGAGATCGGAGATGTACCTCATTGCACAAACGGTAAGCTCCACATCGAATTTCACGGCATTCGCCTCCGCCGGTTGCCGTGTAGCGGGTTTCAAGCCGGCTAGCCGTGCGCTCCAACGTGGGCCGTCGTAGTCGTCCGGAGAGAGGCCCTTTCTATCGGCATCGGTGATGAGTGCGATCAGTTGCCGCGCTTGCGTAGTGGGCTCTCCATCCTTGACCCACGATAAAGTGCTTCCATTTGACTCGTAGAACTTCTTTACGGATTTGGTGTAATCGCTAAAATCGGGCCAGCGCATGTCGGAGTCAGCACTGCCGATGGCTTTATGCAGCAGCGCCTGGCCGCCCGTGGGCGGAGCGGGCGATTTCGCTGTTTGCGAGCAGCCCGAGAGTAGTCCAGCGGCAATCAACGCCAGTATGGCTCTCGCGCGAGTTAGTGTTTTCATTTCTTCCTGTCGCAAATCAGTGGCCCCGTCAACCCTTCGCGGCCGAGGCAAGAGAGTGTTCAACTTTGGCGACTTGCCGCATCCGCCCATCCTCGATCGATAGGATGCGATCTGCCTCGTGGGCCAAGCGTTCATCGTGCGTGACCATCACAAAAGCCACCCCGGTTTCCGCGCTCATCTGGCGCATCAAGCGAAATACATCTTCGCCGGAACGGCTGTCCAGATTTCCGGTAGGCTCATCGGCGAGGACGATTTTGGGATGGTTGGCCAAGGCACGCACAACGGCGCAGCGCTGGTTCTGACCACCGCTCATTGTGTCGGGGTATTTGTGAAGCTGTTCACCCAGGCCAACCCTCGTGAGTAAAGTTTTGATCCATTCGGTTTCTTCCGCAGTCGCCAAACCGCTCCTGACAAGGATCGGAAGCAAGGCATTCTCCAGACATGTCAACTCTTCCAGCAGAAAGTGCGCCTGGAACACAAAGCCTACAACCTGGCTACGAAGAATCGCCAGGCCGTCATCGTTCAGCTTTGAGATGTCCACACCATCGATCTTGACAAGCCCTTCCGTAGGAACATCGAGCGCGCCGAGGATGTTCAGCAACGTCGACTTACCGCTGCCTGACTGGCCGATAATGGCGAGAAACTCGCCGGCGGCCACCTGGAAATCGATGCCAAAGAGAACCGGAGTGGGGACTTTACCGAGGTAGGATTTCTTGAGGCCCACCGTTTCAATCACCAATTCAACGGCGGCGCTCATCGCATCGCATCCACAGGGTTCATCCTGGCGGCGCTTCGCGCGGGGATGATAGCGGCCAACACAGTGGAAAACGTTGCCGCGCCCATAGCGGCGAGAACATACAGCGGGTCAAGCAGCAATGGGAAAAGTGATTCAGGGGTGGCTCCGGCATGCACGGCTACCTGTTTCGGCAGACTGAGCAGATACACGACAGCGCATCCGAAAACTGCCCCGGTTGCACTGCCTGCAAGTGCGATGCCCAGCCCTTCCAGCAGGAAGACCAGCAGGATCTGGCTACTCCGCGCTCCAATGCTCTTCAAGATGCCAATCTGCTTGGCTTTCCGCTGCACGGATACGATCAGTACAGATGCGATGGCGAACGAGGACGCGATCAACGTGAATCCGGCGATCAGATAGGCCGAGGCCGCCTGCGCCTGCAGCGAGGTGACGAACGTTGGAAATTCGCTCGACCATGATTTCGCATCGCAATTGAGCAAGGCGGCGATTTGCGCGGTGACAGCGTCAGCGCCATAGATATCGAAGACCTTCACGTAGACGATGTTCACCGAATTACCGATTCCCAACATACTCTGGCCCGTGCGAAGAGTCACATACGCGGCTCCGCGGCCTTGTCCTTTTGAGTAAATGCCTGCGATGCGAAGCGGCTCGGGTATTCCGGAGACGGAAGTGATGCGGATGCGGTCGCCAACACCAACGTTCAAATCTTTCGCCAGCTCATAATCGATCACCGTCTCGTCTGCGGAAAGTCCCTGATAGTGGCCGCCGAGCAGATCCTTTGTGACAGGCGTGATGAGTTCCTGTTGGGCAGGATCGGCTCCAATCAGCGCTACACCCACTGGATTGGCGCCTTTCGATGCGAACCCTTGCCCGGCGACGGCCGGTGTGACCACACGGACATTAGGAATGGAACTGGCAACCGTCAGCACGGTGCGCCAATCATCGATGTTCTTCAGTTGCGGCGCCTGCATCTCCGCCCGCGACGAACTGACGCCGCCTTCGCCAGCCGGAATGTCGGCATAAGGGATGGGCTTTCCTTCTGGGACTTGAATGGTCACGTGCGGGATAGCGTCCGTTAGAAGCGCCGTCAAGCGGCGCTGAAGTCCAAAAATCAGTCCCATAATGAAGATGACAATAATCACTCCGGAAGCGACTGCAGCGATGGTCAACCACGTCTGGCCGCCGCCGGAGCGCAGGTGCCGCCAGGCTAGTTGTCCTTCGAAGCGGATTTGCCGCGGTAGTAGGGTGCTGGGAGTCAGATGAAAGCCTCTCTATTGTTTGGTGCGAACGGAATCGCCTGCCTGTATCTTCATCGGATTCACAATCACCGAATTTGACGCGTCCAATCCGGCCAAGACGGGAACGCCTTTTTCTGTGGGAGGGCGCGTGACAACAATCTTTTCCACTGCTCGATCTTCCTGGACGGTCAGGACGATAGTGCGGTCGCCTGACCGCCGCAGCGCGGTAGCAGGAACGAGCAAGCGCTCCGCAGCCTGGCTCGTGATCAGGTTCACATTCAACGTTTGGCCTGTTTTCAGCCATGCCGGAGGATTGATCGGCCGCAGTTTGAGAGACACCGTGCCGCGTATGCGGTTCACCGCTGGCGAAATCTCCTTCAATCTGGCCTCAAAAGTCTCATTCGAAAACGCGGCGGCGGACACCAGAGCCGTCTGTCCGATGGAAATATCGGCGAGATTGCTTTCATCCAGCTCAACACGAATCTCAAGATCGTTACTTACAATGCTGAATAATCCAAGGGCATCGACATTCTGGCCGAGTTCCACATTCACTGCGGTAATGACGCCGCTGAATGGCGCCAAGATGGTGGCCTCGCTGGCCTGCTGGCGGACGACGAGCAGGGCTTGTGAGGCTTCCGTTAAGCGGTCGAGCGCCAACTCGACATCCTCCTTTCGGGGCGTGGCTTGCAGTGTTTGAAGTTGAGCCTCGGCCAACCGGGTGGAAGCGGTTCCCGAACGCTGCTTCGCTTCCGCAGTATTCAATGAAGCGGTGGAAGTATCCAGATCGCTTTTTGAGATCACGCCGGCTTTCCCCAACTCCTGATTGCGTTTTTGCGTCGTCCGCGCCAAATTCAATTCCGCAACGGCTTGGTCGGCTAAAGCGCGGCCCTGGTTCACCTGCATCTGCGCTGCTTGTAGTTCAGAGGGAAGCGGTCCACGGGACGTTTGCTTCAGTTGGGCGCGCGCCGTATTCACGGCAGTTTCCGCCTGCCGCACTTGCGCCTCAGTAACATTGTTCTTCAGAACGGCGAGCGGCTCGCCCGCTTTTACGTGATCCCCCAATTCCGCCATCAGCCGCACAACAGCGCCGTTGAACGATGCGCCGATGACCGATTCCTTTACCCCCGCCACCAGGCCGCTGCTGGCGATGGTTTCTTTCACCGGCGTCATCACCGGGTGAACCACGGTGACCTCAACCGGCCGGTGCTTGAACCAATAGACCGCGGCGCCAAGCACGCACGCCAGAAGCACGGCCGCAACCACGCCCCGCCACAAAGCTCTCTTGAACTTGGGTCTTTTGAGATAGGCGCTATCTGTGACCAGCGCGTGCGGCGAATCGCCCACCGGTTCCTTCTTTAGCACTGGAACAGACGTCATTCCGCTTTTTCCTCCACGTCGTTGAACGCACTGGCTACGGCGCTGGATTTCGCCCTGAATGCCCGGCCATCCCCATATGGCAAAAACTTTGAGTAACGGGAATGAGGGTGAACCAATGGATGAGCATGCTTGATGGGACAAAAATACTGTTCCGTTCGCGCGGCAATTTCAGTCACCATCGGGAGTAACCCGTTGGTGTAGGAGCAATAAATGCACCCCGCTTTTTCAATTGTGTTCAGGTAGGCAAGCCGGCCTCGATCAAAGGTAATGTAGTCCTTCCGGCGCACTTTAGGAATGCCATGGATCGGGAAGCATACTGACTGGTAGATGGCCACCGCAACGTCAAGCAACACGAACGGGAGCGCGCAGGCGTAGATCACCGGCGCGGAGAAGATGACCGCCATCCGGGCATTGCGAATATGCCTCCAGCTGGATATCCTGAGCCGGCGGTGATCGGCTGGTGTTTCTGGCGAGGAGGGCAGAGGCGCCTGGCTGATGCAAGGTTTTTCCATATTCAATCCAATCGCCTAAAGTCCGCCCGCTTCCGAAATGCCACCCACATCGTCAACGGGCGCTTTGCGCAAACGTAGCCTGATGCTTGGTTTCAGCAATCCAATAGGGGGGCCGGCCGTAATGAAAGTACAACCGGTTTTCGTATTCGCGCGAAATAGGCAAGGACTCGTCGTATTCCGGGCAGGATTTGATCGCTTCGCGTGTCGTGGCAACAAAGACCTTCGAGTCCTCCCAACTAACCCGCTCCACCCAGGCCGGAGAAAGGAGCACTTTCTTGCCAGGCCACCAATTGACAGTAGCGACTTCGAGATAGCGGATGGCCCAGGCGCTATCGTCCACGATGAACTCATCCACGTGGCCAATTTCGCCGTCCGCCGCTTCAATTTGATAACCTTTGACGTCCGCAGTGGTGCGCAGATGCGAATCCAGCGACTGTGCCTGTCTGCGTTCGGCCTGTTCTACCAGGGCGCTCGCAAAAGGAGTAGCAAGCTCGGCCGGGTAATAGGATGGACCCCACATATAGGGGCCGTCCCAATAATAGGGGTAGCCGTAATAGCCGAAGTAATCTGCTTCATGCTGTCTGGAAACAGGACGGTGCAAATCGATGTCGGGGCTACCCTCGACCTGTTTTTTGGTCATTGCCACATGCACGCACCTGGATTCCCAGTTCACATTGATGACGGAAATTGGCGAGATGAGCACACTCCGGTCCACAAGCCAATTGCCGGTTTCCACGGTCAGGTAGCGGATCGCCCAAGTCTCGTCGTCGAAATAGAGTTGATCTACGGTTCCGATTTCGCCGTCGCTGGCCAGGATCGAAAGACCCTTCAGGTTCTTGGAATGAGTGAACATTGGTTTTGCCTTCCCTAAGTTGAGTTCTATTGCGCATACTCCAACAGCACGAAGCGAACCAATCCCGGAGCACCTGCTACATATCCCCGAATCCTTAAGGCGTGCCATGCTTCCATCGGCACAGTCCTAACGGTTACGGCTTGGAGGATCGCCCATGAGTTGACCGCGACATGCCACTCGACCGCATTTGGTCAGGCAGTCGAGCAAGTTCCTGCATGTGAAGACACAGCAGATCGAGCTTCCAGAGTGAATTCCGCATCCGTTTTTCGGTGGCCTCAGACCTGCGCTCGTCACGCCCGATGCAAATGTCATGCCTGAAACTCTGGCGGATTAAACCATGAGCACACAAAATCAAGTTTTCCACCCCCGCTACAAGCTGCTGCAGACTGAGCTCGAGGGCTTCGATTCCCTTGCCGAACTGGCCTTGGACATGCGCTGGTCATGGAATCATGGCACCGAGACACTATTTGGCCGCAAGTGGCCGAATGTAAATATTCCGGAACGCCACCGGACCATGATCGCCTTGAATCACAATCGGACCGGTGGGCGCCTCCTGCGGATTTCCATGGTGACCCGTAGGAAGGGGCACTTCCACGTCCTCATGCACCAAAACCTCATTCAGCAGAACACGCAGAAAGCGCGCATTGGCGATCTTCTTCCCGCCCTCGAAACGCGGCGCGCGGAACCACAGCTGCAACGATTGCCATGTGCCCGGAGGACGGCTGGCATTCACGCGCGGGGGCCAGCCGCCGGTGTTATCTTCCAGGCGATAGATGCCGCCGTTGTCGCCCGGCTGAAGTTCACCAGTGTGGCCGTAGCTGTCGAACAACTGAAGTTCGTAGTGTCCATTCAGGAACACTCCGGAGTTCGATCCCTGTGCCACCATGTACTCCAGATACAACTCACAATCCCCAAAATTCTCGTCGGTGGCCAGATACAGAGTCCGGCCTTCCTTGCCGTTGACAATCCGGTCACCCGGCGCCGGAGTGAACGTGAGCCGCTTCGGATCGAAGATGCGTCGCCACGTCACGGCCTTCGCGGTAACCCATTCGTGGGGCTGATCGCCGATGACATGCCAGCCGTCGAGATTCCGCCCGTTGAGCAGCGGACGCCACCCGTTCTGCCACAGGAACGGCGGGTCGCCGTGCATCTCGCCGGTGTAGCTGTCCGGCACCTGCGCCAGAGCCGAGGCCACGGCGCACAGGGCCAGAAGTGCCCGCAGGAGGAGACCGCGCGAGGCCAGATCGAGGTGGAAGTGCTGTTTCATATTCCGTTGCCGGAGACCAGTTCCCGTGCCAGCGCAACAGCGGAGGATGCATTTTCGCTGTATCCATCCGCACCAATTTCAGCGGCGTACTGGCGCGTCACCGGTGCGCCGCCTACCATTATCCTGACCTTATCCCGCACGCCTGCTTGTTTCAAGGCTTCAATGGTGTTTTTCATGGCTGGCATCGTCACCGTCAGCAGGGCGGAAAGGGCCACGATGTTGGCCTGCCACTTATCAATCGCGTCAATGAACTTCTGCGGAGCGACGTCAGCACCAAGGTCGTGGACTTCAAACCCTGCGCCCTCCAGCATGCATGCGACCAGATTCTTGCCAATGTCATGCAGGTCGCCTTTCACCGTTCCGATCACGACACGGCCGGCCGGCTTGGCTCCGGAACTGGTCAGCAGCGGTTGGATTAGCGCCAGGGCACCCTTCATCGCACGGCCGGCAAGCAACAACTCCGGCACGAAGTACTCTTCACATTCAAACAGCTTCCCGACTTCGTCCATTGCCGGGATCATGTGATCGGAGATGATCGCCGTTGGCTGCATGCCTGCCGCCAGCGCGGCCTCCGTCTCGGCGACGGCAGCCTTTGCGTTGCCGTTTAGAATTGCTTCAAAAAGTAAGCTTCGTTGTTCCATCCATCTACCTTCTTTCTTCGGCCAGTGCGAGTTCCTTATCGAAATCGAGTGTGCCCGCGGCCAGTTCGTCCAGCACAAACCGGATTGCGTTTACGTGATCGGGGTTGCCGTCGTGGCACAGGATGCCACATCCCAGAAGAAAACCGGGATGATCATGGTGCTCCTTCAGAATCTCCACGGCCTGCCGCCGGATCTCAGACACCGGACCACGATTCACCAGCAGGGCGTCTACGTTGGCGCGAACTGGAACGCGCGCGGCCAAGGCCTTCTCGCACCACTTGGCAAGGTTCGCTGGCCGGTCTGAAAGAAACTGAGTGGCACCGGTAGCTATCAGGTCGTCGATGATGGAGGTAGTGTTACCCCCGATGATGAGCGGCAAAAAGCGTCCGCCGGCGGCTTTCAATTCGGGCAGCACATAATCGCGGTAAACCGGCAGCACCAGACTCTTCACCACGCGCGGCGAGGCCAGTGTAGGGGTCGCACGCGAGTCGAAAATAATCGGCTCAACACCGCGGCGTAAGAACGCTTTGCCGAACTCAACGGTGACTCGCGCACAGAACTCGATTACCTGGCGCGCAAAGCTGGGATCCTCGACTGTCAGTAAAACGAACTTCTCGGCGCCGATCAGTTCCGCCGCCATCGAGTACGGCCCCGTGACTGCGCCCCGCAGAATGATGGAGTGTCCGATCTCGCGATAAAGGCGATCGGCAACTTCCAGGTACATCGGCATGCGGCCGGCGCTGGCGGAATCGGGGATGCCAAGCTTCGAAAGGGCGGCCGGGCCGTCGACGATCGGCGAGACGATTCCCGGACAGTCGTTGGAGTCCTCGAAATAGACCACTTTGCAGCCAAGTGCTTCCGCCTCGACGTTGTAGACGTCAATGCCAATCACCAGCATGTCGGCATCGTAGGTAGCCAGTTCTTTCAATAAACCGTTGTATAGATACTCCGGATTACGAGCGATCTCGGAGGGCGATTTGCCGATGAGCGCGCCCTTCTGTTCGTAAATCGCCGGGACGAAAGGGATCCGATCCGCCTTGCCCATCGCGTATACTTTCTCGACGCGCTCTCTCTTGGTCACTGGAATCATTGGTTTATTCAACTGCTGAGATCAGAGTATGCGAAACAAACAAGAAGTGTCAATCCTTTTATCTTCATCTTTGATTGCCGGCACAACTTCACATTGACCGCGCGGGCCAACGTGGCGCAGGCACTCCTGTCTGCTGCGCCACGTCGATGGCTGCAACTTCATTTTTGCGCGCCGTGCTTATCCCTCCAGCCCGTCAAAGCTCAGGCAATCCGTAAAAACATCCTGGAAGCGCGGGTCGGCGGCGAGGTTCACGTGCCGCACGCGGGCAGGCACGTCTTCCAAAAATTCCATGCGCCGCGACCGGTTGAGCAGCACCAGTTTGGTTCCGGCCAGGGCCGTGTTGCCGCTGGGTTCGGCCTCATTCAACAAACCGATGCGGCGGGCACTGGCGATGCTTACGTAGTTGCCGAACGCGCCGGCGAGGAACGTCCGCTCGACTTTCCTCGAAGTGAGGATGCGAAATCCGGCGGCGATGGCAGCCTTGGCCAGTTGCAGTTCGCGGATGTCGCGCTGCGAAAGACAGACGCCGCCCTCCAATGGAAAATCCACTGCCATGCGGCCGCTGGCTTGAATCGCACCCAGCTCCAAGCCGGCGGCAACCGCATCGACCAAGCCACTACCGCAGATGCCACGGGCCGTCGTACCGCCGATCACGTGACAGCGCAGGCGCCCGTCTTCCAACGATACATGCGAGATTGCGCCGGTAGCCGCGCGCATGCCCATGCGAATGCGTCCGGCTTCGAAGGCCGGGCCTGCAGCGGTTGATGCACACAGCATCGAATTGCCATCGCCCACCACCAGTTCGCCATTTGTGCCCAGATCGACAAGCGCCTGGTAGCGGCTACTGTTGAACATGCCGGTAGCGAGGATACCGGCGAGAATATCGCTGCCAACAAAGCTGCCGAGGCAGGGCATGAAACAGACCTGCGGATCTCCAGCAAGCTGCCAGCCAAGCTCGCGGGCAGTGAACCATTTCGTGCCGCCCTCCGCTGGTTCAAAAGGGACGCTGGCAAAGGGCTCGACGGAGAGTCCGCAGAACAGATGGTGCATCACGCTGTTGCCGCAAAGGATGATTTCGCACACCGGCCGAGATGTCAGGGCGCGGCAAATGCGCAGGATTTCAGTTCGGATTAACTCCGTGAGGCGCGGACCGTTGGCCAGGCCGAACTGCACGCGCGTCATCACATCGGACCCATGTTCGATCTGCGGATTGAGCGACGTCTCTACCGCTTGCACCTTGCCCGTTTCCAGGTCCAGAAGTTGGGCCGCAATGGTGGTGGTGCCAATATCAATCGCGATGCCAAGGCCTGCGGCGGGTTCGTATTCAAGGGAGCTATCGTCTGCCAATACCGGCGTTTCCCATTGGGCGACTTCCAGCGTGAGCGGACCCTCGGCGCATGCCTGACATCCGAGCCGCCAACCCTGCTCCAGTTCAATGGGCGTGAAGATCGAGCGCATCTGCGAAGTGATCGCCACGGCGCCTTCGATGACCCGCACGCGGCAACCGCGGCATTCGCCCGCGCCGCCGCATGGAAACTCCACTCCATGGCGGAAAAGCAGCGATTCGAGCGATGTGCCGCGATCAGCTTCCATCGTGACGCCGAGCGGAATGAGTGTGAGTTGAATACGGCCGGTCATCGGGCAAACATTGCGCCGAGCGCCCTGACGTTATCGGCCGGAGTGCCACGCGGAATCTCGCAGCCCGCGCCGATGATGTAGCGTTCCCCAGCCTGGGCGTGACATTCGTCGACCGCCGCGGCAACGGATTCGGGAGTGCCATCACGCAAAGTGCGTACCGGATCCAAATTGCCAAGCAGGATCTGCTGCGGCCCCATTGCAGTGCGGCCTTCGCTGACCGGCGTGAGGAAATCAAGGTCGACGATGTCAGCGCCAAGTTGCCCCATGCCGCCAACGATGCGGCGCGTATTGCCGCAGATATGCAGGCGCGTCTTCGCACCCATTGCGCGCAGGCCCTGGAACAGCCGCTGTTCATAGGGGAGGACGAATTCCTTGTAGAGGCGAGGACCTACCAAACTTGCCGCGGCGTCACCAATTCCGATGAGATCCGCACCTGCCGCCACCTGCGCAGTTGCGAAGCGTAGTTCCATTTCCACGACAAACGAAAACAGCGCGTGGACGAAATCAGGATCGTCGGTGAAGTCGAACATCAATGTGTTCAAGCCGCGCAGATCGGCGCCCATTGCGCAGGGGCCCTCCACCCAACCCTCGACAAGATATTCGCCGCTCGACATGCGGCGCAATAACGCCGCGCCATCAATGCGATCGCGCATGCGCCGCATCTCCATCGGGTCAGGCAATGGCAGGCTTTCCAGCGTCGCTTTGTCAGTCAGCAGGGCACGGCTTTCAATGATTGCCGGCGGCTGGTCGTCAAACCACTCGATAGCGGCGCCAAGGTCGCTCGCCTCGCGCGCGGGATCGGAGATCACCGAAACATAATCGAAGCCAAATGTCTTGGCGACTTTCATCTGCGATTCGGCCAGTGCACGATGGTCGGTGGCATATTCACGATACGGCACGCCGGAAAGATCGGCGGCGTACATCATTGTTATCGGCATCAGCGGCAGGCGGTCCACATGCCCGCCGGCGATATGCGTAAGAACCCGGTCCCGTCCTGTCATGGTTATACCCCTGCAATGCGGATAACACTCTCGCTGTAGCTCGGTACGATTTTCGAACCCGGTGGGACAATCTGAAAATCGTCATCCCATTTTCCATTTACGAGCCGGGCAAATAGGTCGAGACTGCCGGCAATTTTTTCGAATCGCCAGTTCTTTTCCGCCGCCTCGTCGCGCGATTCCCGTTCAAACCTGCCGTCGCATTCCACGCCTGTCTCAATGAAGGTCAGCTGCGAATAGGCGTTCTTATAGCGATGTAGTTCTTCGAACAGGTAGCTGCCATTTTCCTCGCCGTACTTGGCGATGAGTTCGGCCAGCGTGTCATCGTGCATGGTCCGCTGGCTGATCAGTTGATTGAGCCCTTTGCCGCGCTCGATCCAACCGGTGGAGCGGTAGTACACTCCGGAGTTCGCTTCGAAATATTGGTCGTACCGTTCGCGGCTGCCCATCAACAGAGCTATGCAGTCATGCGCACGTGGGATCACCAGCGGACTTTCACGTGCCTGCAGATCAACAATGCCGTTGCCGCAGAGGGCATAACCCATCAACACTGCGTCATAACCCACTGCCAGGTCCACCGCCTGCTGCAACTTCACGCACATCTTCGCGCCGCCAATGTCGTGTAGTCCTTTGGGCAAAAACTCCACATCGATCTGATGGGGCGACCGCGCGACGACGGTGCACATTTCGCGAAAGAGAACTTCGCAACTGATCAGCTTGTAGCGCACCGGGCAAGCCTTTCCGCGGCGGCACGGATGAAAGCCGGGGTGGAACCGCAGCATCCGCCGACAAAATTTGCGCCTGCTTCCACCAGCGATGGCACGTGCGAGGCGAACATCTCCGGCGTCGTCTTGTACACCGCCTTGCCATCTACAATTTCGGGCAGACCTGCATTGGCCTTGATCCAGACCGGCAGTTTCGTCGCAGAGCGCAGCCGCTTACAGACCGGAAGGTAGGCTTCAATTCCGACGCCGCAATTGGCGCCGACGGCGAACGCGCCTTCAGCCTCCATCGCCGCCGCGGCCTGCTCCGGCGTGACGCCCATCATGGTGCGGTCTTTGTTCCTGCCCGTGTCGAAAACAAAGGAGACAACCACTGGCAGGCCCGTGGAAAGCGCGGCCCGCAAGGCGATAGTGGCCTCCTCCAGGTCGCCCATGGTCTCTATAACCAGGCCATCTGCTCCGCCTTCGGCCAGTCCCCGCGCCTGCTCCGAGAATGCTTCCAACACCTCCTCGGGATTCACTTCGCCAGTCATGAGCATCTTGCCGGTGGGCCCGATCGACGCAAAGACCAGCGCCTTGCCGCCAGCCGCTCTTTGGGAAATGGCCGCGCCACTGCGGTTGATTTCGACGACTTGATCGGCCAGCCCGAAACCGGCCAGACTGATGCGATTGGCGCGGAAGGTATTGCTGAGAATGACGCGGCTGCCGGCTTCCACATAGGAGCTTGCCACTTGGCCGACTTTGGCGGGATTGGTAAGGTTCCACACATCGGGGCATTCATCGAAGCCCAGGCCCAGCAATTGCAACTGGGTACCCCAGCCTCCATCTGTCAGCAAAGGCCCGGCGGCCAGCGCTTCCGAAAGGTTCATGCGTTCAACTCCTTTACCGCGTCAAACATCGCTACGATATTCTCCAAGGGTGTTCTTGCTTGCAAGTTATGGACCGAATTGAAGACATAGCCGCCGCCTTCGGCCAGCACTGCGCAGCGGTCCAGTACCTGTTTGCGGACCTCTTCCGCAGTGCCGAAAGGAAGGGTGCTTTGCGTATCTACCCCGCCACCCCAAAAGACAATGTCGCGGCCGAATTCACGCTTCAGATCGCGCGGCTCCATGCCCGTGGCGGAGCATTGCACGGGATTCAGAATATCGATACCGGCTTCGATAAACGATGGAATGAATTTCGACACCGCCCCGCACGAGTGCTTGAAGACTTTCCACTGCGTGTTGCCATGGATCCATTCGATCAGCGTTTTGTACGGTGGGAACCACAGTTCGCGGAAGGTGGCGGTGGAGCAGAACGAGGAGTTCTGTGTACCGAAATCGGTACCGCAAAGATAGATCACGTCGATTTGATCGCCCATCGCCTGGTTGAGACGCTGCAGATTGGCCAGTGCGATTTCGGCCTGCTTTTCAAATACGGCCGCAATAAAGCTCTTGCGGGAGCGCGTGGACATGTACCATTCGGCAACGTCGCGTACTCCCTTCGGGTGGCGCAGGCCGGGCGCCGGCACGTTGGCGATATCGCCGAAGCCGGTACCGCCGATGGCCGCCACCACAGCGCGGCCGCGTTCTCGCACGGAAGCGGCACGCGCCTTCATGTCGGCCAGATCTTCATCGGGAACTGGACCGAACTCTTCCAGATTGTCTTCGAGCTTTAGCGTGTCGTCGTCGATCGGATCCTGACGAATGATGTTGTCGAAAAAATATCCGTCGTTGGGCATGCGTGAACTTGCCGGGACGCTGGTGTCGCCTTGCGGATAGAGCAGAACGTCGCCGTTGGCATCGAGCGTAATGTTGAAGCCGCCGGGGACAAGCACTTCGAGGCCGTCAGGCATCCGCCACGGCTTCCAATCGGCAAGCGCGAAGCCCCATTTGCTCTTAGCCCGGGCGACGGCTTCTACATCAATACCCAGCACCTGTTTCAGGTCCTCTTCGATTTCGCCCAACATCTGGCCGATCTCGATGACTTTGACGGGATGTTGGTCAAGGCCGTAGTGCGCGCGCAATGCGGTCACGCAACTGACGTGCATGCCGGTGACGGTGGTGCCGCCGAAATCGATCGGGATGCGGTCGGGCTGGCGGTGGTTGAGGGCCGCAAGAATGCGGTCTCGGCTGGTCATGATCGACTCCTCGCTTCGATCATACACGAGAATCGGATCTTTAGGTAGAATCCGGTGCGCCGCCAATGTGCACGACTCCACTTCTGATTTCTGCAGCGCCGTAATTTCCGGCTTCAATGTTTTTCAATTTGGACGGATGTTTTTATCCATCGTGGATTGGGCGCGCCCAATTCGTGCCATTTGGCGAAGAACAGGCGCGTGTTCTTGTGACCATGTCTTCCGGTCAGATCCCAGCGACCAGGCAAAACCAATGCGCGGCGCTATGCCGGCATGGCCGGGGTTGTACATGCTGCCTGGCGAGCGGCACGGGCCAGTGCCTGGGCCAAGACGAGGGGAAGGCCGCCAACTAAGAAAGAGGGTCAAGCCCTGAAAATGGCAATGCGGAGTTCATAATATGGCTCACCCTCAGAACCGGAGCTTCAATGCAAACTGCAACTGCCTGGGGCTATTCCCCACCGAAAGCACCTTGCCGAAGTTCGCATTCGTGTAGTTCGCCACCGGCGATCCCCACACCACGTTGTTCATGACGTTGAAGGCTTCCGCGCGGAATTGCGCTCGTAGCCCTTCTCGCACCTTGAACTCGCGGAACAGAGAGAAGTCTATGTTTCGTGTCCAGTCCGAGCGGAACGTGTTGCGGCCCAGATTGCCGTAGGTGAAGCTTGGCGGCACCGCAAACGCCTTGGTGTTGAACCACTGCGCCGGCGAAGGATTGTCCAAGTGCGGATCTCCCACTACATTCAACCTCTCATAATAACCGGCGTTGTTGGAATTTCCCGTATTTGCGATGTCGCCGCCCACACCTAGTGTGTAGGGCGTGCCGCTGTGCAGGCTGACGATCGCATTCGTCTGCCATCCGCCTGCCACGTAATCCACTACCCGATTGCCCGATGCAAAGCGCCTGCCTTTCCCGAATGGCAGCTCATAAAGTACGCTCGTAGAGAAAATATGAGTCAGATCATAGGCCGAAACACTTTTGTCGGCGTTTGTATTGTAGGGGTCCTGGTTGGCGCAGCCTTCCACGCCTGCCCAGCCTGAGCAGGAGATGTCAATTGACTTACCCCACGTGTAAGAGACCAGGTAACTGAATCCCTTTGTCATCCTGCGGTTCAAGGAAACCTCCAGCGCCTCATAACTGCTTCGTCCATTGGTGCGCTCATAGTTGGTCGGCGTGATATAGGAGTAAGGACGCCGCGCCGCCTGCGCTCCCGGCCCTGGCGTGGCTGTATTGAAGAAGGTATTCAAATCCAAGCGGCTGCCATGCGAGCCCACATAGTCCACCGAGAGCGCTGTCGTTGCTCCCACCTGCTGCTGAATCCCGAAGTTCCACTCGCTCGTGTAAGGCGTCTTCATGTACGGGTCTTTGTAAGTCTGCAGCAAAGTAAATGGGGTGGCTGCCGGCAATGCACTCGCGCCGATAGCCGCCAACGGATTTGCCGCCCTAACCGTCACCACGTCCGGATTCTGATTGGTCGCCTGCAGCAGGTTCACCGAGGGCCAGTTGGCCCCGTAGCTTTGTCCCAACTGCGTCCAGGTTGCCCAGTTGTCATAGAAGATGCCGCCGCCCGTGCGGATCACCGTCTTCGAAGTCAGCCGGTATGCAAATCCCATGCGTGGTGCGAAGTTCGATTTGTCATTACGGAAGATATGTCCGTCCTTGGCTAATACCACATGATCCGGCAGCGCCGAGCCGGGAATACAGGGCGCTTTCCCAGTTGCTGAACAGAACGGTGTCGGCACCTGCACGATGTAAGTTCCGTTGTTGCCATCCAATGAGCCGACATAGATCGTATCGTCCGATTTCGTTCCCCACGTCGTACGCAGTGTGAGGTCATACCGCACGCCCCAGTTCATCGTCAGCCGCGACGTGATCTTCCACTGGTCTCCGAAGTAGAATCCGTTCACCCAGCCATGATTCTCGCCCCCTCCCTGCAACCGGCGGGTACCCGCCGATGGCACGCCCAATAAGAATGAGGCCAGGTCGCTGCCCGTTTTGCCGAGGTTTTGCGGATCCGCCGTCTGCGAAGCGCTGTAAGTGATGCTGTTATTCAGAATCAACTCGTCTATGTTATTCGTATTCAGGCTGAAGCCCATCGTGAACAGGTGCTTTCTCCAGAGCTTCGAGAGATTTACCTGGCCCGACCAGATATCCGTCGCACCCTGATCGGTAACCGAATCTGCGGGCGTGCCGATAAAGTTGGTTAATCCCACGCTCGGCAGCAGGCACTTCCGGTCTCCTGGATACCCACACGCGAAATTCGGAGACAGCGCTTCAATCACACCCGCAGGCGTCGCCGGCACGGCGGCCCGGTTATTGTCAATTGCAAACGTGCGTCCGAACTGCGCCTGCATCACCATGCCCGGTCCAAAGATATGAGTCCAGTTGGCGCCTACCGTATGCGCATGCCAGGTGTCATTGGTGACGCCATTGCCAATCCGGTTTAAGGAGTCCTTAGGCAGCGTGATCTGACTATACCGGAACCAAAACGAATCCTTGTCTCCCAACTGCTGATCGGCTCGGATGTTATAGACGTTTTGCGCCACGTGCACAGGCGACGTGGCGCTGAAGTTGGTCGTTCCGGTTCCCGTTGGGGCCGGATACATTGCTTGCGCCAGTTTTGACATCGCCGGATCCAACAGGCTGGTGGGAATAATCGCGCCCGGGAATGGGTCGCGCACAAATTGTCCGGGCTTTGCCGGATCGGCCCTGGTAGTGAACGGATTATAGATCGGCAAGTTCAGGTCGCTCAGATTGCCGCCGATCTGGCTCGCCGTGGGCACGCGGCCCAGTGTTTGGCTCGGCGTGCTGTTGCGGAACCCTTCGTAACTTGCGAAGAAGAAGCTGCGGTTCCGCCCGTTGTATTTAGGCAGTAATACCGGTCCGCCAAGATTGCCGCCGAACTGATTTTGACGCAGGGGATTCACCGTCGAGAAGAACGTGTTACGGGCATCGAACACGGAGTTGCGCAGATACTCCCACGCGGTTCCGTGAAACGTATTGGTCCCGGACTTGGTTACCACGTTCACAACGCCGCCGCTAACACCGCCAAACTGCACCTGATCGTTATGAGCATCCACCTTGAACTCTAGAATGTCATCCACAATCGGCGGCACGGCGTAGTTGCTTGAAATGGACGATTGATCGTTCAAACCATCCACCAGAAACAGATTTGCCCGGTTGCGCGCTCCGTGAAAGGATGGAAAGTCGGTTGTGCCAACACTCTTGAATCCCAATTGCTGGGCAGTATTGATGGGACTTGCGCCCGGTGTCAACTGCAGCAACTGCGTGAAGTTTCGTCCGTTCAGCGGCAGATCATTCACCGCGTCGCTGCCGATTACCGCGCCCAACTCCGCCGTGGAACTTTCAATCGTCGGAGCCGCATCAGTCACCGTGACCGTCTGCTCTGCCGAGCCCACCGGCAGCGTGAAGTCATAGGAAGCCGTTTGGTTTACAGAGAGAGTGACGGCCTTTTGTTGCGCTGTCTGGAACCCCTGCTTGCTAACGCGCAGTGAATACGCGCCTGGCAGAATGTTCACAATGGCGTATTCGCCAGTTCCATTCGTTGACGTGCCTGTCTCTACGTTCGTGCCGATGCTGCGAAGCACGACGCGGGCAGCGGGAATCCCCGCACCGGTGGAATCGTGCACCGTTCCTTGAATCGACGCCGTTGAGACCTGCGCCTCCAACACGCCAGTCAGAATCATTGCGACACAGACAACATGTACGGTCTTCCAGGTGTTCATTCAATCGCTCCCCACTGCTTTCTTGTTGATCGGTTTGTGAATTTGAATCGCTACATCGTTCCGCAGCCGTGGCCCCGGCGTGCTTCTGCCATCGCTCACGTACTGTTCCATCAATCGCGTCAGACGGTTCACTACTTGCGGATGCTTCCGATAAAGATTGTTCTGTTCCGCCGGATCGGCATGCATGTCATATAACTGCCCTGCCGGCAACCCCTGCGGCGGGGCTTGCGCCTCAGTCGGCTCTGTCCATCCGCCCGACCCCGCACACAAGGCCAGCTTCCATTTTCCCGAGCGAATGGCGAACTGCCCTCCGATCGAATGATGGACAATCGCAACCCGCTTGCGTTTCAGCGGTTTTCCTTTAAGCGCCGGCAAGAAGCTCTCGCTATCCCCCGCCGCAGTGGTAGGCGTCTGCAGCTGCACCGCCTCAGCACAGGTTGCCAAAAGATCGGTCAGGCAGATAGTCTCCTCGCTTTTCGAGCCAGCCTTCACCACCCGTGGCCAGCGCACAACAAATGGAACCCGATGGCCTCCCTCCCAAATGTCCGACTTGTAGCCGCGAAAGCCCGCGCTCGGAAAATGTCCCTTCTCTTCCAGTTCCTTCACGCGTCCCAGCCGCGTGTTTTCCGCTTCCGAATCCAACCCGATATACGGTGCGCAGCCGTTGTCGCTCGTAAACACCACCAACGTGTTTTCCCGTCCGCCACTTTGGTCGATCGCCTCCAGCACACTTCCCACAACCGCGTCGGTCTGCATGACCCAGTCGCCATAAAGGCCTAACCCGCTCCTGCCTCGCCATGCCTGGTCCACGGCCAATGGCGTATGTGGCGATGTCAGTGGCAGGTATAGGAAGTAAGGCTTCTTCTCATTCGCCGAGCGCCGCACGAACTCGCAAGCACGTTTTTCCAACGCCGGAAGAATCGCGTCCAGCCGCCACCCGGGCAGCATCTCCCCATCTGTGCCATAGATGCTCTTCGGTTTGGGTACGGAAGGAATTCCTACAGTGCGATCGTTCTCAATAAAGCAGTATGGAGGGTAGTTCGGGATATCAGTGCCAAAGTAGGTCTGGAAACCGGTCGTGGTCGGCCCGCCTGTGATAGGCTTTGTGAAATCGCGCTTGCCCTTTTCCCCCGGCCAGTTCCACCCCAGATGCCACTTGCCGATGCATGCTGTTTCGTAGCCCTTGTTTCGCAACATGCCTTGCAGCGTGAATTGCCCGGGCTCGATCAGCGGCTCTCCGTATGGCCCCAGCACTCCTTGTTGCAATCGTGACCGCCATGCATACCGCCCGGTGAGAATTCCGTAGCGGGTAGGGCTACACACTGCCGACCCGCTATGAGCATCGGAAAAACTGATCCCCTGCGACGCCAGGCGGTCAATGTTCGGTGTCGGCAGTTTGCCGCGCTTAGGGTTTAGAAACTGCACGTCACCAAACCCCAGGTCATCGGCAAGAATCAAAACGATATTAGGCAGTGAGGGGGCGCTGCCCTGCCAGGCGAGGCCCGTCCCGAGGGACCCCATGAAGGCACGTCTCGATAGTTGTTCCATATCTTTCCTAAATCACCAACTTCGTCGCGAGGCAGAGCGTACGGATCTTCCGTCCACCTCAGCCCACCTTTTTTTGCGTCGCCGGCGAATATCCTGACATTGCGAATGAAAGACTATCACCGATTCATTAAAAGATCAATCGCGCGCCAACTTTGCGCGCCAACTTTGTGCGCCAACTTTGATACGACAATTCGTGTGGACCGTGTAGGAATTGGCTGCGCGCAAGTCTGATATGATTTCGGGAGTGCCGGACCAGTCGGCCCTCCCTCGACCTACGCGTACTCATCATAAAAAATGAAATACCAAGTTATTTTTCTATCCAATTTGCTCTTCGCCGGGGCGCTTGCATTTGCGCCCGAGCCCTCGTCCGTTGATTTCACCGGATCCTACACGCGCACATATCAACTGGAAGCAGGCAAGACGGTGGAGATCGCAGTGGGCCTTCCCTCACCTTCAAAACTGCCGCCCAATGGGCGCATCGCGGTGGAATGGGGCGGCTATCGCAAGGTGCTGCACGCGCTCGATCCTGACTTCTACATGGTCTACCGGGCGGAAAAAACGGGCGCCTTCCCATTGAAGGTCTCGGCCGTTACTGATGAGGATCCGGTGTTCAACCTGCCGCGCTGGCGCGAACCGGGCAGCACGCACAAACTCGAGCGGTTTCCCGCAAAGACGCCTTGGCCCGCCGGCGCTCGCGTGCCCTTGCGCTTGAACGTCCAGCCGGTGGACTTCGGCGTCTCGAACCGCGGCATGGTGATCGAAGTAGAGCCGAACGATTCCATCGCCCAGGCGCAACCAATCGCCATGGGCAAGACCGGCGGCGATGAGACGCTTCACATCACGGGAAGCGCTGACGACATTGAATACTTCGACAACGGCCGCGTGGGCAGTTCCGGCATCGATTGGTTTCGTATCGAGTTTCAGGGCCGCGAGAGGAAGCTGTTCACCGCCAACTTGAACGTGGCGGATCCGTTGGTGGCCTCGCAGGTTCAGTTCTATACGGCGGATGGAAAAGAGTATCGCGAAGGTGCCAACGCCAATGAGCGCGTGCATCAGCAGACGGAAGGCCATCGCACCGAAATCAGCCGCACGCTGCAGCCCAACGGCGTTTACTTTCTGAAGGTGGAGGCTAACTCACCAGGCTACGAAGTGGAGTTGCGATTGCGAAGCCTCGCGCCGTACCGTGATCCGCGCCAGGCCGTCCGAACTGCGATGTACGACCACATCTCGCAGGTGGACGCATGGCTGCTAAACCGTCCGCGCGGAGCAAGCGTGGACCGCCGCATCCGCGACACCGGCAACCTGCTGGGCACGCACTGCATGAGCTGCCATACGCAGTCCGGCGTGTGGGGTCCGGCCGGCACAATGCCTTACGGCTACAGGCCTGAGAACGTGGCGAACTATCGCCATCTCATCAACGTGATGTATGAGTCGCTGCGGCCAACCAACTACTTGCAGGATGCGGCGAACAACACCAGCCTGGCACCGCTTGATCTGGGCGATGGTCCGGCCGGTACACGCGCGGCGGGCTATAACTTAACAACGCTGGAAACCTCCGTCCCAGCGCGACGCCTGCATTCGGCGCAGCAGATACGCACAGCGAATTATGTTCTGCAATCCGCCGATCCCAGCGGCATCAACGCCGCGGGACCTGGATCGAATGTCGGGCAGTCCATTGTGTACCGCTTCTCAGGCGAGATTCTGAAGCGGGCGTGGGAGCAGACTCACGATGAGAAGTATCTGAAAGCGCTGGTGGAGAAGGCGGAGAAACAGTTCGCAGTCGGACCCAAGTACAGCGACGACCTGTCAAACCGCATCGAATTTTTCCGCAAGACATTCCCGCCGAACTACGTTGCGCTTCGCGGGGACACCGACGAAGCGAAGGCGTTCATGAAGCGCGTGGATGCGCAAATGGCCTCCGATGAAATTCGTCTGCGAGCCATTCAAAAGCCCGATGGCTCGTGGGGGTTTCATCCAGGCGTGCAGGCCAGTGGAACATGGAAAAACGGATCCAACGATCCGAAAGACATCGACCCCGCTCCCACTGCCCTCGCGCTCACTGCGCTGGCTGCGCTCGGTTACAACGATAGCGATCCGGCCGTGAAGCGCGGCGTGGATGCATTGCTGCGCATGCAGGATTCATATGGCCGGTGGAATCGCAACGCGCTTACAGGATTTGTGACCACCGCCTATTCCATGCACGCTCTGTCGCGCCTGTATCCAGTGAAGCCCGCCGCCCGCAACGCGACCGACTACCAACCGCGCGCTGGCGAATCGCTGGCCGATACCGTGGCTCGCTTTCGTGCCATGGCGCAGCTTGGATTGGAGGCTGGCGATTCGCAATTCATCGGATTGGTTTTGCCGGGCGCCGAACATAAGAGCCCGCTGGTTCGCTACTGGGCGCAGATCGCCCTAGGCGCGCTGCACAATGAGTTGGGAATCACCGCGCAGATAAAAGGGCTTGGCGATCCGATTAAGATGGTACGAGAGGCGGCCCGTTGGGGCATGCGCCAGACCCTGCTTGACGACAAGGGATGGGATTATCTTTTTTCGGCCTACGAAAGCTCCAGCGACCTGACGCGAGCATCAATCGCCGGGGCGCTCATCATGCGCGCCGATGGCGTGATGACACGCTCCGCCGCGGGATTCCCGCGCGTCGCCGATACGCTGGACCACATGATGAATCAGGATCCGGATCCGGCGGTTCGCGCCTGGTCCACACGGGCGGCGTGGAATTGGTGGATCTGGAATCCGCCCGTGCGCCAGAAGCTAAATCAGGCATTTATAACAAGTCTGGAAAAGCCGGAGCCCATTTCGTTGGTGGAAACGGCGAAGCGCTTCCAGACCGAAGCGCTGTTCATCGCCAACGGACATCGAGCGAATGGCAGCAAGGAACACCAGTATCCAGAACTTTCGCAACTGTTCGCCGCGATCACAAAGCGAATGGAGACCACCGCGAATCCGCTGCTGGCAGAGCGCGTCACCAAAGTTGCCGCGACCTATTACAGCATGGCGGGCGGCGATGGCGGCCCGGGCCAAATGGGATACACGACACCCAACGCGAAGGAGATGGTTGGCAAAGCCGTGCTGCCCTATTGGGAAGCCGCCGAAAAGACCAATAACGACACGGCCCTGCGGCTGGCGATTGAAGCTTCCGCCAACGCGGTTTATGAGCCGCTACAAAAGAAGGTGCTGGGCTACTCGGCGAATGGTCCGGAGAATTTACGGACACTGGCGGCGACATCGCTCTCAGATCCGCGCGTGATTACTCTGCCGGCGACGCAGGAGTTTCTGGAGCCGCTGATCTCGCAGATCCATCGCGGCGCAAAGGAGCAGGAGCGCCGGGCGGAATTGGCGGGATCGTTGATCAAGCTGTTTTCACGGGCGCGCTGGGATGTTCCCAAAACCGAAGAGCAGCAGCGGATCTTCTTCGGCCTGCTGGTGCCGGTATTCGCGGCGGAGCGCGGCAAGCTGGAAGAGAATACGCACGCATTGCTGCAGATGGAAAAGGATCCAGCCGATTGGTATCTGGCCAAGAGCATCGGCCAGGTGATCCATTCGAATCCGGACTTGCAGATTCGCGCTCTGCTCGATCGCTTCCCGCAGTCGTTCCCAACGGCCATGGATGAAATGCTGTGGCTGCCCAGCGTCCGCTGGTTGCTCACTTATCAGACGAAGCTGCCGGAGGTGCGCGGCGGCAAATCGACGGAGGCCGATGAGATTTCCGGATACCGCGAACGGTCCGTAGCGCTCTACTTAAGGCAACTGGGTGACAAGCCATCTGACAAGCGGTTGCGGGCGGCGGCTTTGACGCTTGCCGCTGACACGCACATAAATCAGCATCCTGAGATCCGGCCGGTTCTGCGGAAGCTGATGCCTGGCTATGTGGAGCCGGACGTGGCTGAGGTGAAATCGATGTCCGCTGAATGGAAGGCGAACTTCGAATACTTCCGCAGTTGGGTGGCGCCGGAGTTCACCAAGACGAATCGCGACGATGAGCTGGCTTGCCTGGGCTGCCATGGAGTCGCAGGGCGCGTGCCCTCCATGGGGTTGATGCCTGCGGATAACAACGGTTACCTCAGCGCCAAGGCTACTTACTCAAATTACAAAACGCTGCTTGAGCGAGTGAATGAGCAAGACGTGGAACAGAGCAAGATTCTGCGCAAACCACTCAACGTGCAAAGCGGCAAGGAGGACGGCCACCAGGGTGGCCGCCGGTTCAACCCGGGTGATCGCGGGTATGAGATTCTGCGCCGCTGGGTGTTGGATGCGGCGGAGCTGAAGCGGGCCAAGAAATAGCGCTCTCTCTGGCTAGTCATCTCTGGCGCAGGCGTGCAGACCAACGTGCTTTCGGCGCAGTTCGGACAGACTACGAGCGTTGCTCCCGGAAGGGCTCTCCACCTGGCCGCCAAGTTTAGCTTTTGACACTTGCGGTTAGATCAAATTGCTCCGCAGATGATTCTATTTTTCAGACGCTGCCTTGCGGCGCTTCTTGCCGCTCTGCCCGCCGTGGCTCAATCCCCAGCGGTTGAATTTGCGCGCGATGTACAACCGCTGTTCAAGAAACGCTGCATTGGTTGCCACGGCGCCGCCGTGCAGTCTAGCGGACGCCCCCTCGATCAGCGTGAAGATGCTTTGCGCGGCGGCTACTCCGGCCCGGTCATCGTGCCCGGCAAGAGTGCCGATAGCAAGTTGATAATAGCGAACGCTCAGGCCTAAGCAATTCTTGCAGGCCGCGGCCCCATCAAAACAGGAGCTTCAGCCCGAACTGGATTGTGCGGGAAGCATTCGACTGCGTGGTGATCGCCCCGAAGCTGTTGCTGGAGAGCGTTCCATTAGGAAGACCGAAGACTACTTGGTTCAGCAGGTTGAAAGCTTCGGCGCGGAACTGCACTGTGAGCCGCTCCAAAGGTTTGAAAATTTTGAAGAGCGAGAAGTCGATATTCTCCAACCCCGGACCACGAACATCGGGCAGTGTTCGCGCGGTGTTGCCGAAAGTGAATGGCGCAGGCTGAGAAAATACGGACGTATTGAAATACTGATTCAAGCGCTGGGAAATCGGACCGTCGAGAGCGGCGCTGTGGCCGTTGTTATTCGGCCGCAACACATTATTCCCGCAATTAGTGCAAGTGTTCTGTGTTGTTACCGAGATCGGGAATCCCGTCTGTTTCGTAGCGATCCCATTCATCTGCCAGCCTCCGAGCATCGCATCCACGGAGCGGTTCCAGTTCCTGCCGATCATTCTCCCGCGTCCGAACGGCAGTTCGTATACGCCGCTGATAGTTAGCATGCGCGAGATGTCGTTCGATGAAATGGACCGCTCGCCGCTGCCGTTGTAAATGTTCTGAATCCCGCCGGTGTTGTTGCCGACGTTGGAAACGATCGAGAAATCGTCGATCAGTTTATCGCCCGTAAACGCCAGATGGACACTCAGCCCACGGCTTAAGCGCTTTTCGATTTTCAACTGAACCGCGTGATATAGAGTGTAGCCGCCAGTCGGATAAGACGAGTTCAGACCGGTGTACTGAGGATAGGGCGCAAGCAAGTAGCTTTGCGGGATGGTGGGCGTGGACTCGACGCCGGTTTTGATGATGCCATAGAACGGATTCGGTACGCTTTGCTGCAACTTACTGCCGAGGGCGATCACATCAGGCGTCAACTGGTTCAGATTCCAGGTGCCTGCCATATTGACGTGGACGCCATGACTTCCGACGTACGCGGCGTCGATCAGTATCCCGCCAGGCAACTGGCGCTGAATGTCGAGGTCCCAGTTTTGCAGATATGGGACGTGGTTCTGGCCCATGACCGGGTTTCCGAAAGAAACGCCTAAACCGGTCAACAGCCCCTGCGAACTTCCCACCGGCCTGTTGATACCAGTGGGGAACGGATTGCTTAGATAGAGCGACGGCGTGAGTCCGTTCGGACTGCCATTGTAGTCGGTGGTGGCGCTGAAACCCTGACTGCCGATTGGGGCAGCGGCCGCGAAATAGGTGGCGGAATAGAAGATGCCGTAACCGCCCCGAATTACAGTGTCCTTCTCCACCTGGTAGGCAAAGCCGAAACGCGGTCCCAAATTGTGCCATTGCGGATCGAGTTGACGGCGACTGTTGCCGTTGACGCCCATGAAAACCGTGCCGCCTTTTAGGCCGGCGAGTCCCTGTAGAGAAGCCAGGGGTGACGCCACCGCCGGGTTAAAAACTTCCATGCGGTTGTAACGCTCCGTGGCGGTGAGATCGAGGTCATATCTCACGCCCAGATTTAGAGTCAGTCTGCGGGTTACCTTCCAGTCGTCCTGGAAGTAGGCAGCAAAGTATTTGCTCTGCTCCGCGCCGTCCCGCGAATTAATCAGCATTGTTCCAGTGCCCACACCAAGCAGCATGGATGCAATGCTGTTACCGGCAGTCGAGGTGGCGGCGTTGGGATTTGGGCCTTGCGTGATGGCGTTGGTGAACGAGAAGCTTCCGGTGGAGGATCCGGATTCGGTATCGTTTGCTCGCAACAGGCGGCCCTCCCAGCCGAAGCGCAGCGTGTGAGCCGCAAGAACGCGAGTGTTTTCCACTGCCAGGATATGAGTCTCAAAGCCGGGAAAGCGTGTGTCGCCCTGGCCCGCGCCGCCGATGGTGTAGTAGTTGGCAGGCGCGAAACCGGGAAACAGTTGATGGTCGGCGTTGGCGGTGATGTAGCTGGGCAGTCCCAGCTTGGTGGCGTCAAATCCCAGGCTTTGGGAAACGAAATACAGCTTGGTTCGCGCAAAGCCATAACGGAACTCCAGCAGATTAGTGGGACTGAGGGTCCAGTTATAGTCGATGGCTGCGCTATTCGAAACTTGCCGCTGCGCGTCGTTGTTCTGCGCCACCAGTACTTCGGCGGGGAAAAACGGGGTCATCGGCTGGTTGAGGTCGCGGCGGGAATAGCGGACAAAAAAGCGGTGGCGGTCGTTAATGTTTTCATCCACCTTTAGATCGAGTTGATAGTTGTCCGTCACGGCTGTGCCTCGAACGAAGTAGTTATTGGCGGCAGTATAGAGCGCGCCGGGGAGATTCGGCAGAGGGTAATAACCCAATGCATTCTTTCCGACGACGTCCATACGGTTGGCGGGAACGATGTTCCCCGGAAAAGCCTGCCGCACGAAGCCGGTCCCGGAAGCCACGGTGGTAGTCGGATCGTAAATCGTCACTAATTGCCCGGCTGCGTTCAAGGTGTGCGAGAAATCTCCGGCATGTTGGGCCGCCGTGGGGACTGTGGTGTTTAAGCTGGAGGCCGAACCCTGCCGCAAGCCTTCATATGCCGCGAAGAAAAAGGTTCTGTCCTGCCCGCGATAGACCTTCGGAATATCCACTGGACCGCCGGCGCTGCCGCCAAACTGGTTTCGCCGGAAACTGGGAAGGCTGGCCCCGTTCCGGTTGGCAATGAAGCTGTTGGCGTCCAAGTCCGAATTGCGGAGAAACTCGAAGACGCTGCCGTGCAACTGATTGGTGCCGGACTTGTAGATCAGGTTGATGATGCCGCTGCCGCTCCGTCCGAACTCCGCGGAATAGGAATTAGTCTGGACCTTAAACTCCTGAACGGAATCCACGGACGGGAAGACGGCGAAGCCCTGGATGGGGTTGGCAAGGCCGGGTGATGACGGGATTCCGTCCACCAATATGTCAGTGGTTCCGGGACGGCCACCGTTGATGGATATGTTGGCGCTGTTGTAGGCAGTACCGACATTGCCATTGACGCCGGGCGCGAGGAAGACCAGCGAGTAGGCATTTCTCTGGTTGAGCGGGAGGTTAACGATGCTTTGGCTATCGATGACCGAACCCATCGCAGCGGAGGTCGCGTCAATGAGCGGAGCCTCGGCGTTTACTCGGATGGTTTCGCTGGCGGCGCCGATGTGGAGGGTGAAATCGATTCGGGCTGCCTGTGTTACCTGGAGAACGATGCCGCTGCGCTCTTCGGTGTTGAAGCCGGCGGCCTCCACCTTGATCGTGTAGGGTCCGCCCGGCAGCAGCGATGGAAAGGAGAATCGCCCATCGCCTTTGGTAACGGTTTGGGCTTCTTTGTTGGTCGAACTGTTGACCACCCGGACCTTTGCGGCGGGGACTACGGCTCCGGCGGGGTCAAGGATTGTTCCTTCCAGAGACGCGGTCACGATCTGTCCCAACAGGACTGGAGCTTCGAGCGCAAGGCATAGCAGGCTCGCAATCGCGAACATCTTCAATCTGTTCTGCATAAGCGGAATAACCTCAGATAATTAAATTTGGTTATTAGCTTATAACAATTGTGCCCGGTTTAAGATGAAGCACCGGACCTGAGGATCTCTCCGCGGAGTCGGGGAAGAGATGCTACGGCTGCCGAAGATCCCTTCAAGACACCACTTCAGCGGACTTGACCGGCCATGGACCCATTTCCAAATGTCGATGAACCAATCGCACTTTGCGCTAAAACCGTATCCGGGCTCTCAGTTCCGCGCCCCCCGCGGAGGAAGCGGTTAATCTCCCAAAGTTCAGTTCGCCCTTCGCGATGCACATCTCAGGGATATCGTTCATATCGCCGCCCGGAGCGACGGCAAATCGGCCCTTCAATTTCGGCGTCCCCGCGCCGGTCACCTCAAGCCACCACGCCCGATTGCGCGGCTCTTTCGAAGCCTTCATGTTCCATCGCCCATTAAAAGCCTTGTCGCCGCCGAACGCAGCAAGCGAGCAGAGCAGAACTAATACGAATCGCATGATGCCGATGGATCACGTAAAACTCCGTGTTAAACTTCGGGGAGGGGACCCCGATGAAATTTTCTGTAAGCTTGTCGCTCGTTGTGACTTCTATTTCCGCGCTGGCTGCACCTGCCGGCGTAACCTTCAACAAGGATGTTCTGCCCGTGTTGCAGAAGCATTGCCAGGAATGCCATCGCCCAGGCGAAGCCGCGCCAATGTCTTTCCTAACATACAAGGAATCCCGTCCATACGCCAAAGCGATGAAGCAGGCCGTGCTCGCGAAGAAGATGCCACCATGGTACGCAGACGCACACTTCGGAAAATTCTCAAATGACCGCACGTTGGCACAAGGCGACATCGAAACGTTGATCGCCTGGGCAGACGGCGGCGCCAAGGAAGGCAATGCCGCCGACGCGCCACCGGCCAAACAGTTCACCAAAGGCTGGACCATCGGAAAGCCCGATGCCGTCCTGGACATGTCCACCGACTTCACGGTTCCGGCCAAGGGAACAGTGGACTATACCTACTTCATCGTGCCGACCGGCTTCACCGAAGACAAGTGGGTAGAGAAAATCGAAGTGCGTCCAGGCGCACGCAGCGTGGTCCATCACATTGTGCTCTATGCACGCCCCCCAGGCTCGAAGTTCATGAAAGGCGTGCCCACGGGAAAAGCGTTTGTCCCGCCCAAGAATCCAGACGCCGCAAAGCACGAGCCCGACACGGGCCAAGGCATTTTATATGGCCTTTCCAGCTCAAACTACGAGATGGTCTCTGTCTACGTGCCAGGCGGACTAGCCTACGAAACCAAGCCCGGCCAGGCACGCTTGATCAAAGCGGGCAGCGATCTGATTTTCCAGATGCACTATACCTCCGACGGCAAAGAAGCAGTGGACCGCAGCCAGGTTGGCATCGTGTTCGCGAAAGAAACTCCGAAGCAGCGCGTGGTCAACACATTCGTGGGTAACTTTAATCTCCATATTCCTGCTGGCGCGGCCGACCATCGCGTCGACGCCAAAGTAAAAATCTACGAAGACGTAATTCTGCAATCCCTTTTCCCGCATATGCACCTGCGCGGAAAAGGCTTTCAATACGTAGCCAAATACCCCTCAGGCGAAACAGAAACACTATTGAAGGTGCCGAAATACGACTTCAACTGGCAGCTCACTTACAATCTGGAAAAGCCGATGCTGCTGCCCAAAGGAACGGAGATCACTGCCACAGCCTGGTTCGACAACTCACCCGGCAACAAGTTCAATCCCGACCCGAAGTCTGAAGTCTGGTGGGGCGATCAGAGCTGGGAAGAGATGCTGGCCGGATTCGCCGACCTCGTCATTCCCGTGGATATGAATCCTCAAGACATCGGAAAGCCGAATAAGCCGGCCGCAAAAGCAGCCGGCGCGGAGTAGCCGCTATTTGATGGTCTGATTGTAGCGCTCGAGTTCCTTCTTCATCGCGGGCGCTACTTTCGGGGCATCGTGAATCAGGTTCTTCATCTCGTAAGGATCTGCCTTCAAGTCATACAATTCGTCCATGCCCTGTAGATCCTGGTAGTGGATGTATTTCCATTGGCCGTCACGAACCGCCTGCCAGTTCGGCACACGCGGATAATTCTTCTCCATGAAATACTCGGCAAAGAATGAAGTGCGCCAGTTGCTCGCCGTCCCTTTGAAAATCGGCAACACCGATCTGCCCTGAAAATTCGCCGGCGGTTTCACGCCTGCAAGCTCCAGCATCGTCGGAGCCATATCCACATTCAGCACCAGCTGATCGAACTTCGTCCCCGCCTTGATGAGCTTCGGATAGCGCATCGCCATGGGAATCCGCAGCGATTCCTCATACGCCCACCGCTTATCTCCCAGCTTATGATCGCCCCAGAAGTAGCCGTTATCGCTCGTGAAAACGAAGAAGGTATTGTCCAGTTGCCTGGTGTCTTCCAGCGCCTTCAGAATCTTGCCTACCCCCTCATCAACCGCAGTTAGGCAGCGCAGCTGGTTCTTGATCAGATCATCGCTGGAACCGGGCCCGGTGATCGCCGGCACGCCCTCAATTTGGCGCTGCAGCACTGGCTTACCGGCAAAATCGTCCTGGGCATTTGGATTTCGCACAATCGTCTCGTTCGCGAATAGATCCTTGTGCCGCTCCGCGGGCACAAACGGACCATGCACCGCCTTGTGCGCCAGATAAGCTACGAAAGGCTTCGTACGTGGCTTGCGCAGAAACTCCACCGTGAAGTCGGTCAACAAGTCGGTAACGTAGCCCGTCTTCTTAATCCGTTCGCCATCGATATTCAAAGCCGGATCCACATACGCACCCTGAGCCTTGAAACTCATCCAGCGGTCAAAGCCCGGCCGCGGCATATCCTCATTGCCCATGTGCCACTTGCCCGCATACGACGTCTCATACCCCGCGTCGTGCAACATGCGCGGCCATGTGATCAGCTTGTGGCTCAGTTCATTGTGGTCTGTGTTATCCGTCACCCCATGGGACCGGACATAGCGCCCCGTCAGATAACTGGCGCGGCTTGGCGAACACAGCGGCGTGGTAGCGAAGGCGTGCGTAAACACCGCCCCTTCGCGTGCAATGCGATCGATGTTCGGCGTCTTCACAAATGGATGGCCGGAATATCCCAGCGCATTAAAGCGAAGATCGTCGCAAAGAATGAAGACAAAATTCGGACGCGGTGGTTGCTGCGCAAGCACTGGCGTAGCGAAGGCCGCCATTGCGGCACGGCGTGAAATCGGGGTGGACATGAATGCTATTAGATCATGTTTTCCCTGAGCCTAGCCCCACAGGTCGTCTATCGGACCGTACGTATCGTTGGCGGAATCGGGCACGTATTCAAATCCTCTCCCAAACGGCGTATCGCGGCGCAGCGTGGTCCAATCGATTCCTAATGCGGAGTAAATGGTTGCTTCCGTGTCTTCCGGCCGCACCGGACGATCGCGCTTCCATTCCGGCTCGACAATCTGTGCGCCGCGGTCATCGGTCTTGCCAATGGCACGTCCGCCTTTGATGCCGCCGCCTGCGAACAGAATCGCCTGCTGCCCATAGTGGTCCCGCCCGCCATTACCGTTGAGGGGGCCAACAGTGCGGCCAAACTCGCCTTGCGACACAATAAAAGTCTGGTCCAGCAGCCCATCTGCTTTTAGATCCGCAAGCAGTGGACCAAGACCCGAATCATACTGAGTGGCCATGGTGGTCAGTTGCGGATAGAGATTTGTGTGATGGTCCCAGCTGCCGAATGTGATCTGCACAAAGCGCGTCCCCATGTTCGCGCGCAACAGGTTCCGTGCGGTAAGGCAGGCATCGCCGAAGCGGCTGTTACCGTAGCGAACGCGCTCCGCCTGGTTCAATGCAAAGATCTGATCCACCTTGCTGTTGTACATGAGCGAGCGTGACCGGGTCTTCCACTCCTCCATCTCTGCCGGTCCGCTGCCAAGATCGGCGTAGCTGCCCGGCGCGCCTTCCGATGCAAGCAGCAGATCACTGCGCTGACCAAAACGCTGCGCGCCATCGCTGTGTGTGGTATTCGGAAGCGGCGAACCGGCAGTCACCAGAAACGGTGCGTGAGCTACGGGGAAGTAGCCGGCCCCTGCAGGCGGTGTCCCATTCAACGCCATGAATGCCGGTAGAATCGCATCTTTCGACGACAACTCCATCGATACCACGGAGCCGATATGCGGGCTGATTTTCGATGTCGGCGAAGCCGGGTTGCGCCCAATCTGAACCCAGTTCTGCATCAGTCCGTGGGCGCTGGCCCACGCCCGTGCTGAGCGCACAAGAACAATCGAATCCAGTTGGTTAGCAATCTTTGGCATCAGCCCTTGCGGGAACAAAACGCCATTGAACGACGTGGGATTAAACTGGGCCGCGGGGAAGGGATTGTCCGCCTTCAGATCAAATGTATCGGTATGGCTTGGCGCGCCGGCCATCATGATGAAGATGCAATTCTTCGCCTTGCTCTGCGTTGTAACGCCGGCGTGTGCTATGCGCTCCATGGGGCGCGTGGGCAACAAAAAGTAGCCACCAACCATGCTGGCTGCGTGGCGGAAAAACATGCGCCGGCCCAGCCGCGGCTTGCTCCAAAAGGGCGCCCCTTTTGTATTGCTCCAATCGAATCCAAACCGGTCTTTCATGCGAGTCCCTCTTGTTCGAACTAATAGCTAAACAGGAAATCCACTTTGTTCATGCACATCCACGCCAGGTCTTCCACCGCGTCGGTGCGGGATGCAGCTTTGCTCAAATACGACATCGCCGCACCTTTCTCGGCCTCCGACGGACGCCGCGAAAGAAAGGTGAGATAGATCTCCTCCACCAGATCCGCACCGGCAGTAATACTGGAAATCGATTGCAGCCTTGGCGATTTTGCGAGTTTGGTGCGGCTTACTAAAAATAAATCATTCATCAGGAACAACTGCTGTTGGATAGAACCATCCTGACCGCGCAGCTGCGTATCGCGATTGCCGCGCTGGAAGGTATTCATGAAGTTCATCGCGACCGCGTCATTCTTGGGTTCAATCGGCTCGGGCAATTGCATCGCCCACTGCGGACGGTTGCTCCAGCCTTGAATCGCATAGTCGCCGCCAACGCCGGTTGCCGTCGCAATCGCGTCATGCACCTCTTCACCTTCCATACGCCGCGCAAAGTGACGCGCGAAGAGCGTAACGTAATCCAGTTTCCAGGTGCCGCCGTAATGCGAATCCAGCTGATAGGCGGAGGACTGCACCAAGGTCCTCAGGAACGGGCGCAGACGAAATTCCCCGCGCGCTAGTTCGGCCGCCAGTTTCTCAAGCAGCGCCGGATGCGTGGCTTGGAAATCCGCAGCATCCGCTGGCGGATTTGCCGGGTCCAACCGCGCCGGATCCAGACTATCCACCGGCTCCACCAGCCCTTGGTTGAACATTTGCTTCCATAACCGGTTCGCCAAATTCCGTGCGAACATCGGGTCCTTCACCATGTTTGCGGCAAACTCCGCGCGCCAGTCGTTGCCTGAAGGAACAGCGCCGGTCTCACGGTATGCCGGCGTCAAGGTACTGGTCGGGCCAAAGGCCACGCGATCGGGCCTGTTGCCAAAGTTCGTATTCAGATCGTATCCGCCGCCAGCCGCATTGGAAACCTCGAAGCTCCCATTGGGCTGCGACGCAGTGAACCGCATGCGTGAAAAGAAGGCAGCCATTGATTGCGCCTGCGTCCTCGATTGCGTGGTACCCCATCGGCTGGCCTGATCCAAATGACCGCGACCATTGTGGCACAGCAGACAGTCATAGTGGCCCATCCCAAGAAACGTGGTTGCCGTCTTTACCAGCATCATGTCGTAGGTGTCCTGATCCGGCCCCATCGCCGTGCTCGCTCCCATCGGGAAATTTGCCGCGCCGCTTGCGCTGTCGTAGTTGTTTCCCTTCGCCGCGATCACTTCCGTCGCAATCGTACTGAACGGTTTGTCGTTGGCTACAGCATCTTTCAGATAGGTGAAGAATGCGTTGCGCCCCTGAAAATTGCGATTGACCGCCGCCGCTGCCAGCGTCGAAGTGTTCTGCAAAAGATCGCCCAGCCACATCGTCCAGCGGTCGGTGAACTCCGCGGAGGCTAGCAAGCGATCCACCAATGCATCGCGCTTCGCGGCCGACGTGTCTGCGGCGAATGTCCGCACGTCGGCGGCACTTGGTATGCGTCCGGTCAAATCTAGATAGACCCGGCGTATAAACTCCTCATCGCCTGCCACCGGGGCGGAATCCACGCCTGCCGCCGCAAGCTTGCCGAAGATTTCCTCGTCAATAAAATTGCGCTTCGGAATGGAATCGGCAGCGGCAGGAACGGCTGCGGCATGCGACGCGCGCGCGTTCAACCCTACAGCGCGTTGATGCACGGCCTGCCGCGCACGCGATTCGCGGAGCAGGAATTCACTCGAATCGGCAGCAAACCGGCAGTCTGCACGCGAGATGGTTCTCGTTTCCGATTGAGCGATGAGCAGCGCTGGACAGGCGCAGATTAAGATCGCTATGCGACGTGTAGATGGAAGGCGCAAACGAACCCCCTTTTGATGACTACTTGAAACCCATTTTGTCGCGGAAGTTCAGTTAAAGTTGTTAATTCGAAGTTAACTACAGCGCCCGTGCTGATAAAACAGCAACCAGGAAGGGAAGGGAATGCTGCGCCAATTCGCGGCATTTGTGTCAAGATGGATTCATTGTCAAAGGGAGCTGCCTCAATGACCGCAATAACGCTTGGCCTAATTATGTCCATTCCAATTGCCTTCGGGCAGAACCTTGAATACCCCAAAACACGTAAGATCGACCACGTCGACAACTATCACGGCACTCCAATCGCCGACCCCTATCGCTGGCTTGAAGACGATAACTCCGCGGAAACCGCGGCCTGGGTGGAAGCAGAAAACAAGGTGACATTCGGCTATCTCGAGCGCATCCCCTATCGCGCCCAGGTGAAAGCCCGCTTAGAGAGGTTGTTCGATTACCCCAAGTATTCCGCACCTTCGCAGCGCGGCGACTATTACTTCTACTCCAAAAACGACGGGCTTCAGAACCAAGCCGTCATCTACATGCAAAAGGGGGTGGACGGCAAACCCGAAGTGCTGCTCGATCCCAACAAGCTATCGGCCGATGGCACGTCGCGGCTCGGCGCCATGTCCTTTTCAAAGGATGCAAAACTCATGGCCTATGGAGTTTCCAGCGGCGGTTCTGACTGGCAGGTCTTCCATGTGATGGATGTGGCGAGCAAAAAACTGCTAACAGACGAACTGCGCTGGATCAAGGCCTCAGGCATCTCGTGGGCAGGCGACGGATTCTTCTACAGCCGTTATCCCGCTCCGGCCGATAGCCACGCACTTTCCGCCAAGAATGAGTTCCACTCGGTTTACTTTCATCGCATCGGCACACCTCAGTCGCAAGACCAGCTGATATACTCCGACAAAGCGAATCCTCTGCGATTCCACCACGTCTCCACAACGGAAGACGAGCGCTTCGCCATTTTGTACATCTCCGATCGCAGCAAGGGCCTCGACGGCAATTCGCTCTACTGCCGCGATCTAACCAAGCCAGGCGACACGTTTCACCCCATCGTCTCCGAGATTACCAACGACAGTTATTCCGTTATTCAAAACATCGGCACGTCATTCCTGGTAGAAACCAACAACCACGCCCCCAACTCCCGCCTCGCCCGCTTCGATCCGGCCAACAAACAAAATCCCTGGAAAGATGTCATTCCGGAAAAGCCCGAACCGATCGAAGGCCTGAGAACCGCCGGCGGCAAACTCATCGTCACGTACATGAAGGATGTTGCAACACATGCCTACGTGTACTCGCTCGATGGAAAGCTGGAAAAAGAGATTAGCCTGCCCGGTCTTGGCACCGCCTCAGGCTTCGGCGCGCGAAAAGAGGCGACTGAGGTGTTCTACGATTTCACATCGCTCAATGTGCCCGAAACCATCTTCCGCTACAATCTGGCCACCGGCAAATCCACCATCTTCCGCACTCCCGATGTCCCCGGATTCAACGCCGATCTCTATGAATCGAAGCAGGTCTTCTACAAGAGCAAAGACGGAACGCGCGTCCCTATGTTCCTCGTGTACAAGAAAGGGCTGAAGTTGGATGGAAAGAATCCAACGCTGCTTTATGCCTACGGCGGGTTCAACATCAACATCAATCCGGAGTTCGTTCCAACGCGCCTGGCATTGCTCGAGCAGGGCTTCGTCTATGCTTCTGCCAACATTCGCGGCGGCGCCGAATATGGCGAAAAGTGGCACAAGGGCGGCATCAAAGACAAAAAGCAAAACGTCTTCGACGACTTCATCGCCGCCGCGGAATACCTGATCGCGGAAAAATACACCTCCCCTGAGCATCTGGCAATCCAAGGCGGATCGAACGGCGGTCTATTGGTCGGGGCAGTGATCAATCAGCGGCCGGAGTTGTTTCGCGCCGCCATTCCGCAAGTCGGAGTGATGGACATGCTGCGCTTCCACAAGTTCACCATCGGTTGGAATTGGGCCGCCGACTATGGTTCCAGCGACGTCGCAGCGGAGTTCCCCGCCCTGCGCGCCTACTCTCCGCTGCACAACATTCGGCAGGGCGGCAAGTATCCCGCAACACTCATCACAACGGCCGACCACGATGATCGCGTTGTACCCGCTCATTCGTTTAAGTACGCTGCCACCCTGCAGGATAAGGCGAGCCCCGGGAACCCGGCCTTGATCCGCATCGGAGTCAAGTCGGGCCACGGGGCCAGCAGTACATCGAAAAAACTGGAGGAAATTGCCGATATCTACTCGTTCCTCTTTTTCAATCTGGGCGTCACGCCCAAGTATTGATTAACCCTTGGAATAGTAGAAGCGCTCGTTAGCAACCAGGCCGTCTTTCCAGCGGCGCACGGCGACCTGCGCCAGCACTACGTGGAAGCCGCCCTTGAACGTAACATCCATCTCCCATTCTGAGAAGCTGACGTCGCCAGAGACCGCGGCCGAGAGGATCTTTGCACCATGAAACTGCTCGATGGATGCGACGAACTCCTCCTCTCGCTTGCGATTGAATGCCTTGCCTTCAAACACCGGCAGACTGTTTTCCTGCATCACGACATCCTCCGCATAGAAGCGGTCAAACGCCCCTAGAATGTCTCCCTGCAAAATCTGCGCATTGAGTTGCGCGTCAAGTTCAGCAATGTTGTTCGTACTCATAATCGTTTCTCCTGCCCTCTTATTTGGCTTTCCGTGTCATTTCAATATCGAGCGTAATCGTAACTTCGTCTCCAACCACCACTCCGCCTGTTTCCAGAGCGGCGTTCCAGTTCAGTCCCCAATCCTTGCGATTCACTTTGGTTGAGGCGGTGGTGCCGGCGCGCAGCATGCCGTAGGGGTCTTTGATCTCAGGCGATAGTGGCTCCACCGTGAGAACCACTTCCCGAGTCACGCCGTGCATGGCAAGGTCGCCCTTCACCAGAATCTTCCCGTTCGTCGCAGCGACGGACTTCGAGCGGAATTCCAGCGTTGGATACTTGGCGACATCGAAGAAGTCAGGCGATTTCAGGTGCGCGTCGCGCTTCGGTTCGCGCGTACTGATCGTAGTTGCATCGACAACCGCATCGATTTTCGAGGCGGCCAGATTCTTCGCATCGTAAACGATGGTCCCGGTCACTTTATTGAACTCACCCTTTACATTGGAGATCATCATGTGCCGTACTGAAAACTGGGCGGCAGAATGCGCCGTATCGATCTCGTAAGTATGTTGCGCGAAGGTCGCGCCGGATGTGGCAAGCAGCAATGCCGCCAGTGGAATCGTTTTCATTGTCTTCTCCTTGTTATCACACTATATGTTGAAACACGCATAAGGGCTAAAAAAACGCTACTCACCCTCTCCATAAAGCCCTTCGCAGATGCGTGAAAGTTCACGGCAATCTCTGCGGCTGACACGTTCCGCGAAGTGATCGCCCATCGCCTTCATGCCGGGCTCCATCTTCTCAAGCAACTCCAGTCCCGCCGGCGATATCTTTGTAATCGACAGGCGGCGGTCATCCTCTGAGCGGTCCCGCAATGCCAGCCCTTGCGCTTCCAACCGATCAACTAAACGCGTTACATCTGGTGCCTTTTCCAGCATCCGCCGCATGATCTCGCAGCGCGGATGACCATCCGGGTGAACGCCTTTTAGAATGCGCAGTACATTAAACTGCGCCCGGGAAATACCAAATTCGGCACACACTGCATCCGCCTTCTGGGCCATATAGTCCGCGGCGATCCACAGATTGAACATCGCCTCGACCGACGGGCTGTCGAAATGTTGCTGATGAATCCGTTGCTTGAGTGCCTCACCCATTTTTCTATCCTGGAATCATCATACACCTTCTTTTTCTGTGTTTCAACACCATTCTTCGAGAAAAGCGAAATGGGCCCGTCACGTTCGGCTATCATGAAGAAACTGAGGCTCTCCATGTCAGGCGAAAACCCAGCACAGCTCACTATCATGGAAGTGTTGCGCATACCCTCCGTGCGGAACGTATGGATCGCGCAATGCATCAGCCTGTTCGGAGATTTTCTCGCCATCTTCGCTGTCTACAACATCGTTTCGTTCCGTATGCATGGAACACCGTGGCAGGTGAGCGGCATCATGATCGCATTCATGCTCCCACTGGCCATTGTCGGGCCGCTCGCGGGTGTATTTGTCGACCACTGGGACATGAAGCGCACCATGATCGCCAGCGACCTGATCCGCGCCGTGCTCGCGCTCGGCCTCGTCTTCACGCAGAACATCTACCAGATCTACGCCATCTTTTTCTTAATGAGTTCGGTTTCCAGTTTCTTTGTGCCGGCACAATCGATCATGCTGCGAACGGTCACGCCGGCAACTGGCTTGTTGAGTGCGAACGCTCTAATGCAAAGCGCGATGCAAGGCGTGCGAATACTGAGCCCGGCTGCGGCCGCGGCCCTGGTCAGCGCGGTTGGACCCGAATCATGCTTCTATCTCGACAGCATCAGCTTTCTTGGCTCGGCAGCATTCCTGATATCGATTTCTGCTTCCCGCGAGGCGACGCAGCATACCGTCAGCAGCCTCCGCTCGGCGATCTCGGCAATGACAGTCGGCGTGCGATATATCTTTAGCCACACATCCACATCGTTCGTCATGGTTGCCGTTACCTGCGGCATGTTCGCAATGGGCTGCTATTCGGCGCTGCTGGCGATCTATGTGCGCGATGACCTCGCCTCGGGTCCGGCTCTGTTCGGCACGCTTGGATCGCTGATCGGCGTTGGCGTCATCGCCGGAATTCCCATCATGTCGAAGTTCGCCAAACAGATCCCGCGAAAGTCACTGGTCGTGATGGGGTTGGCAGGCATCGGAATTTCCATTTTGTTTTTGACTGCGGTCCACACCATCTGGGCAAGCATTGCGGGGTCGCTGGGCATCGGAATCTCCGCCGCCTTTATCTTTGTTCCAACACAGGTGTTACTCCAGGAGGCAACGCCCCGGGAAATGCTAGGCCGTGTCTCCAGTAGCATGATGGCGGTGATGACGCTGTCGCAAACGGTCTCGTTGGTGTTTGCCGGCAGCATAGCCACAGCGATCGGGCTGCGAAATCTCTTCTATCTCAGCGGGCTGTTACTGTTGGTGATAGCGGCCATGGGTGCGAAAGCTTTGCGCAAATCGCAGGCCTAAATCAACCGGCCTTCAGCATCTCTTCCCACGTCACCACGCGGCCCGTCTCGGCGGCCATGCGCCCCAGTATGGAGGTCAACGTACTCTCAGCCGAACTCTTCGTCATGTTCAGAGGCTTCTTTTCCACAATGCTGCTAAAGAACGCCTCTACCGCATCGATCGTAATCTCACGCTTCGATTCGGTGCGATGCCAATCGCGCTTGCCCGCGTCCATCCACGCGAAATAGGTTCGCGTAGTTTCGATCACGCGCTTGGTTCCGAAGAACTGCTCTTTCACATCGGCAAATGGTGCTGGTGGCAATTGCGAAGCGTGCAGCATGCCACGCACTCCGCCTGCATATTCGTAAGTGATCTCAAACCAATCACTGATGTCACCGAACGTGCGAACCTTACGCCCACCCGCACCCGATGCAGAGACGGGATGTGCTCCGGCAAACCAGTTCATAACATCGACACCATGGCAATCCTGTTCCACGATGATGTCGCCCGAAGTCTCACGATAGACGTTCCAATACCGCAGCCGGCGCTCCTGCGGAGCATAGCGATTGGTCTTCGGAGGCGCGGCAAAGGCGTTGCCGCCCCACATCCAAAAGCTCGACATCTGCGTCAGGTCGCCCGCAGCGCCAGAGCGAATCATCTGCTCAGCCGCTATATACTCAGGACTAAATCGCTGTTGAAAACCAAAGGCCAGCGACTGCGCCGGGCTTGCCGCTTCCGCCGCTCGAAGCAAGCGCTTCACACCAGCCACATCGGCCCCCGCGGGCTTTTCGCAGTAAACATGCTTGCCCGCTTTTACCGCCGCTGCAAAGTGCTCCGGATGCAGAAACACAGGGGTCGCAATCAGTACGGCATCGAGCGAGTGTTGCACCAGCAGTTCGCGATAATCGCCGAACGACTTTACCTCATCGGCCCCAGGCACCTGCGTGCGCGCAAGGTCCAGGCGGTCAGGAAAAACGTCGCAGATAGCCATCAACCGGCCACGCGGATCGCGCGCCATCATCGAGCCAACCACTCGCCCGCGCTCGCCCGTGCCGATGATGCCAAAGCTCACCTTCGAATTCGCCTTTGCCCCGAAGGCCATGGACGAAGTGATACCTGCAAGTGCGCTGCGCCGCGTTAGCAAAGACATCTCAGTAAAACGCTCCGTGTTTTTCCGTTCCCATTTTACGATCGACGCGCACATGCTTGCCTGACGCATCGTCATACTCAATAATGAAGCACGTTGGATTCCCATTAGCGCCCGGATGGCGAAACACGACCTTGCCGCCGGAATCTTCAATCACGTACTTCACGGCAACTTCCAGCAGCGGCGTGCACTCCACTTCGATCGGACCCTTCGCCTGGGCCGTCGCCTGCTTTAACAACTCCGATGGTTCAGCCCGCTCGCGATACTGCGCAATCTTTTTCACCCAGAGTATTTCCACGTTCACCGCCAGCGCCGCAACCGTCAGCACTGCCAGCAGCGTGCGCCGGTTCGCGGCAATCAAGCGATGCGCCGCGGTACCAACCAACATGGCCAGGCCCAGGCTCGCCACGTAAGTGTGACGGCTTGGCACCTGCATCATGTATGTGAGAAAGCAGTAAGGACCGATGCCGATCGCCATGCCTGCAATAGCTATGCCCGCGTTGCGCCAATCCGAGCGCTGCCTCTGCCACGCAATAATCACCAGCGCCACCAGGCCCCACACAAACAACATCTTCCACAGCGAATTCAGCATCACCAGCGGCCATGGCGCCGAAAGAGAGAAGCGGCTGTCCGAATAGCCAGGAGCGAGCAGATGACTGTAGACAGTAAACAGAACGTACGCGCCAATGATCAGGAAAAACGGCGCGATGGCGAGCAGTTCTTTCTTCGAAGGCTTGCGGTCAATGCAGAGAGGGAACAGCATCAACACAGGAAAATACCAAGCTGTTTCCTTCGAGACCAAGGCCATAACCAAACTAAACAAAGCCGCCGCGTACCACTTCCATGACCCATTCTCCAGCCACTTCACCCAGCACACCCAACTCGCCAGGCCGAATAACAGGATCAGCAAATCCCCAACCGCCGCCAGCCACATCACGGCCTCCTGGTGGCCTTCCTGAATCGCAAAAAAACACGCGGCCCAGAATGCAATGGTCGGATTCAATTTACGCCAGCAGCAGCAGGCATAAATCAGCAGCACGCACATCGCATGCAGCAGAATACTGGTGGCATAGAAGGGCATCGGCTGAAAGCCGAACATGCGGTCCAATCCAGCGTTCAGTGCAATCGCTGTGACACGCGAACGCAGACTGGGGCTGTACCAAAGCGTGGTAAATCCCTCCGACGCATAGATACGCGAGATGGGGATCAGCACATAGTCGTCAGCAATGAACGGAAGTTTCAGCGCAGGCAGGTAAGCGCCAATCGCCAACACCAATAGAATCGTAATACGCTTCCAATGCGCGGCAACGCCCATCAAACGATCTCTTTAATCACTTCGCCATGCACTTCCGTCAACCGCTCGCGACGCCCTTGATGCATGAAGCTCAACGCATCCTGATTGAGGCCGAGTTGATGCAAGATTGTCGTGTGCACATCGCGGAAGTGGTAAGGCTTTTCGATAGCGCGCAGACCGATCGCATCGGTAGCACCGACAATCGTACCGCCTTTCACACCACCGCCCGCCATCCACATGGAGAAGCCGAGGTTGTTGTGATCGCGCCCCTTGCCGCCCTGCGCCTCGGGCGAGCGCCCGAATTCCCCGCCCCACACAACCAGCGTGGAATCGAGCAGTCCGCGCCGCTTCAGATCGGTGAGCAGTGCGGCAGTTGCCTGATCGGAATGGAGCGCCATGCGCAGGTGATTCTCTTCAATGTCGTCGTGGGCGTCCCACTGCGTAGCGCCAGTGCCACCGCCCGCCACCAGGCAGACAAAGCGCACACCACGCTCCACCATGCGCCGCGCCAGCAAACACCGGCGTCCGAAGTCGTCGGTCTTCTCTTTACCGATACCGTAGAGATCCTTTGTCTCTTGCGATTCCTTCGAAATATCGAACACCGCGGGCGCCTCGGTCTGCATCTTGAACGCAAGGTCGTAGGCATTGATGCGCGCGGCAAACTCATCGTCACCAGGAGTCATCGCAGCTTCATTCAACCCGCGCAACAGGCCCAGCGTCTTGCGCCGTTGATCGAGGGTGACGTTCGCCGGCAAATCCAGATTCAAAACAGGACGCGCGCCCGGGCGCATCATGCTCGGCTGATAGATGGCGGGAAGAAAGCCATTCGAGTACATCGGATTTCCCGCTTCCAGCGCGCCTTTGGGATCAGGCAGCACGGCATAGGAAGGCAGCGAGTCAGATTCCGCCCCAAGTCCATAAATCACCCACGAACCCATGCTCGGATAGCCAGGCAGAATCCGTCCCGTCATCAACTGATATTGCGCGGCGGAGTGCACCACCATATCCGCATGGCACGAGCGGATGATCGCCATGTCGTCCACGCATTTCGCCGTGTAGGGCAACAGGTCAGAAACCTCGATGCCGCTCTTTCCGTATCGCTGAAACGTGCGCTTGGTGCCCAGCAGGCGCGCCCCTTTGGAATTGATGAACTGGTACTTCGCTTCGCCAAATTCGGCCGGCCGCTTCTCTCCATTTAACTTGTTCAACAGCGGCTTCGGATCGTAGGTCTCCATGTGGCTGGGGCCACCAGCCATGCACAAAAGGATTACCGACTTCGCTTTGGCGGCCATGTGCGGCGTCTTCGCAGCCAGCGGATTCTTGATAGCGTCAGCACGCGCCGTCATCGCGCCAAAGGCGAGCGCACCAAAGCCGCAGAAGGCATCGGTCAAAAATTCACGGCGGTCACGAGTAGGGCGATAGTGTTCAGGCATTTCAATTCACGTATAAAAAGCGATTCAAATTCAGCACAGCCAATGCAAACTCGCGCAGCGGCTGCGAAGCCAAAAACTTTGCCGCCAACTGCGCCTCGGCCGGCATTGGCGGACGCCCGGTGGTTAAGCGATAAGCAAGAGTGATCTGCTTCGCCTTCGATGGGCCAGCCTCACGCTGCAAGCGGGCAGCCAGCGCCTCAGCCAAGCGATTCGATAAATCGCCATTCAACAGTTCCAACGCTTGTGGTGGATGCGTACTCGATTCGCGCCGCGGGCAGCTGATCTGCAAGTCCGGCGAATCGAAAACCTCCATAAATGGCAACCGCATGTTTCGTTTGGCCAACAGGTACACGCTGCGCCGGTCATGCTCTTTCACCTCGGGATTAACGGCCCATTGCCCGGGATTGTAGATTAGCTGGAGCAGATCTTTCTCCACCGGGACAATCACGCCGGGGCCGCCCGTTTTCGGATTCAAAGTGCCCGACACCACCAGCATCGCGTCGCGAATCTCTTCCGCTTCCAGCCTGCGTCGCGAATACTTCCACAGCAGCTTATTCTCTGGGTCTTTCTCTTTCGCCAAAGCCGCTTCGCGCGCGGAAGACGAACTCTGTTGATAGGTGTCGCTCAGCAGCATCAGGCGATGGATTGGCTTCATGCGATAGCCGCCGGCCACAAATTGATTGGCCAGATAGTCGAGCAGTTCCGGATGCGTAGGCCGCATGCCCATGCGTCCGAAATCATTCGGCGTGCCGACAATGCCGCGTCCGAAATGACCTTGCCAGATGCGATTCACCATCACGCGCGCCGTCAACGGATTCGTGGGATCAACGATCCACTCAGCAAGTTTCGTGCGCGGATTTTCGGGCAGTGTGGTGCGTTCCGGCGCGCCGTCCGGAAGCAGCACGCCCAATGGCCGCATGCCCACCTGGGCGCCTTTATTCTGAATATCGCCGCGCGCAAGCAGATGGACAGGCATAGCCTTGGCCGCGTCGTTCATTACGCTGTACAGTGCAGGCAGTGGCTCCGGCGCCAATTTTTCTGTCTCTGCGATTTTCTTCTTCATCGCCTCCAGATCATCGCCTTTCAGCCCTTTCATAGCAGCCTTCAGCTTCTTCACCGCTTCGTCATTCGCCGCTTTCTTCGCTTTGAATGCGGCTTGCTCTTCAGCGGGTGCGTGGACGATGTCCTCTTCATTCGTGGCGGCAAAGTACGATTGAATTCGGTAGTAGTCTGCCTGGCGAATAGGATCGAACTTGTGATCGTGGCAGCGAGCACAACCGAGCGTGACACCCAGCAGCGCCGCGCCGACTGCGTTGGTCATCTCGGTCAGCACTTCATTGCGGTTGCTGGCGACATCTTGATTTCCGGCGTTCTTGCGCAGCGGGCCCAGCCGTTGAAAGCCGGCCGCAATGCGCATCTCTTCGTTCGCCGGTGCAATCTCGTCGCCCGCCAACTGTTCCATAAGGAATTTGTCGAAGGGCTTGTCGCTGTTGAACGCTTGAATCACGTAGTCGCGATAGCGCCATGCACCGTTACGATGCGTATCGTATTCAAACCCATCGGACTCCGCATACCGCGCGACATCCAGCCAGTGCTGGCCCCAGCGCTCGCCGTAATGCGAATTTGCAAGCAGACGATCAACCAACTTCTCCCATGCGTTGGGCGCGCGGTCAGCTACGAACGCGTCAATCTCGGCTGGAGTCGGCGGCAGTCCGATCAGATCGAAATACGCGCGACGAATCAGTGTGGTTCGATCGGCTTTCGGGCTGGATAGAAGCCCCTCTTGTTTCAGGCGCGCCAGGACAAATGCATCAATGGGATTCTTCGCCAACTTCGGTACCGCCGGCGTGGCACGAGGCTGAAAGGCCCAATGCCGCCGCTCAACTGGCGTATATGTTCCAAGTGGCGCGCGATCCTCCGCAAACAACGCAACCAACGTCGCCGCAGCAACAAAAACGCGAATTCGAAACCGCATAGGTAATGAAGAAAATTATAACGCGTTCGGCTACTGCGCCACCGCTTTTACAATCATGCCGTCCTTCAATGGACGATCGACAGGCAGCAGCACCGCATCGCCCGCATGCAGTCCGTCGACAACCTGAATGCGTGTTACGTTCGAGACGCCGGTCTTCAATGGCTGCCACTTCAGCATTCCGTTCACGACCACGTACACGCCCTCAACGCCGTTCTCGCGCCTCAGCGTCTCTTTGGGGATCGTCAGCACGTTCTCCACGGAGCGTGCACGAATTGCGGCATTCACGTTCGCGCCCGGGTACAACTCCAAGCCCGGATTATCGATCACGCAAATCACTTCGCCCACCTGACGCGTGCCAAACGGAACAATCTGCGTCGGCACTTTTTCCACCGTGCCCTTCCATTCCTTGCCTGCCAGCGCGTCCCACGTGATCGTCACGGGCATGCCCACGGCAACGCGCCCCAACTCGGGCTCGTCCACATAAACGGTGACCCGCAGTTTGTCCACACGGCCGATGCGCACAAGTTCGCTGCCGGGTTCCAAGTAGGCGCCGGCCTTCGGCTCCACCTGATAAACCGTGCCGCCGATCGGCGCATGCACCGCGCCGAGTTCCAGCCTGCGCCGGGCAATCTCAACGGCCGTTTCGGCCTCACGCAGCCGCGCTTGCGCTGCAGTCTTGTCTGAGGGCATGACGAGCGCACGGCGCTTGCCGTCAAGCGCCCTGATTTGTGCGCGCAATTGATCAACTTGGTCCTGCGCCTGCGAAACCTCTTGCGCCGTAGCGTACTTCTTTTCGGCCAGCCGTTGCGACGACTCCAACTCGCGTTCCGCCGCTTTCAACTGCAACTTCAGCCGCGCAGCAGCGCCATCGATCTCCGCGATCTCCGCCGAGCGCCCGCCCTGCGTGAACACTTCCATCTCCGCTTTAATCTGTGCCACGCGAGCCTGCGCAGACTCAACGGCAGACTTTGCATCGCGGCTTTCGATGTCGGCGATCACTGCGCCTGCGGCCACGCTACGGCCCTTCTCCACCAGCAACCGGGTCAGTGTGCCTTCGCGTTCGGCGAGTACAATCCGATAATCGACGGGCTCGGTCTTACCGTTGGTGGCCAGCGTATCCACCAGTGTTTCCATGCGCGCCTGCGTCACCATCAATTCCGGAGGCGCAGACTTCATGCGGTATACGGAATAGGCCGCCGCGCCGATGATTAGCACTACGGCGACGAGAATCAGTTTCTTCATCGCTACGATTTTTTCCTTGCGCAGTAATCAAACAGCAGTTGCCACTCGGCCAGCGTTACCGCACAGGCTATCTGCGCTTCGGCAGAGCCAGAGTTCTCACGCGCCTCTTCACAATAATCGATGAACGCAATCGGATCCCACTTGCCGGGCTTCGTGTAGCCTAGCGCCTCGGCCTCCACGCGCAGTTCAGCGAACACCGGATGCACGCCTACCTGGCGAAACCAATACCCGGAGTTCCATGCATCAGGCTCACGCCGGTGTAGAATGGCGTGCCAATAGCTGCCCTCGGCGTTGTGAATGTCCTGCGCAATTTTGTGTGCCTCATCGAAACAGGAATGGTAAGTCCACAAGCCCGAACGCATCAACATCGAAATGTCGCGACACTCCTGCATCATGCCCCGCAGCTTGTTGCCAGGTGCAGCGGAGGCGACCAGCGGCATAGAATGCGTCACAGCAAGAATCGCCGCAACATCTGGCCCGTAGGCATTAGGATCGAACGGCATGCAAACTTCTATTGTACCGTCCCTCGGTGGCTCTTACTTCAGCTTGGTCGTTTGATGCGCCACCAACTGCCATCCGCCAGCGGTCTTCAGCCACGTGTGCAGCACCATCAGATAGTCGTCGAAGTTGCCGTTCTGATTGATGCCCCACATGTGAATATGCGCATGTACAATGGCGGTGGTGCCGTAGATTTTGATGTTCTGGTCCTGATGCTCCGCGCCCTTGTACAACTGCTTCCCGGAGGTCACCTTGGCGATGTATGTTTTCTTGGTATCGATGATTCCCGTCGAATGGGCGTAGATCAAACCATCGCCGAGCAACTTCTCCAATGTGGCCCCGTCCTTGGCCATGATCGCACCAGCCCACTTCTTTTCCGCGGCCTTAATCTCGGCCTCTTGAGAGAAAGCCGCCCCAGCCAACAGCAATGACAAAACAAAAAAGCGCATGGAGGTGAAGCTATCACCCCCATGCGCTGTGTGTCAATCCTTGCCCAGTGTTACTTCGACCTGCTCATGTCGCTCGAAGTCCCGCCCGCCGCAGGAATGTAGCACTTCAGCGTGTAATCCATCACCATGCGGTCAGCGTTGAAGCGCCAGCCCAGGGTGCGGATCGTGCGCTTCATACGTTTGATCCAGCCGCGCGGAAGCCCGTCGCGGTCGCGGTCGTAGAACAGCGGAATCACTTCATCGCGCAGCACGCGATGCAGATCTTCAGCATCGCGCCAGTCGTGAATACCCGTGTTCGAATGAGTGCGGCCGCTACCAATAGCAAAGCCGTTCAAACCATCGTAGGCTTCGGCCCACCAGCCATCGAGAACAGAAAGATTCAGGCCGCCATTCAGCACAACCTTCTCTCCGCTAGTGCCCGAAGCTTCCAATGGACGCCGCGGATTGTTCAACCACACATCCACGCCCTGCACCAGACGGCGTCCAACGTTGATGTCGTAGTCCTCCACGAACAGAATTTTTTCCGCGAAGCGCTTATCGCGCATCAGTTCGGAAATCTGCTGCAGCACGCGCTTGCCTGGCTCATCCTTGGGATGCGCCTTGCCCGCGAACACAAACTGCAGCGGACGCTTCGGATCGTTCACCATGGCAACCAGCCGTTCCAGATCGGCCAGAATCAAGTTGGCGCGCTTGTAGGTTGCAAAGCGGCGCGCAAAGCCTATCGTCAGCGCATCGGGACTCAGCACCTTGCCCAGATGCTGAATCGTTTCCGCTGGTTCTCCCCGGCGTGAAGCCTGCTCCTTCGCACGCATCCGCGCAAACTCAATCAGCTGCGATTTCAGCGTGAGGTGCGTCTCCCACAACTCGCCATCCTCAACGTTTTCGATCGCTTCCCACACCTTCGATTCACCGCTGTGTTCGTGCCAGCCTGGACCAAAGTGCCGGTCGAACAAGCGGAACATCTGCGGAGCAAGCCATGTCGGAGCATGGACGCCATTGGTGATGTGTCCGATGGGCACCTCGTCTTCCGGCTTGTTCGGAAACAAACCGGTCCACATGTTACGCGAAACTTCACCATGCAGTGAGGAGACAGCATTCGCCCGCCGCGACAACTTCAGCGCAAGGACGGTCATCGTAAAAGGCTCGTTGTGATCGTGAGGATGCACACGTCCCAGCGACATCAGGTGGTCATAAGACATACCCATCGCATCGCGCAACGGCCCCAGATGCTCTTCCATCAGGTCGCCGCCGAAACGGTCGTGCCCTGCCGGCACAGGCGTGTGGGTGGTGAAGACCACTTCGCGCGGCACCTTGCGCGACGCCTCGTCGAAGCCAATGCCTTCCTCTTCCATCCGTTCGCGAATCACTTCCAGCACCGCGAAGGCGCTATGACCTTCGTTTAAGTGATAAACGCCGGGAGTAATCCCCATGGCCTTCAATGCGCGAATGCCGCCCACGCCCAGCAACAGTTCCTGGCGGATGCGCACCCGGCCGTCGCCGCCGTAAAGGCGCGAGGTTAATTCGCGATCCTCAGGAGCATTGCCTTCCACATTGGAATCGAGCAGCAACAAATCGCACCGGCCGACCTTGGTGCGCCAAACCTTTGCCTGGATGCTGCCACTGCGTGTTTCGATCTTCACGAAAACTGGTTCGCCGTTCTTGCCGATGGCCGGCTCCATGGGCAACTGCGCAGTCTCCAATTCCAAGTAGTCTTCCTGCTGCCAGCCGCTGCGGTCGAGCTTTTGTTTGAAGTAGCCGAGATAGTAATACAGCCCAACGCCGACTAAGGGAATATCCAGGTCCGAAGCACTCTTGATGTGATCGCCGGCCAGAATGCCCAAGCCGCCCGAATAGATCGGGAACGATTCATGCAAGCCAAACTCCGCCGAAAAATAGGCCACGGGGCGAGGCCGCAGCACACCTGCATGAGTGGCGCCCCAGGTGCGGTCCGCATGCAGATATTCCTGCTGCCTGCGGTAGGCGTAGTTGATGCGGCTATGCAACACCAATTCGCCAGCGCGGCGTTCAATTTCAGCCAATGGAATCTCATTCAGCAGCGCAATCGGGTTGTGATTCAGCTGCCCCCAGCGGGCGGGCCCCAGTTCCCGGAAGAGGCTGCTGGCATCGCTGTCCCAGCACCACCACAGATTCCTTGCCAGCGACCACAGCCGTTCTCGCGCCGGAGCCACAAAGCGGTCCAGCGTGCGGGCATCGCTCACCACCGGAGCGACCTGCGCAGCGGCATCGACAAGCATCTTGATTTCTTCTTCGCGGAACGAGCGCATGGCGATGGTCTGCACGACCAAAACGCCCTGCAGTATGCCGCGGTCGATGAGCGGTACCCCAAGGAACGATGTGTAGTCGTCCTCGCCAGCTTTGGGGAAATACTTGAAGCGCGGGTGGTTCTTTACGTAGTCGACCGCTACCGGCCGCACCTGCTCAGCCACCAACCCGGCCAGTCCTTCATTCACGCCCATGCGCAATGCGCCGATCGCATCCTTGCGCAATCCAAGAGTGGCGGCCAGCACGAGATTCGCGCGGTCCGGCTCCAGCAAATAGGCTGAGCAAACGTCGGTGCTGAAGCGTTTGGCAATCAGCGCCACCACTTTCATCAGCGTTTCTGCCGGCTTGCCGCTTTCCTGTGCAAGTTCAGAGATCTCTTCCAACGTTAATACGGGGCTCAGCTCAGATTGTTCTGTTGAATGGCTCATAGTAAAGGCACTCCGATCTTCCTAAAAATATGTATCGCTACGGAGCGAGGAGGGGTACTTTCCAACGATGTAACAGTCTTCAGTTTAAACGCTCTGTACCCGCGCCCACCAAAAGATTTTTTTATCGCGCCCATTGCGAAAGTGCCGTTGACAAGCAGTGATGAGTTGGCCCCGGAAAACTGCGCCGTTGCGCCTAGGCCGCTGCACCCGTAACATCAACCCGTTGTTTCGTGTTGAAATAGCATATCGCGAATGTCGAAACGGGCTTTGGTGCTTTCGGGCGGCGGCTTCTTCGGGGCTTACGAAGTAGGCGCCTGGAGTGCGATCGAATCGCATTTCAAACCGGACTTGATCGTCGGCGCATCCATCGGCTCGCTCAACGCATGGTCCATCGCGGGCGGCGCCTCGGCGGCGGAATTGACGCGCAACTGGCTAAATCTGAAAATGAGCTCGATCACACACGCCAGCCAGCCGATCGAAGAAATTTACCAAGCCTACTCGCCACGCATGGATGTGTGCGTTGTGCTGACCGATATACTCCGCGTCCGAACGCGCAGTTTCGTCAATGAACAGATCACCGGCCGCCATCTTGCCGCATCCTGCGCTGTCCCGTTCATTCTACCCTTCCAACGCATCGATGGCGTCTGGTACGCCGATGGCGGGTTGTTGAACGCCTTGCCGCTGGCCGCGGCCATTGCCCTGGGGGCTACTGAAATTATCGGCGTCAATGTTTGGGCCCCTTTGCCATGGTGGGCCGTCACGCCGGGCCGCGTAGCGCGGGTCCTCACCCGCAGCAACCCTAAAATCCCTAAGGGCGTAAAGATCCATCTGCTTACGCCCCGGAAATTTCTCGGCACCTTTCGCCAGGCTGCCAATTACGATCGCGCCACGGTGGAGCGCTGGATCGCAGAGGGCCATGCCGACGCAACAAAACATTTCCCACCGGGAATGTTTTGAGCCATAATAGGCGTGTATGGCAACCTATCGCATCTTTCGCATGAAGGAACATGTCCGTCAGCACTTCCGCTGGGCTCCCCACACAAGCGGGGTGATGAACGCAAAACCGCGCGACTTCGAACAGACCGGCGAAATCGAAGCAACCAGCCCCTACGCCGCCTGGAAGGTGTTGCGTGAAACGGAACACCCGCTTGAAGTCGGCGATCTGATGGAAGCAGAAGACTCCACTCTGCTGGTTTACAAGTACGTCGGCATGGAAGAGGCCAAGTGGGTACTCCCAGAGGTGAAGCCGGTACTGATACCAGAGGATCTACCGGAACCGGCTCTCGCGAGTTAAGATAGTCTCTATGAGTTCGACAGCCGGACCGTTATGTCCTGCGGCGGATCACGGGGAAGCGGTTCGGATAAATTCCTTCGCTCTTGTTACATATATCCCCGATCCGCTGGGTGAGTTCCTCGATGACCTTCGCAAGGAACTTGTCCCGGAATGCAGTTTGCGATCGCATGTATCGATTCTGCCTCCGCGCCCATTAATTCACACGGAGCAAGCCGCCCACGACCAGATCGAGCGCGAATGCCGCCGCACAACGCGCTTTCGTATCGAGGCCGGTGAGATCAGGCTCTTCCCCGTTACCAACGTGATCTACATCGCGGTGGATACAGGCGAGTTTGAACTGCGCCAGATGCACGATTCCCTCAACTCAAACGCCTTGGCCTACAAGGAACCGTACTTCTATCACCCGCACATCACGCTCGCCCAGCAGCTACCCGACTGCGAAATCCGCGGATGCAATGAGCTGGCAAAACGCCGTTGGGCCGAATACCGTCACGAACGGAGCTTCGACGTCGAGGCGATTACGTTTGTGCAGAACACGACGGCCAACCGCTGGATCGATCTCTCTGAGATCAAAATGGGCCGATTCTAGCTGAGCTTCCGGTCAAAGTCGAGCGCGGCGAGTCCCAATTAATCTGCCGAGGTGTGCCGGGAGAGCGGGATCGCTTTCCGCTGGCCTTCGGGATCCATGCATCACGAGACGGGGCAACTCGGGAGAGGGTCTACCGTTTCGTCGAAACACCTGGCCCGTAAGCTTATTACTAAGCCTCTCGTTATTTCCGTTTCACTTGTTCTTGCCCTTCAGATCGATCAGCACGACGTCTGAATTCTCCTGGACGCGGTCGAACACGATTTGTTTGCCATCCGGGGAGATATCGAAGTTTCGCAGCATATCACCTCGCTTCAAATCCGTCAGTTGACGGCGCGACCCGGTCTCGATGTTCACGAGGAAAAAATCTTGATCCCGGTAAGCCCCTTGCAAGACCACAAATGATTTTCCATCGGGCAGGAAGCGGAACCGCCCGCCTTCGCCTCGCGTGGAAATGTCGTGCAGCTTGAAGAGCCGCTTGTCCGGGCAGATTGCCCGAAGAGGAAACAACGCGCCTTGGGGAGCAAAATAGTACAGAATCAGGCGTCCGTCGGGCGACCAGACCGGGTTGTAGGAGATCTGGTCCACCAACTTTTCCGGGGCTCCGCCGTCAACAGGAATCTTGAAGATCCGCCCGCCCATCCCTTCGTCCACGCTCGCCACGACGTACTTGCCATCGGGAGACCAGGAAGGAGCGTCCCGGACGTCCAACGATTCCGCCAGAGGACGAATTCCGGTTCCCTCGGCAGTCATAAGATAAAGATGCTGGCGTTCGCCTTTTCTCACCGTAAAACAAATGCGGCTTCCATCCGGGGAAATCGCGACTGGCGCGGATGGCGCCTCATCCGCTGACCTCCACAATTCCGTTGCAATGCCATCCTGATATTTCCATAGCCCGTCGTCGCCGCCTTTCGCCGACAGGTACAGCAGGTAATTCGGTCCGAAGCGCGGCGAAACGGCGCGCACCGCGGGAAGCTTCATCTGCCGGGTATCGCTTTCGTGCGCAATCCGGTCCAGAATCGGCACGGTCCAAAGCGTTCCCCTCGGATTGGAAACGGTGGCCGCCAACCGTGTCATTGGTCCGTTGGGCCCGTTGCTGGCGGAGATTGAAATGAACTCCTCCACACCCAGGTTTGCGCGGCGCGAGGTCCGCGTCCTCAAGTCCATTGCGTAAAGCCAGGAACCAGCTCCATTCGCCGCACTCGCAATGTACAGCAGCGTTTGGTCATCCAGAATCGTGGGGTACGTCACCTTGGTGTTGTGATGGGTGAGTCGTTCTGCTTCACCTCCGGTGGCGGGCACGCGCCACACGTCCATCTCTGTCGAACGAAAGCCGCGTGTGAAGTAGATGTAGTGCCCGTCTGGGGACCAGGATTCGTAATGGGTATGCTCGCCCGGGCGCGAGGCATAGATCCGCTTCGGGTTGATGCCCTGACGATCCGCTACAGAGATGGGGTCTCCTGGTAAAGCCTCGAAGGAGGCAACCTGGCTGCCGTCCGGCGACCAGAGGGCCATGTTTGCTTTTTCCAGGAAGCGCCGGGGAGGACCGCCCATCGCGGGAATCAACCACACGCCAGCCGCAATGTCGCCTATGGCTCGGCTGGTGGGGTCGGTCTTTGAAACGCGAAGCCATACTTGTGAGCCGTCGCCCGAAAACCCAACGCTGCGAATTTGTTCATGGAACAATTCCGGAAAGCGTCCCTTGGAAAGGTTGACGAAGCTTCCCACTCCAACCTGTCCGATGAAGGCATCGAACGGGCCGTCCTTATCGGAAGTAAAAGCGATCAGTTTGCCATCCGGTGAAAGCGCGGCGTCCATTTCCGAGCCTTCAAAATCGGTGAGCCTGGTGAATTGTGCATCCTCCAGCGGATTGGTCCATTCCGGGGGACGGTTACGCAGCGACCAGATCCATACGGCACCGATCGCGGCCAGCCCCAGCAGACCACCGGCGATGATCCGCAGGGAAAGAAGTCCCGTGGGGGCGGGGATGCGCTTGGCGCTCGGCAACGACTTGGAACTGGACATCCGTTGAAATCGCCGAATGTCCAGCGCCATGTCGCCGGCGTGCTGGTAGCGGTCTTCGCCGTTGGGGGCCACCGCCTTGTCGAGAATTTCCTGTAATTCCGGAGGCTGACCCGTCAGCGAGGGCAGGTCCTGCTTTGGCGGCCCACGCCTGCCCGTGACCATCTCGTACAGGATCAGCCCGAGAGCATAGATATCGGTACCCGCATTGCACTCCTTGCCCTCCCGCTGCTCCGGCGCCATGTACGCCGGGGTTCCCAGGATCATTCCGGATGCCGTTAGCGTCTCGTCCTCGGTCGATTTCGCAATCCCGAAATCCAGCACCTTGGCGCCCCGCTTGGTCAACATGACATTGCCCGGTTTCAGATCGCGATGGACGATCCCTTTGGCGTGCGCCGCCACCAGGGCGTCGGCAATCTGGGCCGCGAAACGAAGCGAGTCCTCCACGCTCAGCTTGCCGTGTTTCAACCGCTCGGCAAGCGTTTCGCCCTCCACAAATTCCATCACCAGATAGTTCGGGCCCAGGTCATAGAGCGTGCAAATATGCGGATGATTAAGTGCGGCGATTGCCCGCGCCTCCCGTTCAAAGCGATCGGAGAAGCGCTCCGACGCGACTTTTATGGCGACATCGCGCCCCAACCGCGCATCGTGAGCCCGATAGACATCGCCCATGCCGCCCGCGCCGATCTTTGCTTCAATCCGGTAGGGCCCCAATACCACGCCCGGCCTGATTATGGTGGCTGTCGGGTCCGTTTCCGCCTCCCAAGCCGGATGGTCGAGGATGCCTTGGGTGGGGCCCTCCTGCTCCAACAGCGCTTCCACCTTGGAGCGGACATCGGGAGCCGCTTTGGCAAGCAGCAAGGCCCGTTCGCCGCTGGAGGCGTCCAGGGCGGCGTGATACAGGGCCTCGATTTGTTGCCATTTTTCGCGAGTCATGGCCGAATGCGGAGAATGAGCTTCCAATATATCGCACATCCGGCCCTTCTCAAAGACTGCACCGCGACCTTTTACTGCGCGTTCGACCCGTCCTGGGACGCCCAGTCAATCACCGCTTTCGCCACGTTGTGGCCCAAGGTATTGCCGGCATCGATGTCACTCTGATAATGAATCCCGGCCACTCTTCGAGAGTGGCCCGCATCCAGGGCCTGACTGCGGAAAAGGTCGGCACGAGTGGGAAACAGATACGCCATCACGTCCGTGATTCCGACGGAAAGGCTGGCATGGGCCGCCGGATAGCTCGGATGATTGGGCGTCGCGAACAGGGTCGTGAGCGTGGAGTCCAACTGAAAAGGACGAATCGCCCAATAGGCGTATTTCCCCTCCCAACACGCCACCATGGAGTCATAGCGCGCCACGCTCATCAATGCGTAGACACGAGCCGCGCGCGGTGGATTGGCGTTCATGCGATCCTCAAACAAAGCGGTATGCGCCTGGTTGTACCAGTCGGAAAACGTACCGTTGTTGGTCTGCCAGTAAAAGGCAGCGGCCTGATCGTTAAAGGGCCTGGGTTCGGCGTGCAATGCGGCCAGTTCTGCCTGCTTCTCCGGCGAGTTATAAGCCAGCGGCGGTCCCGGGCGGAACTGACTCCCGCTCGAAATCACCCACGTCTTCCACGTTCCACACAATGGACAAGAGGGGTTGGTCCCGTACCAGAAGCCGGGCCCCGTGGGAATGGTTCCGGTGAAAACGTTCGAGGAATTATCTGTCTTGGCGCGATCGACTACCACTTGCGCCACTTGCTGGCCCAGTTTCAGACCCGCGAAATAATCGCTCGGGTAGGCCACGCCCGCATAAAGCCGGGACCGGGCCGCTTCCTCCGCCATGCTCTGCAGAGTCACGGCATCGTTCGGGTACAGATACGCCAGCACGGCCGAGGCCGCACCGGCTGCGGCCGCAAAATCGTTGGGATAAGAAGGAGCGTTGGACGGCGCAACCAAGGGCACGAAGGACGGATCCAACTGAGAGGGCAGGGGGCGCTTGTACGCATACTTGGCATCCCACGCCGCAACAGTCGCATCGTACATGGCCACGGTGAGCAGGGCCATCTGCCGGGCATTATCCGTGTTTCCAAGGCCCGTGCTCAGCACCCTCTGCTGCAGCCATTGCACCCAGTGGTAAGCGGGTGAGCCCTGGTCCCAATACGCAATCTGGGTTTGAGCCGCAGCATTTAACGTGCCTCGCACACCCTTCAACCAGGCAAGCTCACCTGCTGTTGCGGCCGCATCCGGCGGAGCGGGCGGACGGTACTGGCTTCCGCCCGTCAACACCCACGTCTTCCAGGTTCCCGCGTTGGGCTCGATTTGCGCCCACGTAGGACAAAGAGTCAGAATTCCGATCAAAAACGTATGCAATCTCATATTGCCTCCTGCTGGGGAAGCGACAACGGCCGGCTAAAACTGCAACCGGGTGTACTATTTTCTTCTTTAGTCCAGAGTTTATTTCTGCCGATGCAACTCAGCCTGCCAGTTGGAAAGAACCGTAAGGGACGGAGCACCGGGCGCGCCGACGGGAACGAGAGCCAGGAAACGCTGTCCGTTGGGAGTGACGTCGTAGCTGTACCGTAGGGCGGATGTCGCTTGCGGAGAGGGTGCCCGGCTGGGCAATTCAAAGAGAGTGATGGGCGAACCAAACTTGACCGAATCCGCTTCGGCGCGAACGGTCACCGCCGTTACCTTGCCTTCTGCGTTCACGTAGAACAGCTCTTTGCCATCCATACGCCAGCGGGCGGCATCTCCGCCTTCCCTGGAAACTTGCCACTTCTTCCCGGCAGCGGGAAAGCTCTGGACGTAGACCTCATCTCGGCCTGATTCGTCGGATGTGTACGCAATCCATTTTCCGTCCGGTGAGAACTGGCTCCGCCCCTCCCTGAAAGAGGTCGACGTGAATGGTGCTATTTTGCGGCCTTCCTTCATATCCATCAACCAGAGATCAAAACTGGCCTTCTGCGTGTGGTCGTTTGAAATCCGGTGGAACAACAGGTACCTGCCGTCCGGCGACCAATCCAGTGGGAGCAGCGAATCGCGTGAGCTAATCAGCCGTTCCGCCGATTCCGTGCTGTTCACATTGCGGGCGTACAGATTGGGGGGCCCTCCGATACAATAGACAATCGTTGTTCCATCCGGAGACCAGACAGGACCAAAGTATCCATCGCCGACCCTGATTGGGAGGCCCCGTGCCACCTCGACAAGCCACATGGCCCCCTCGCCTCCAGCCAGTGCGACGCGCTGCCCATCTGGAGAAATCTTGAGACTGTCGTAGATTCCCGGTTCGCCCAGGACGCCGGAATGTGTTCCGTCTCTTTTAAGGAAAGTGAGCTGAAACGGAGTGGCAAGACCCGGACTTCCATACACCAGAAACCCGTTCCTGGAAACCGACACATTAGACCGTCTTCCGCCCACCGTGGTTGGCAGGCCGGAGGCCAAAACGGAAGGGTCTCCGCTGAGCCGGCCCGCTTCCAGGTTTAAGGGTTGGCTTACAAGGTCTCCGCCGGCCCGAACCCAGATTAGAGAGCCGGAGGAGGTGCTCTCCAGCGGCGCGAAAACGCCACTTGACGGCGACTCAACCAACTTCAATTTCTCCGATGGCTTCTCCAGATTGCCAAGGTAGATTCCCGTGTTGGGGTCGGAGTCGCGAACCACGTCGGAGGCACGAACAAAATAGAGGAAACGTTTGCCGCCGGGCAGGAAATACGGCCAGCGATGGGAGTTCTCCCTGTGTGAGATATCGACGACCGTGACCGCGGCAGGCGTTCCACCTGCAGCTGCAACCTTTAGCAACGGGCCATCGTTCACAGCGCTAAAGACGATGATTCCGTCTTCGTTCCACGTCCCACCACCGGCGGACGGGGCTGCGCAAATTTCTTTAGGGAAACCACTCGTCACATCGATTCGCTGTAGCTTTCCGGAGGCAAAGAAGCCCAGCGATTTGCCATCCGGGGACCAAAATGGAGCGTTAGCTCCGTCCGTACCAGGCAATTCTCGGGCTGCCGAGGAATTGAGCGGACGAACCCAAAGTCCAGCCCCGGCACGCTTTCTGGCTATAAACGCAATCGTCCGGCCATCGGGTGAAATTACTCCTCCCGATGCGATCACGAATTCAGTTCCAGGTGGGGGCGCCATCTCCAAACGGATCGAATGCTCCGCCGGGACGGCAGCCCCTCCATGGGTGAACGCCCAGATAAGCCCCAAGGCCGCCGCCAGACCTCCCGCAGCCCAAGCCCACCATGGGGCAGGCTCGGGTCTTACCTGTGTTACTGGGAGCTCCGGCTTCGGTGCCCAACTCAGAACCGCGCTCAAATCCTTTGCGGACTGCCACCGTTCGTCAGGATCGTCTGCCAGGCAGCGTTGCAGCACCGTGCTAAGGAACGGGGGAATGTCCCCTGCCGGCTGCAGTTCAGTGGCGCTTTTCCGCCTTCCGGTGGCCATCTCATAGAGAATTAGGCCCAGTGCGTAGATATCCGTGCGGGCGTCGCATTCTTTGCCATCGCGTTGCTCCGGAGCCATGTAAGCCGGCGTACCCATCACGACATTCGATTCCGTCAGGGTGCCCGATCCAACGGTCTTCGCCAGTCCGAAGTCCAGCACCTTCACGCCGGACTTGCCGAGCATAATGTTGCCCGGCTTCAGATCTCTATGAACGATCTCTTTGGCGTGCGCCGCAGCAAGAGCGTCGGCGATCTCTACTCCGTATTTCACCATTTCCACGCTCGAAAGCTTACCTCGCTTGAGCCGGACCGCCAGCGTTTCGCCCTCAACCAGTTCCATCACCAGATAGTTCGGGCCTGCGTCGTACAATGTGCAAATGTGAGGATGATTCAGGGCGGCGATGGCTCGGGCCTCGCGTTCAAATCGTCCGGAAAATTGTGCCGCACCGACCTTGATCGCTACACGGCGGTCGACGCGCGGGTCGTAGGCTCGGAACACTTCGCCCATGCCGCCCGCTCCGATCTTTGCCTCCACACGGTAGGGCCCGAGTTGGGTTCCAGGAGTCACAGGAGTTTGTATGGAAGCTGTGACGTCAGCACCTTCCCATGCCGGGCAGTCGATTGCTCCGTTCCCGCTTTGTTGTTCAAGCAACCGCTCAACTTCCTCACGAAGGCTGGCCTCCGATTTCGCCAAGAACTTAGGGCGCTCACCCGCATCGATCTCCAAAGCGGCGTGGAAGAGAGCTTCTATCTGTTGCCAGCGTTCGGGAGTCATGGAGCCGCCGTCCCTAATTCAGCTCGAAACGGGTCGTACTCCGTGCGCAGGTGCGTAAGGAGCCCTTCGAAGGGGAGGCTCCCGGTGGCTGCCTGGTAGTGGAAGGCTGCCAGGAGCTTCTCCACCTGGACCCGGACTTCCGGTTTGGCAATTGCAAGCTACTGCTCGCGCCGGTTGCCGGAAATCGCCAACGCCGCATAGTAAAGAACATCGATTTGTTTCCAGCGTACAGGTGGCATGTTGCCAGAACTTGCGAAAAGTCTTGACCAATATTATTGCAGAACGGCGAATGAAGAGCCAATAGTTTGAAATGGGCTGAAAGTCCAACTACGGCCGTACGGCTGTTTCCAGGTATAATTTCAAGACGGTCAAGGCCAGCGATCATGGATGCCGAAACAGCTCAGATCACAAATCTTCTCAAGGCATGGAGCAGGGGCGACGATGGTGCGTTGGCGGCTCTGACGCCTAAAGTCTACGACGAGTTGCGGCGCAGGGCGGCCAAGTACATGCGCAACGAGAATGCCGGCAATACGCTGCAAGCTACCGCCCTGGTGCACGAAGTTTTCTTAAGACTTGTGGAAGTAGACAATGTGCAGTGGCAGGACCGGGCTCATTTCTTTGCCATCTCCGCCTCCATGATGCGTAGGATTCTGGTCGATCACGCGCGCGCGAAGAGCAGATCCAAACGAGGTGGGGCGGCACTCAGGGTGAATCTGGAAGAACATCCGCAGGTGGCTGCACCCGGCAGAGACAGAGAATTGGTCGCGATCGACGACGCATTGAACACTTTAGCAGGACTGGATCCGCGCAAGGCGAAGGTCATTGAGCTTCGCTTCTTCGGCGGGCTCAGCGTAGAAGAGACGGCAGAGGTGTTGAAGATCTCACCGGAAAGCGTAGCGCGGGATTGGAAAATGGCACGCGCGTGGCTATTGTCGGAAATCACGAGCTAAGTTTGAGACGGCCTCTTGGCAAAGCCGGGGTTCCGCCGGCTGGCATTCACGCGGCTTGCAAAAAGCATCAGCATTACGAACGGCTTGAAAATTTCCGGGCGATTGGAGCAAGGCCGCACTTGATCTCTACTAGCGTGCAAGCTAGCTGAACATCTGCAGCTGGTCCTGAACTGGCCCCTTGCTCTTCTTGGGTCGCAGGCTGCTGCCGATCACGCCGAGCACTTCGATTTCCACTAGGGCCGCGCGCGGCACATAGACTTTCTGCGGATTCGAATTCAAATCCGGCGGGGAGAAGATGAACCCTTTCGGTTCAATTTGCAGCAGGTTGTTCGGGATCACCCCTTCCAGCGTGTCGTCGTCGCGGAACCGCATGCGCACCCATAGCCCGGCCGTCTTCGGCCGCGAACCGAAGGTGCGTGTGTCGAGCGCCCCCTCGCTTCCGGCAAAGTCCTTGACAAAACAGACAGTTTTCACTTGGGTGTAGGGAAGCAGCAAAACGTTGCCATCCAGGCTCAATACCTCCAGCCCCCCCTCAGACTGAAAAGTCTGGGGATCCACGAAGGCCTGTAGCGAATCACGCTCAAACCGTTGAATTATAACCCGCTTGCTCGTTTTATCCCCCTATGGGGCGAAAACTGGCCCCTAATGAAATTGTACATTGGCTTCCAAACAATTTCGCGAATATTGTATCATTGGCACGATGGCTACAGCGGCAACCTTAACGGCCGGGATCCAGTTCTTCCTCGATTACTGCCGTATCGAGAAGGGCTTGGCGGCAAATTCAATCGACGCCTACCGGCGCGACTTGAACAAATTTGCCGCGTTTTGTTTGGAAAACCTGTCGGGCGCCATCGCCGACGCGGAAGGCATCCGGACTTACCTTGAATCGCTCTACCAGGCCAAGCTGGAAGGCCGCTCGATCGCACGTCATCTCACTACACTGCGTAATTTTTATACTTTTTTACTTCGAGAAGGACGAATCGAAAGCGATCCGACCGAGTTCATCCCCCTGCCCAAGCAGTGGCAGACCATTCCCAAGTATCTGAATCTTGAAGAGATTGACCGATTGCTTGCGTCCGCCGACGTATCCACGCCGCTGGGAGCGCGCAACCGCGCAATGATGGAGCTGCTGTATGCTTCCGGACTGCGAGTGAGCGAGCTGTGCGGGGTGGAACTATCCGATCTGAACCTGGATCTGGGAGTTCTGCGAGTAACCGGCAAGGGCAACAAGCAGCGCATGGTCCCCATGGGCCATTCCGCCGTGGCGGCAATCTCCACCTACCTTGCCGAGGGCAGGCCAGCAATCCTGAAAGGAAGGGCCAGCCGCTACTTGTTTGTGACCGGCCGAGGCGGCCGGATGACGCGCCAGGGTTTCTGGAAGTCCCTGGGAATACAAGGGAAACAGGCAGGGATCTTTCGTGGGCTGACACCCCACGTGATGCGCCATAGTTTTGCCACGCATCTGCTGGAGGGAGGGGCCGATCTGCGCAGCGTGCAGATTATGCTGGGCCACTCCGATATTTCCACCACGCAGATTTACACCCACGTTGCGCGTGGCCGACTACGCCAGACCGTGGAGGAACACCATCCGCGCGCCTGATATTCAAGGGTGCCGGAAATGAGAGCGAGCACATGAGCGATTACATGTTCATTTTGGAAAGCCACCTTAGCCATGCGCAGAGCAAGGTGGTGGCCGCTATGCAGTCCCTGGCGGCCGATGCGAACGTCAACCTGTTCTTGACCGGCGGCGCTATGCGCGACATGCTGGGTGGCTTCCCCATCCGCGATCTCGACTTTTCCGTCGAGGGCAACCCGCTCAAGATGGCTAAGACGTTGACGACCAAGCATGGCGCGAAGGTTATTGCGACGGACGATCTGCGCAAGACGCTCGAACTGGAATTCCCCTCGGGAGTCACGGCCGAACTGTCAATGTGCCGCAATGAGAAATACGCGAAATCAGGCGCCAAGCCTCAGGTTACGCCGGCAACGATTCATGAGGATCTGCGCTGCCGCGATTTCACCATCAACTCCATCGCCCTTTCGTTGAACAAAGCCTCGCGCGGACTGCTACTCGACCCCAACAACGGCCAGGCCGACCTGGAACGCCGCGAGTTACGCTGCATCTCTAATTACACGCTCTATGACGATCCGTCGCGCCTGTTGCGCCTGCTGCGCTACTGCACCCGCCTGGGCTTCACGATGGATGAGCGGACCAAGTCGCAGTACAACAACGCCCGCGAAGCCGCGATGGAGTTGAAAATCACCCCGGCCGCGGCGCTGGTCGAATTCCGCAAGATGGCCGACGAGCAAAACTCAGCCGAACTGGTGAAGACGCTGGAGGCCGAGGGGCTGCTGAAGCTGTATTCCCCTGCATTGACAGGCGCGAAGCTGAATCTGGCCGGCCTGCAAAAGCTGTACAAAGTGCGGCAGTCGATTCCGCAGGAAGTGCATTTCCAAGCCGACAGCATGGGTCTGTTCCTCTTCTTCCTGACGGAGAAACTCACGCCCAAAGAGAAACAGGCGTTCATCAAGACGTCGGGGATCGACCGCGAAAGCGTTGCGCTGTGGCAGAAACTCGAAGCGAAAGCGAAGAAGCTGGAGCAGCAGCTGAAATCCGATAAGCTCAAGAAGGCTTCGCAGATTTATTCCCTGCTGGCAGGCACCCCTGGCGACCAGATTATTTTCCTGCTGCTGCGCTCTGCCCAGCGCCTGGTGCAAGACCGCATTAAGAACTACTTCGGAAAGTACCTGTTCCTGGCCCAGGAAGTGACCGATGAAGAGGTGGCCGAGGCAAGCGGCGCTATCGCGGGCACGCCGAAGTTTAAGAAGGCGAAGGAAGCCACGGTGGCCGCGCGGCTGGATGCACGTCCGAAGAAGATCGCCGCGGCCGATGAAGAGGCAGTCGCTGCGCCGGCTGCGCGCGGGCGGGCCTGGGGCAGGTAGTGGCGGGGCCGATTGGTAATCTGCAGCCGATTGGCAATCGGCTCTGGCGTCCTCGTTGCGGCGAAAAGGGCCGAGTGCCACTCGGTCGCAGAACGCCACTCTGCCCTACCGGTAAAACGGCTTCCAGGTTAGCCAGGTTGGTCCGTACTTCGGCTCCGGCTTGCCGACTTCAAGCGCGCCGAGGTCGGGCGCGGCTCCTACGAAATCGTCGTTCACCGTTGGAATACGCACTCCTGCATCCACGGCCTTGCTGCCGGGCTTCAATTTGAAATTCAAGTCCATGGAATGATACACGGCGTGGCGCTTGGTTGGATCTGGCGGAGCCAGATTTTCGAAGATATCGAAGTCCACTTCAATGCCGTGCTTTTCCTGCCCAGTCGCCGCGCGGAATTCAGCCAGCGTAGCGAAGGTCTTCCAATCGGTGGGCTTCGGCTCGTACAACCGCTCGCCCTTCTTCGGCCCCAGCCAGGCATACTGCGCGGCCACGCCCTTGTTTGGACGATAGCCGTTGTAGTCTGTGCTGAACGCATCGGTCGCATTGGCCCACGTCATGATGCCTCGCTCTGGCGTATCGCGCCCCAGAAACAGATTGTTCATGTAGTGCATGTTCGACGAAGGGTCGCGCACGGTCTGTTCGTCGATGATCGTATTGTGGAACACAAACAGTCCTGCCGGTTTCGCGGAAAACTTAAAGGCCACGCCGGTCGGGTTGTGATAGAGAATGTTGCGGTAGAAATAAATCGGCCCGCCAAACGTCGGTTGCGAACTGTAGCCGCCCTGCCCGGCGTTGATACCTCGGTTATTGAACACGCGCACGTTGTAGACGCCGCCATCGGTCTCCATGATGTCGTCATTCGACATGTGGATATCGTTGCCGTAAAAATCGATCGACGACGCTTGCCGCTCCGGATCTTTTTCTGGCGTGCCATATGTGGAGATGCCCATGCCATCGTGGAAGTAGGCGATGGCGTTGCGCGCGATCACATGCCCCGGCCCGTAGACCTTCACAGCGTAATAGCTGGTCAACTGATGCGAGCCGAACGGGCCTGCGCTGGCCCAGCGGGCGCCGGTCCAGCCGACCAGGCGGAAGCGATCGTCGCGGCCCAGAATCAAGTTGTCGGCGATGTAAAAATCGCTTGAGCCGGCATACTCCGTCCAAACACCGAAGCCCACGTTTTCCATGCGGCAGTTCTTCACCGCCAGGCCAACCGCACCCATCACCTCTTTCTGTCCGGCAAAGAACGCCACGTCGACATTGCGGATGGTCAGGCCATCGAAGATGTGGTACTGCGAGGCCATCACGTCAAACAGCCGGTGGCTGCCCGCGCCGTCGAAGATCACCTCGCCGTCGCCCGCGGCCATGATGGTAATGGGCTTTTCCTTGGTGCCTTTCAAGGTCAGAGACATCAGGCCATCGAACGGCGTGGCCATCAGGTCGACGTAGTTCGTACGTTCGGATTTGTAGAGGCCGGTGTGCATCAGAATCGTGTCGCCCGGCTGCGCGCGATGCTCCCACACCACGTTCCAATCGCCGAGGCCGGCTCCGTAGTAGGCCTCCATCAGGCTTTCAAAATTGGGTTCTAGTTTCGGGCCTTTGTAGTCGGTCGGGTAGACGTGCAGCTTGCGCCCACCTTCGTAGGCCTTGGGCTCCGTGCGCGTCTTCACTTTCACGCGTTGCGTAGTTTGGCCGGTGACGCCATCGGGGTCCTTCATTACGAATTCGCATTCGTACTCGGTGCCCGGTTGGAGGTTGAGGATCGATCCGGCGAAGCCCTCGGGCACTGTGTAATCCAGCCCTTCACGACGCCTGTAGATGTTCTCGCCGCCGATGCGCACCAGCTGCAGGGCGGGCCTCCATGCCGATTCGCCGGCAGCGCGGAATCGCACGTCCACAGTAGCGTTGCGATTGGCGTCTCCCTGGATCGCCCACTCAAATCCCAGGTTCAGAAGGGTGGGGTGTTCAACGGTGAACTTGCCGGCAGTTGTCGAATTTTGCGCGAAGGCGCGCATCGCTAGCAGGGCGATGGGGAGCAGTTTTCGAATGGACATTGCAAGGTGATTATATCTCCGAACGCGGGGAGGAGGCCGATTGCCAATCGGCCGCAGGTTACCAACCTGCCCCACGACGGAGGCGTCTATGCCAGCTTGCCTTGCTTCGTGATTACTTCTGCGTTGAGATACGGGCGCAGCACTTCTGGAATCACGACCGTTCCATCTTTCTGCTGGTAGTTCTCAACAATCGCCACCCACGTGCGGCCAACAGCCAGGCCGCTGCCGTTCAAAGTGTGAACGTTGTCTGCCTTGCCCTTGCCCGATTTGCACTTGATGCCCGCGCGGCGGGCCTGGAACGTATCGAAGCAAGAACAAGACGAGATCTCTTTGAAACCGTTCTGGCCAGGCAGCCACACTTCGATGTCGTACGTCTTGGCCGACGAAAAGCCCATGTCGCCGGTGCACAGAACCACCGTCCGGAACGGCAGGCCGAGGCGGCGCAGAATGTCTTCGGCGTCATCGGTCAACAGGTCGAGTTCGGCAAAACCCTGATCGGGCCGCGCGAACTTCACGAGTTCCACTTTCTGAAACTGATGTTGGCGAATGATGCCGCGCACATCGCGCCCATACGCACCGGCTTCACTGCGGAAGCAGGGTGTGTAGGCCACCAGTTTCACCGGCAGCATGTCGGCATCGAGCGTCTCGTCGCGATACAGATTGGTCACCGGAACTTCGGCCGTTGGGGCCATCCAATAGTCCGTACCTTCGAGCTTAAACAGATCGTCAGCAAACTTCGGCAGTTGGCCCGTGCCAAACAAGCTCGCCGAATTCACCATGAACGGCGGCAGAACTTCTGTATAGCCGTGTTCACGCGAATGCGTATCGAGCATGAAATTGATCAGCGCACGCTCCAGCTTCGCGCCCATTCCCATGTAGACGGCAAAACGTGCGCCCGTGATTTTAGCTGCGCGCTCCAGATCGAGAATGCCCAGCTCCGGCCCTAATTCCCAATGCGGTTTGGGTTCGAAGTCATACTTGAACGGCTCGCTAAACCGGCGCACTTCCACGTTATCGTGCTCGCTCTTTCCCACTGGAACTGATTCGTGCGGGAGGTTCGGAATGCCGGCCAGAATATCGCGGAACTTTTCGTCCAGCGCGCTGGCGGTCTGATCGAGTTCCGTGATGCGATCCCCGATGGCACGCACCTTGGCCTGCTGCTCGGCCGTATCGGCGCCGGCCTTTTTGAGCTTCGCAATCTCCATTGATTCGGAGTTGCGCTGCGCTTTCAGCTGTTCTGCCTCAGTCAATGCGGAGCGGCGCTGGCTATCCAACGCACGGAAATCTTCCAGATTCAGAGTGAAGCCGCGGGTCGCCAAACGTTCGGAGATGAAATCAAGGTTCGATCGAAAGTATGATAAATCGTGCACCTTATCATCATAGCGGTTTTTCTCGTTTTAGCCTCCTGTGGCAAGAAGCATCCAGACCAGGCTTCGAAGACGCCGAAAGAGTCTCTTGAGTCAATGAAATTCAGCGAAGATTTCCACGCCGAACTCTTTCTAAGCGAGCCCGAAATTGCCGACCCCGTAGAGATGGCATTTGACGAAGACGGCCGCGTGTACATCGCCGAAATGCTCGACTATCCGGACGATCCAGTCCCAGGCAAAAAAGCACTCTCGCGCATCCGCATGGTCCACAACGGCAAGAACACCATCTTCGCGCCAGAGGTGCTGGAGGTCAGCGGCCTGCTGCCGTGGAACGGCGGACTCATCGTCACCAGCGCTCCCGATATTCTGTTCTTCAAGGACACGAACGGCGACGGCGTGGCCGACACCAAAGAAGTGCTCTTCACCGGCTTCCCCAAAGTGAACCCGGAAGGCCGCATCACCAACTTGAGGTTGGGCGTCGACAACTGGATTTACGCTGCCAATAATGGCGCAGATGCGCGCGTCACTTCTCCCAAGCATCCTGACCGCCCGGTGCTGATTCTGCGCGGCGCGGATTTCCGCTTCCGCATGGATAAGGACCTGATCGCCGAGCGCGCCTCCGGACCCGCACAGTTCGGCCTCACGATGGACGATTTCGGCAATCGCTTCATCTCGCAAAATACGATTCATTTGCGCCACGCCGTGATTCCCATGCAGTATTTAAACCGCGCCCCGCTGGTAGAGGTGCCCGGCGTATCGAACGATGTGAGCGACCACGGCAAAGGCACGTCGCAGATGTTTCCGCTCACCGGTCCGCAGCAGTGGCGCGTGCAGCGCACCAACGTGCGGCAGCAACGATATAACGAAAACGAGTCAAAGAAGAAAGAATACGTGGCCGGTTACTTCACTGCGGCCACCGGCGGCACCATCTATAACGGCGACGCGTTCCCGAAAGAGTATTGGGGCAACGTGTTCACCGGCGACGTCAGCGGCAACCTGATTCACCGCGATGTTTTGAAGCCGGATGGCGTGACGTTCACGGCCAGCCGCTCCAAAGACCAGACTGAGTTCATGGCGTCGACTGACGTCTGGTTCCGCCCCTGCAACTTTGCCAACGCGCCCGATGGCAACCTGTACGTGATGGACATCTATCGCGAGTTCATCGAGACGCCGGAATCGATTCCGGAAGAGATCAAGAAGGACATGGATTTTTATAGCGGCATCGATAAGGGCCGCATCTATCGCATCGCGCCGAACAAGCCACTGAAGAAGCGCGACCTGAATCCGAACTTGAGCAAGGCGTCCACGGCTGATCTGGTGAAGCTGCTGGAGGACACGAATGGTTGGCATCGGTTCACAGCGCATCGTTTGTTGATTGAACGGCATGATGCCACGGCCACTCCGCTGCTGGAAGCGCTGGTGGCAAGCAGTCCTTCGCCTGAGGCGCGCGTGCATGCGTTGAATCTGCTGGAAGGCGACGAGAAGGCCATCGCCACCGCGCTGAAAGATTCGAACGCAGGCGTACGCGAACATGCCATCCGGCTTGCCGAGAACTTCCCTGCCCTACATAACGCGATCATCGCGATGAAAGACGATCCCGAACTTCGTGTGCGCTATCAGGTGGCATGGTCGCTTGGCACAATGAAGGATCCGCGCACTCTGCCCATCCTCGCCGCTTATGCGGAGAAGGAAGGCGATGACCGTTGGTTCCGCGCGGCTCTGCTGACATCGGCATCCGATCATCCAGCTGATTTCCTGAAGCTGCTGATGGCCAAGGGCGACAAGTGGCAGTATCCCGATCTGGTGGGACAACTCTCCGCTTTGATCGGCGCGCGCAAGAAGCCGGAGGAGTTGAGCGTGCTGCTGGCCGCGATGCCGAAATTCAAGAACGCCAACGTCTCGCTTGCTGGTCTTGGCCGCGGCTTGAAGTTGGCCGAAGCGAAGAAATTGAAGGTGCCGGGCGCGGAGCCGATCTTCATCGCTCTGTTGGCGAAGAACCAGAAAGTAGCCTGGGAGGCGGCACGCTATTTCGATCTGCCCGCGGTTGTGGCCAAAGCGGATAAGGACGCGGTGAATGATAAGCTCACGGTGGCGGAGCGCAGCTTTGCGGTTCGCGCGCTGGCCGGCGGCGAGCACATGGCCACGCTAGACAAAGTGCTGACTTCGAACGCGCCGTCTGAAGTGCAGGTGGCGGCCGTGGAAGCGTTGGGCGGTTCGCCGGCGCTGCTCAAGTATTGGAAGGGCTATTCGCCGGAGGCCCGACAGCGCGCTGTTTCGTCGCTGTTGACGCATCGCGAGACCATTCCCTTGCTGCTGGATGCGATCGATAAAGGCGAAGTTCCGGTGGCGGCAATCGATGTCGCGTCGCGCGCACGTCTCATCGAAAATACCGATCAGCAGGTTTCGGGCCGGGCGAAGAAGTTGTTCACCAACCCCAATGACGACCGCGCCAAAGTGGTGCTCGCCCACAAAGACGTGCTGACCTTGACTGGCGATGTGACGCGCGGCAAGAAGCTGTTCGAAGAGAACTGCGGCCGCTGCCACCTGCCTCGCAAACAGGGCCCGCGCGTAGGGCCTGATCTTTCCGGCGTCAACAATAAGAGCAAGGAAGAGCTGCTGCAATCGATTCTCAATCCGAGTTATGCGATTGAGCCGCGCTTCGTGAATTACATGGTGACGACGAAAGATGGCCGCATGTTCGATGGCGTTATCGGCAACGAAACACCGGGCGCAATCACACTGCGCGGCGGCAGCGAAGAGGGCGATATTACGATCCTGCGCCAGAATATCTCGGAGGTCCGGTCGTCGAATATTTCGCTGATGCCCGATGAATTGGAAAAGACGGTGAATAAGCAGGGGCTGGCGGATATTATTGCGTACCTGCGGGCGGGGTTGTAGACGGGCCGATTTAAAATGGGTGCGCCGCGACCCGCGAGTTTTTATTGCTCGCGGGTCCGATGATGTAGAATCGTTCGCAGTCAGGCA
>CAIRSA010000004.1 GCA_903881085.1 uncultured Acidobacteriia bacterium
GGGGACAGCCCGCATGATTCCGGCAAAAGACGCCGGAAACATGTAGGCAGTCCCCAGTTTGCGCAGTCTCGCCACCCATCCGAATTTGCCATCGACTGCTCTATTTAGGTTCAGACATCGGTTGCATGCAACGTGCTCGTCACCTGCCGGGTGGCTCGCATTGCGGGCGGTGTGGCGTGGGGCAAACGTCGTGCATTTCCGAAGAATTTACCGGCAACTGGTCTTTATAGGGTAATGCAAGCCGGCCAGAGTCTGTTGCAGGTTGAGGATATTGGGAACCAGGGTCGCATTGGGAAACTGGTCGAGTTCCTGGCGGCTTACAGTTTGAAAGGCATGGCCGCCGATCAGGACCGGCAGATCGGGGAAGATGCTGGCCACTAATTCCAGCAGATCCAGCAGGGATTGAAGATTGGCCGGAAGCGTCAAGGACAGGCCGAGCAGGTCGGGCTGCATTTGGCGCATGAGTTGGATCAGGTCATCGGGGGGAGTATTGGCGCCAAGGAGGCTTGTCTTCCAGCCATAACTTTCCATGAGCTCGGCGACAATTTCGCCGCCCAACTGGTGCCGCTCCATGGCGGGACAGGCAATGATGACTGAGCGGCCCATTCGTGGGAGGTTAGGCGCGAAGCGGCGTATGTAAGAGATCAGCCGGGAGGCAGCGTTGGAGGCAAGGTGCTCAGAGGCGACAGAGAGCTCACCCACTTCACAGAGCTTGCCGATCCGTTGGAAGGCGGCATGGATCAGGTTGTGATAGATCTCCTCCGTCTGCAAGCCTTTGGCCGCGAAATCCTGCACAAAGTTGGCGCACCGGTCGAAGTCGCCCTCGAGCAACCCGGCGACAAGCACCTCCACATCTTTGGCGTTGACCACGACGGTTTTCACCTGGTGCAAAGGTTCTTCGACGAGGGGGAGGAAGCGTTCCAGCAAATGGAGCAGATCCTGGAATCGAAGCGGTTTGGAGAGATACGCGTCCATGCCTGCGTCCAAGCACTTCTGGCGGTCCTGTTCCATGGCTCCGGCGGTAAGGGCAACGATGGGGGTGCGGCAGAAGATGCTTTCGTTGTCACGGATCTGGCGGGTGGCTTCGAAGCCGTCCATCACCGGCATGTAGCAATCCATGAAGATGAGGTCGTAGGGCAGGGCGGCGGCCATTGTGCAGCCTTCCTGTCCGTTGAACGCTACATCGACAACGCAGCCAGCCTTGACTAGCAGACCAGCGGCCACTTTCTGATTGACGACGTTATCTTCCACAACCAGAATTCTGCGGCCGCGGAAACGGTGGGTCCAGTCGTCCAGCGCCGAGGGCTGAACTGACGGGGTAGGGATGTGGCTGGGCTGACCCGGAAGGAGCAGCCGGTGGAACGCTGCGCGCAGGGTGGATTCGCGGACCGGTTTCATCAGGCGGGAATCGATTAGCGCATCACCTGATTTTTCTTTTTCATGGCCCTCTTCGGTGGCGGTGATCATGACAATGGGTGGACATTTCCCTTTGTTGGCCTGACGGAGACGGAGCGCCGTTTCGAGTCCGTCGATGCCAGGCATGCGATGATCCAGGCAGATGAGTTGGTAGGTATCGCCCTTGCCGCAAGCCTCTGCGGCCAACTGGAGTGCAGCCTCGCCAGAGGTGGCCTGATCCGCCCGCATGCCCCACTGTGCGCACAGTTCGGTTGTCACCAAGCGGCAAACATCGTGATCGTCGACTACCAATACGCGGACGCCCTTGAGAGCATCCGGGAGTGGCGAGGCGGACGAGGCATGGAGCGGCAGTGTAATTTGAAAGAAGAACGAGGATCCGTCGCCTTCCGCGCTGGCCAGACTCAGGTGGCCGCCCATTTTCTTAATCAGTTCGCTGGAAATGGCCAGACCGAGGCCTGTCCCCTCGTAGCGGCGGGTGGTTGATGAATCCAACTGCTGGAAGCGCTGGAAGAGGGAGGCTTGTTTATCGGCCGGTATGCCGATGCCGGTATCGGTGACGGCGATGCGGATGAGTGCCGCACCCTCGAGGCTAGCCTTCTGTTCTACCTCTACCAGTACATAGCCGCTGTCGGTGAATTTGATGGCGTTGGCGACCAGATTGAGCACCACCTGGCGGATGCGTCCTGGGTCTCCAAAGAATTCCCGCGAGGCTCCGGGCTGATAATACAGCAGCAGCTCCAGTTGCTTATGGCGGGCTTTGACAGCCATCAGGTCGAGCACATCCTCCAGGGCTGCATGCAGATCGAACGGAATGATTTCCAGTTCGAGTTTGCCGGCCTCCACCTTGGAAAAGTCGAGGATGTCGTTGACGATAGAGAGTAGCGCCTCCGCGGAGTTTCGCACGGTTTCGGCGTAGCTTTTCTGCTCCGCGTTGAGCGGGGTGCCGAGCAGCAGGCCGGTCATGCCGATGATGCCGTTCATGGGCGTGCGGATTTCATGGCTCATGGAAGAGAGGAAATCGCTTTTGGCCTGGGAGGCGGCACGGAGTTCCTTCTCAACCTTTGCGTTTTCCGTGTTGTCGAGCAGGGCGGAGCGCATCCCAACGATGCGCCCGGTTTCGTCGAGCACCAGCCGGTCGTGGAGTTCGACCAGAATCTCCGTACCATCGCGGCGCACATAGGTCCGCGCAACTGGCTCAAGCGTTTGCTTGCCGTTGAGTTTTTGCTGTATCGCCAGGTAGCAGGACTCACGTTGTGGCTCGGCAACGAACTGCGACGGCGAACGGCCAAGAAGCTCTTCTTCGCGGTAGCCCAGCAGCGCGCATTCGGCGTTATTCACGCGGCGGATCAGGCCCTGGCTGTCGAGTTCATGGTAAGCAATGGGCGCCTGCTGGAACAGGTCGAGCAGCAAGACTTCCCGTTTTTGGCGCTCCTCGAGCAGGCATTCCAGGGCCAGTTTGTTCGAGGTGACGTCAGCCATGGCCACCAGAAAGACCGGCTCTTCACCCAGCGGCTGCACACAGGAGACGTGAAATTGACAGCAGAATGGCTCCGCACCGGCACGGGCGACTCGCAGTTCGCAACTGGCAGGAGAGGCCGAAGGCGTCATCCCGTGGCGCAGGCGGTAGAACTTGGTGCTATCTTCCGTTGTGGCCAGGAATCGGCTGAAGGGAGCGCCAAGCAGTTGTTCGCGGTTGAGCCCGAGCAAATGCGCGGCGGTGAGATTGATTTCACGGATGACACCTTGCGCATCGAGCGTGCAGTAGCCAACCGGGGACAACTCATAGAGGTCGAAGTAGCGCTGGCGCGAGTCTTCCAACTCCGCTTGCACACGGCGCAACTCTTCGTTCTGCATGTCGAGTTCAATCTGGTGGACACGCAGCTCGTGCATTGTGCGGCGCATCTGGTCTGGTGTGAGGTTGGCATCCGGATCCACCGGGTGCACCGGTTCATCGGCCGCCGCCATTTCGGCAGACCGCCGCATTTCGAGTTGCCTGAGCTCTTCAGAGTTCATTGGCCTGGCTCCGGTGGTGGTTTGAGGTCACCTGCTATTGCCCGTTCCATGGTGGCGATTCCGTAAAGCTGATTGGACTCATCGGCCAAAGCCGTGGAAAATACGAGCACATTCAGAATTTTGCCGTCTTTTGTTACCCGTTGCGAGCGGTAGGGGGCAACCACCCGGGCCTTGGCCATTTCAGCTGATTTGGAGGCGGCCTCGGCGGACAGTGATGGCGGCAACAGATCGGCAGCATGGCGGGTGAGTGCTTCGGCTTCGCTCCACCCGTAGATGCGCTGGGCGGCGGGATTCCAGGCCTGGATGCAGCCATCGAGATCCTGGCGAATGAAGGCGTCGTTAGCATCGCGGACGATTTCAGCGAGGCGCACCGCCTCATCGGCCTGGCGCAGCAATTCCCGCGCTTCCACGATCTGGGTGATATCGGTGAAGGTGATGACGGCGCCTTCGATCACGTTGTCCAAGGTGCGGTAGGGCTGGATGCGCATGGAGTAGGCTTTGCCCGCCACGGTGCGGACCTCGCGCGAACAGGGGACGAGGGTGGCGATAACGGCCTGGGCATCGGCGGTGAGGCCATCGTAATCCACCAGATTGGAGAGGATGTGATTGACGGGGCGGCCGACGTCGCCGGGGATCAGATTAATGATGGCTGTCGCGGTGGGAGTAAAGCGCAGGATGCGCAACCGCGGGTCAATGAACACGGTACCGATGCCGGTGCCGGCCAGCATGTTGTTCATGTCGTTATTCACCTGGGAGAGTTCGGCCACCTTGCTTTGCAGTTCGGCGTTGACGGTGGCCAGTTCCTCATTCAAGGATTGCATTTCTTCCTTGGAGGTTTGGAGCTCCTCATTGGTGGATTGCAGTTCTTCGTTGACGGACTGCATCTCTTCATTGGAGGAGCAGAGCTCTTCGTTGGAGGCTTCCAGTTCCTCATTTGCGGCGCGGAGGAAATCTTCCTTGGCCTGGAGTTCGTGTTTCAGTACGGCGATGCGTGTTTCCGCGGCAGGGGGCAGCAGTCCGGGCTCCAGCATGGAAGCCGCTTCGGCTGCCTGGGCCGCAGCGGGCGAAGGGTGAAGGGCGACCAGCAGGTAAGCGGGCCGGGAGTCGTTAGCGGCGGGCAGCGAAGAAACCGGGGAAACGGTAAGGTCAACCAGCGTGTAGCTGCCATTAGTTTTCACCCGTAGGCCGGGGCAATGCACGGTGCTGTTGGTGGTGGAGGCGCTGTGCATGGCCGAGCCCAGATCGTAGCGCAGCCCTTCGCGGGCCATCTTCAGGATGTTGCTGATGCCGCTTTCACCGGGGGCCGGTTCCAGGTATTGGCCGGTGCGGCCATGGAGGTAGAGGATATCGCCGCGCCCATTCACAAGCGCCGCCGCGGGCGCAAATCCCTGCAGCAGCGCCCGTTCGGTCAATTCGCGCAGCGGCAAGCGGACGGGCATGGCAGCGCGCCGCGTGGCTTGTTGTGGCGGGATGGGCAGTATCGATGCCGGTGCAAGAATCCCGTCTACGAGGGCTGAGGCGGGCCGATGCTCATCGGACCGGCGCTGGTAGAGTTTGGAGCGGGAATGAAAGACATCGAACAGGCCGCCGCTGTCGCCGATGGTTGAGGCGTTGCCGAGAAAGAGGAAGCCACCGGGCTTGAGCGAATAGTGGAATAGCGGGACCAGTTTTTTTTGCAGTTCGGCGCTGAGATAGATCATCAGGTTGCGGCAACTGAGGAGGCTGAGCCTGGAAAAGGGCGGGTCCTTGATAACGTCGTGCTCGGAGAAGATGAGCATGTCGCGGATGCTCTTGTTGATACGGAAGGAGCGGCCATCGTCACTGGGGGCGAAGTAGCGGGCCAGCCTTTGCGGCGAGACGTTGGAGGCGATAGAGGCGGGATAGATGCCGGCGCGGGCGGTGGCGATGGCCTGATTGTCAATATCGGTAGCGAAGATCTGGATGGCGCAGTTGCGCCTGAGGGCAGCCTGGCATTCGGCGAGCAGGATAGCGATGGAGTAGGCCTCCTCGCCGGTGGAGCAGCCGGCCGACCAGACGCGAATGGCAGCGTCGGGCTCGTCGTTGGCAAACAAAAGAGGAATGATCTGTTGTTCCAGGACTTGAAAGGCTTCGGGATCGCGGAAGAAGCTGGTGACGCCGATGAGGATGTCGCGAAACAGTGCTTCCACTTCGGTGGGGGAGGTTTTGAGGAACTTGACGTAGTTTGGGAGCGAGCCGATTTTGTTGGCCGACATGCGCCGCTCAATGCGGCGATAGATGGTGCTGGGCTTGTAATGCGTGAAGTCGTGGCTGGTGTGGGAGTGGAGGAGGTAGAAGATCTTCTTCAGTTCGTTCGCGGCTTGCGGCGAGTCAAGGAGCGCGAGGCGGGGTTCAGCGGTGATTGCCTGGTTGACAAAGAGCAGCACCTGGGCGGGCATTTCGGCGGGCGCGAGCTGGTAGTCGGCCAGGCTGGCTTCGATTACGCTGCGCGACATGCCGTCGTATTCGGCGGTGCTGAGTGCCTGGGCAATGACCATGCCGCCATTCTGCTTGACGGCGCGTGCGCCGAGGGTGCCGTCGCGGCCGGTGCCGGAGAGGACAATGCATAGGGCGCGCTGTTTTTGATCGAGCGCGAGGGAGCGGAAGAAAGTGTCGATGGGGAGGTGGGGGCGGTGCTGCGGGCCCTGTTGGAGCAGTTGGAACGTGCCGGTGGCAATGGTCAGGTCGTGGTTTGGCGGGATGATATAGACGTGGTTGCACTGCACGGTCATGCCGTCTTCGACTTCGCGGACGGGCAGGCGCGTGGTGCGCTGGATGAGTTCGGCGAGGATGCTGTTGTGATCGGGGGAGAGGTGCTGGACGAGTACGAAGGCCGCGCCGGGAGCTTCGGCGGGCATGCCGGCGAAGAAGGCTTCGAAGGCAGCGAGGCCTCCGGCGGAAGCGCCGATTCCCACTACGGGGAAGGGCTGGGGGGAGCCATCGGCGGAGGCGGGCTCGTCGAACGTTGGTGCTGCGTCAGGCACTGATTGGCACCCCGGGTTTGGATCCGCCACGGCGGCGAGTCTTTCTGTCTAAGCCGAATTGTAACAGAGATTGGATTGCGGCGTTAGTGCGGGTGGTGGTTGTCGGTGTGGATGGGCGGGGGAATCGCCCATAAGCGCTCAGAGAGCCACCGAAGGCCGATTACCAATCCAATGGCACTAGTTTTTAATTGACCGAGTGTTATAGTCTGGCGGATACCATGAGCCGAAGAATCCAAGTGACGTCCTCGGTTCTATCCGTGTCCATCCGAGTGGATCCGTGGCGAATTTGTCTTGAAATGTTTCCCGCTAGTAATGCACAAGAAATTTAGCCACGGATCCACACGGATGGACACGGATAAAAAACGGAACTCCGGGCATACTGCTCCGCATCGAAACAGTTATTTTACGCCTTCCCGAGTGAGCTTCCTGGCTTCGTTGTTGCCTACCTTCACTGATGTGACCTTGCCGTTGGTGCGCTGGAAGATGACTTTGGGGCCGCCTTCCTTGGCGAGGAAGAACTGGTCTGGCGCTTCGGGCTGTAGTTCGGTGGTGGCGCTGCCTTTGCGGCCAAACAGCAGGTGGTCTGACTTGGCGATGAATTCCCAGGTTCTGGCGCTGATTTCGTAGTCGCCTGCATATTCGGCGAGCTGTGCGGCGGTCATGGGGTGGATGGTTTTCTCGACGGGCTTGAAGTCTTTCCAGCCGTAGACGGCGGAGACGGCGCGGGCGATCTCATCGGCGAGTTGGATGCCGTTATCGGAGTTCACCAGGGTGGCGACACCTTCGCCATCGAACGAGCAGGTAAGCAGGGCTTGGAAGCCTTCGTCGGCTCCGTTGTGGCCGAAGCGCTTGACGCCGTTTGCTTCGCTGACGCCGAAGCCGAGACCGAAGCCGGCTTTCTGTTCGGTCATCATCTGTTCGACGGTAGCCTGGCGCAGGATGTGGTTGGCCTTACCCTGGCGTGAGAGGCCCATTTCGATGGCGAAGCGGGCGAGGTCGGTGGCGGTGGTCCACAGTCCGGCGGCGGCCATTTCGGGGTAGGTGTGGTATTTGCCTTTGACGGGCTTGCCATCGTCGTAGTAGCCGGAGGCGGTGTTGGCGCGCAGGCGTTGCGGCAGGGGCTGTTCGTAGGTGCTGTTGCGCATGCCTGCGATGCTGAGGACGAGTTGTTGCAGCAGGGCGGGGAAGGGCTGGCTGGTGACGTCAGTCATGAGCAGTTGCATGATGGTGGTGCCGCCGCCGGAGTAGCGGCCGAGGGTACCCGGGACGGTGTCGACGCGGATGGCGGCGGTGTTGGCGGGCTTTGCGCCGTCGAGCAGTTGGGGCACGGTGGGGACCGGTTCGCCTTCGGCGTAGCCGGGGAAGCCGTGGACGGTGAGGCCGGCGCTGTGGCTCATGGTGCGGCGCAGGGTGACCTTTTCGGTCTTGGTGAATTCGTTATCGGGCAGATGCCACGATTTGAGGCGCAGGTTGACGTCTTCATCGAGCGCGAGCTTGCCCTGTTCGATGAGGCGCATGGCGGCGGTGACGGCGACGGGTTTGCTGATGGAGCCGGCCTGGAAGAGGGTTTCGGTGTCGACGGGCTTGGCGGATTCGTCGTCGAGGATGCCGTAGCCTTTTGCCCAATCGATTTTGAAGTTGTGAATGACGGCGACGCTGACGCCGCGGATTTTGAGCGCTTTCATCCGTTCGGCGAGGGTGGATCTGGTGAGTGGCTGGTCGGCGATGTGGAGGGGTGGGAGAAGGTTTTGTTCGACTTGTTGTTGGAGTTGGGCGTGGGCCGTGGGGGCGAGCGCAAGTAGGGCGGCCAGGAGTTGGAGTCGCATATGGGTATGATACGTTGCTGTGGGGGAAAGGTTCCGCGCGGGCGCGAAGATATTGATACAATTTCTGGCGGAGGCGGAGGGATGTTATGAAGACTTGGTATCCGACAGCAAAGCAGCACCCCCTGATTGGCCATTCGGCTCCGGGGACGCTGGCGCAGCGGAAGTTGATTGTTCTGCATATTACGGCCGGTTCGACGGCGGCTGGTGCTATTTCGACCTTTGAGCAGTCGGTGTCGCCGCATCGCGTGTCGGCGCACTGTGTGGTGGAACAGGACGGGACGGTTACGCAGTTACTGCCGTTTGAAGATACGGCGTGGCATGCGTCGCAGGTGAATTCGCAGAGCGTGGGGATTGAGCATGTGGCGATTCCGGGGAAGCTGATGGCGAGCGATGCGCAGTATGCGGCTAGTGCGGCTTTGGTGGCGTGGTTGTGTTCAACGCTGGGGATTCCTTGTGACCGGGCGCATGTGAAGGGGCATAACGAGGCTAGTCCGCAGGATCATCATGCGCTTTGTTGTGAGGGGGCTTTGTCGGCGGATAAGGTGGTGGGGATGGCGGTGGCGGTGACGGCGGCGGGGCCGAGTGTTTAGGGACGGGATGGATCATGTTTGACCGAATTACAAGTTGTGCAAAGCGGATGAATGGACAGCCATGTGTTCGTGGAATGCGGCTTACGGTGCGGCGGGTTGTGTCGGCTGTGGCGGCGTATCCTGACCGGCGGGATTTGTTTCGGAATTATCCGGATTTGGAGAAAGAGGACATCCGGCAGGCGCTGGAATTTGCGGCGGCGAATCTGGGGGAGCTGGCTTGAGTCCTGCTCTTCCGGCTGAGTCATGGAAAGACTGGCCTGTCCGGCGGGCGGTTCGCATTTAGTGCGGCCTTGAATTCCGCCAAGTCCTGATTGGCGCGGGCGATGGCTGCGGGATCTTCCGTGGCGTCGTCGATGGCCCATTGTTCGAGGAGTGCGATTGTTGCAGCGTTGTTCAGGGGCGGAAGTTCGTTTTGTGCTTCTGGTTCCTGCGTTTGATTTGGTGGCATGGATACCCCTTTCCGTAATGCCTTGGTGATAGCCCGTGAATTCCAGCATTCAGATGTCATTGAGAACACCCTCGCATTGCTTGAATGTTTATGATAGGCTTTGGGTGCATTCGCGCGAGTATCGGATCTCATTATATTACTAAGTATATGGTTTCCGATTGGTTTGATGGCCGAGTCTATTCCAGCTGAGCTTTTTAAGGGAGACCTAAATGCCAGAGGATGAGAATTCCAAAGTACCAGATAGCGTCCGCGAGAATCCTAAGAACACCGCTGGTTTTATAAAGCGTTACCGCCGGACAATTATCGCCGCAATTCTTTTTCTTTCAGCTATGCTAGCATTCCTGGTGACCAGGACGGAGCAAAAGCCACTTGAGACTGAATTCATGGTGGCGCTGACAGCAGCAATGGCAGTGCATTTACTCGATCGCCTCTGGTTGCACACAGAAGCCGAAGAGACATTCGATGAACTGCAGAAGAACATTGTCGACAAGGTCGGGATCAAAACCCAGGAAAGCATAAAGACGCTGACTGCCATGAAGCGAACTGGGTTGCAAGAGGTATATGCCAACCGAGAGGAGGCAGCTCCTTACATTCAAGCTAGTCTAATTGACCCTCGTACCGACAACATTCGAATTATTGGGATTTCACTCAACGACTTCTTCGCGGCGAAGGACAAAGACCCGCTTCGGCAAGCATGGAAAGTTTTGAAAAGGAGTATAGAGAACGGAGTTGAACCGGGCCGGAGACTTGCGGTCAAGGTGTTGATCATCGATCCAAAGTGTCTAGGGGCTCAGCTTCGATCGAGAGGCGAAGAAAGAAATGGCAAGAGTTTTCTAGGCCGACTGGAAAAACAAGTCGATGGAGAGCTTGCAGATTTGATGGAACTGCGGAGCGCAGCTAAACATGCCGGGGTGAGCTTTGAGTGCAAGTTATACCGGTTGCCGCCCATCCTTTTCCTGTGTTGGACGAGCACATACTGTTATGTTCAGCAATACTATTTCTGGGCGTCGCGTGACGATGAAGAGAAGTCGTTTCCAGTTCTGAAATTCCAAAATACTAACAACGACTCTCTTCACGCAGAGCTCCTTAAGCATTTCGACTGGATTTGGGACAAGGCTTCTATTACTCTCGACGAGTATGCAATCGAACTTTCAGTTGGCGTGGATCAAGGAACGGTTCGGTCCGGCATTGTAAATGTATTCACTGCTGCCGCAGAAGGCCGAGCCAGAATGTTGTATTTGCTGAAGAACGCCAAGCATAGAGTCTGCATACAGGGAAATTCATTGCATTCGTTCTTGAACACCAGGACTGAACATACTGTACTCTTTGGCGCCTTAAGACAACTGTTGCTCGACGACAAAGTAGAAATCGCGATACTGATACTTGATCCGCAATCTCCTCCTGCCAAGTTTCGAGGTTACCGCGAGTCCTCCCTTAAGAGCAGCGAACTTAGGTGGACGCAGTATGAGTCTTCGGATGAAAAACACCATGATTCCATTTTGTACAAGGATACAACCGACGCTGAAAGAGCCATGGCAGAATTGATCCAAGAAGTCGCCAAGTCTAAGCCAGTTGGCTGGCGTCCAAAGCTAACGGGCGGAAAATACGACTCGTCGCCTTATTGTTTCTTGCTTCGAGTCGATGATAGAGTCCTGGTGGAACAGTATCACTACGGCAAGCTACCGGAAGAAGGATCTGACGACAGCGGGAAGCTTGGAAGAGATGTTCCGCTGGTTGAGTATTCGGCATCTCCCAGTGACATCTATGACAGGACAATGCGGCCGCCCTTCGAGTTGTTTGTCAATCACTTTGCGTTTGCGCTTCGTGATGCGACACCTTTCGACATTGATGGATGGCTTGCGGCCGTACAACACCCAGCCGTATTACGCGCTGCAGCGGCTGCGGAATAATTCATTACTGATGTAATGAGTATGCCGTAATTGCGCCAGAAGTTGCTGGGGCTTGGCGCGAGACCGCGCGGTGACACTATTCCGTCCCCCCAACTCTGCCAAACCTATAATCCGAAAAGAGTAGGTGAACGCATCTGGGAAAGGTATCTCCAATATTTGGAATCGGTTGCATGCAACGTGCTCGTCACCCGTCGGGCGACTCGCATTGCGGGGAGTGTCGCGTGGGGCAAACCGGGACATCCAACCATTTTCCGGCAGAAATCGCCGGAAAATGGAGGCAGTCCCTGGTTTGCAGAGTCGTGCATTCCCGCTGAATTCATAGGCAACAGCTTTTTCAAGGATAATATAAGCACCCATGTCAATCCTCAGAACGACACTGCTCGTCCTGCTTGCCGTCCAAGCCGTACAAGCCGCGCCGCGGCCGCATCCGCGGTTGCAAATTGATCAGTCGCTGATCACGCAGGTTCGCACGCTGCGCGATGGGAATGACCCGGCGTGGGCGCGGATGGCGAGGTGGGCGGGGGTGGCGCGGGCGAATGCGCAGCCGGGGCCTTATGTGTTGTCGAACATGATGCTGTGGCTGGTGTCCAATGACGACGCGGCGTTTGGGCGGGCCTCTTCGTTTGTGGGGGCACGGATTTACCGGAATAAGAAAGACCGGGCGGGTGGGTTGGTGCCGTTGCTGGATGTCTATGGCGGGGATCATCACAAGGCGGCGTTTATTGGCGGCGACTTCCTTGGCGTGGTGGCGCACTTTTATGATTGGGGTTTCGCTCGGCTGACGGCGGAACAGAAAGAAGACCTGGCGAAGTGGCTGGTCGACGCGGCGCGGTTTACGGCGCTGGAGAACAAGTCGGCGCGGGCGTTCCTGCGTAATGACGGGGCTTCGGCGACGTTCGGGATCGGGTCGGCGGCGTTTGCTTTGGCGGGCGAGACGGCCGAGGCGGATCAGGTGATGTCGTGGTTTCGCAACAACTGGAGCGAGACCATGAAGGGCTTCGACATCATGGGGCGCGGCGGGGCGCTGGGCGAGGGCAACGCGTATGGCACTGCGCCCACGGCGCTGCACATCATCGCGGCCGCGAATGCCGGCTACTATGCGGCGGGCGAGGATCTGTTTGCGAGTCATGTATGGTTCAAGAAGCGGCTGATGTACGATGCGTTCGCGACGTATCCGGGCACCATCGGCGGGCGTGAGAACGGCGTGCCGTATCCGAATCTGCCGATTGTTGAACAGTCGTCGATCGGCGGTGACGGGCGGCGCGGCATCTCGTGGCACGCCATTAATCTGCGGTCGAATGGGCTGGTGTTGGCGCGGCGCTTTGCGGGTAGCGATGAGGCCGGGACGTGGAACTGGGTGTACCGGCAGCCTGCGGTGGACCGCATGGTGAATGACGACCAGGCGGTGTACGACCTGCTCTACTATTCGCCGAAGCCGAAGCTGGTGAAGCCGAAGCAACTTTCGTACTTCGACCCAAGCATGGGCTACGTGTTCATCCGCTCCGATTGGGACTCGCCCGATGCAACGTGGATCGCGCTGTGGGCGGGGCCGCACATCGATACGCATCAACACCTGGACCAGGGCGCTTTCGTCATCTTCAAGCGGCGCGATCTGGCGCCGAAGACCGGGCACTACGATAACGACAACGTGAAATCGTCGCACCATCTGGCCTACTATACGCGTACGGTGAGTTCGAACGGGCTGCTGATCGGCGATCCGAGCGAGGTGTTCCGAGGGTTCATCGCGGGCATGGGCTGCGACGCGAAGGGCAAGGGCGACCGGATTCCGTCGCCTGATAACAGCGAGCAGCTGTGCATCCCGAACGATGGCGGCCAGCGCACCATGAGCCCGAAGGGCATGGCCGTTGGTAATGCGGCGAACTTCGCGGAGAACCCGGAGATTTGGGACACGGCGCGGGTGACGTCATTCAGCGATGACGGCGTGATGGTGAGTGTGGTGGCCGATATCACGAACGCGTACAGCAAGGCGAAGGTGCGCAAGGTGTACCGGCGCTTTGTGTATCTGCGGCCGGCGGATTTGTTTATCGTGGCCGATACCGTGGAGTCGACCAACGCGGCGTTTGAAAAGAAGTGGTTGCTGCATGGGTTGGACCGCATTGAGATTGCGGGTGTGGCGGAGAAGATTCGCGCGGGCGAGACGGTGTATGCGAAGGCCACTGCGGCGAAGGTGATTGTGGACGATACGGACCCTTCGGATAAGAAGCAGACCTCGTACGATCTGCGCAAAGGCTACGCCGCGCTGCTGATGAAGACGCTGAATCCGGGGGCGTTGCGCTACCGGTTGATCGGCGGGCGTGAGCCGGCGGAAACGGCCGATAGCGACCTGTACGGCAGCGGCAAGAACGCTGCGCACTTCCACCGCCATGTGATGGATTTCTGGGTGAAGGATTACAGCGAGGGCGTGCTGCCGGGGCACAAGTCAGTGAACTGGGCGCCGGCATTTCCGATTGAGAGCTATGCGCAGGAGTACATTCCGACGTACAACGGCGGTTATGGGCGGTGGCGGATTGAGCTGGAGCCGGTGGCGCAGAATAAAACAGATTACATCCTGAATGTTTTGAAGCCGACGAACGATGCGGAGGCCGTGATGCCTGCGATGGAGAAGGTGGAGACGGCAACGGAGTTTGGTGCGGTGGTGCATGCGGGCGGGAAGGATTACCGGATTCTGTTTTCGAAGGGCACATTGGCGGCGCCGAGTTTGGCAAAATAAGACATGCTTCCGCTTTTATTACTTGCCTCGGCTGCCGTCCCTTGTACCACAACTTCGTGCACGGAGTGGGTCAGCATGGGGATGGGCAAGTCGCGTTCATTGATTTACCGCTCGCATCCGCTGGAAAAAAAGAACGCCGCCATTACACGGGCGACGATTGTGATTCACGGGCAGGGGCGCAATGCCGATGACTATTTTCGCACTGGCGTGGCTGCGGCGTTTCTGGCCGGGGCGCTGGATGACACGGTGGTGATCTCGCCACGGTTTGCTTCGAAAGATGGCAATTGCAATGACAAGCTGGCCGAGGGCGAGGTGAATTGGAAGTGCTCAGGCAACAGCTGGCGGTCGGGTGCGACGGCGATGAATCGCGCCGATCTGACCTCGTACGATTTTGTGGACGAGTTGCTGCGCAAGCTGGCCAATAAGAAGATATTTCCGAATCTGAAGGTGATTGTGGTTTCGGGGCATTCGGCGGGCGGGCAGTATGTGGCGCGGTATGCGATGTCGAGCAAGCTTCATGAGACGCTGGGCGTGAAGGTGACCTACGTTGTTTCGAACCCTTCGAGTTATGCGTATTTGGATGCGGAGCGGCCGGCGGCGCATGACCAGTGCGAGTCGACTTACGACCAGTGGCCTTACGGTATGAGCGAGCGGCAGGGCTATGCGGCTACTTTGCCGCCGGGGACTTTGAAGGACCAGTATGTTTCGCGGCCGGTTACTTATCTATTGGGTGAGTTGGATACTTTGCCGCTCGCGGGGTTTGATTCGACGTGTCCGGCGATGGCGCAGGGGCCTAACCGGCTGATGCGGGGTAAGGCTTATGCGGAGACGATGACCGTCAAGTATGGGGCGATGGCGCATACGGTGACGACGGTTCCTTTGTGTGGGCATAATGCGCGGTGTATGTTTACGGCGGATCCGGCGTTGAAGGTGTTGTTTCCGAAGTAAGTTTGTTGGGCCGAGTGCCACTCGGCCGCAGAATGCCATTCTGCCCTACGATTTATGAAAGTTGTATTGTTGTTGATTGCTGTTGGTGTCCATGCGGCCACCTTCGATGTGAAGACGTTTGGCGCGAAGGGCGATGGTGTGGCGCTGGATTCGCCTGCCATTAATCGCGCGATTGAAGCCGCGGCGGCTGCGGGCGGAGGCACGGTGGTGTTGCCCGCGGGCACCTATCTGGCGGGGTCGATCGCGCTGAAGAGCAACATCGAAATTCACTTCGAGCCGGGTGCGAAGTTGGAAGCTACTGCGGACGCGGCGGCGTACGAAGCGCCTGAGCCGAACGAGTTCACGAAGTATCAGGACTTCGGCCACAGTCACTGGCGCAACAGTCTGCTGTGGGGCATTGGCCTGGAGAACGTCGCGATAACGGGCAACGGGCTGATCTTCGGCAAGGGCTTGTCGCGTGGCGAAGGCAGCAAGGGCGGCAACAAATCGATTGCTCTGAAGCTGTGCCGCAATGTGACGATTCGCGATATCTCCATCTTGAGCGGCGGGCACTTTGCGATTCTGGCGACGGGCGTGGATAACCTCACCATCGATAACGTGAAGATCGATACCAATCGCGATGGCATTGACGTGGATGCGTGCCGCAATGTGCGCATCTCAAACGCGAGCGTGAATTCGCCGAATGACGATGCGATTGTGTTGAAGAGCTCGTTTGCGTTGGGCTTTGCGAGGGCGACGGAAAACGTCACGCTGACGAATAGCTTTGTCAGCGGGTATGACATTGGGTCGCTGCTGGATGGTACGTATAAGCGCAATGTCGTGCGCGTGCCGGATCGCGAAGGGCCCACGGGGCGTGTGAAATTCGGTACGGAATCGAACGGCGGTTTCAAGAACATCACTATCTCGAACATTGTTTTCGACCGCTCGCGCGGGCTGGCGCTGGAGACTGTGGATGGCGGCAACATTGAAGACATCGCAATTTCGAATCTGACGATGCGCGATGTTTCGAATTCTCCGATTTTCATCAGGCTGGGTAGCAGGCAGCGCGCGCCGGAGGGGACGGCTGTGGCCGTGGTCCGGCGTATCAGCATCAGCAATGTGGTGGTGTACGATGCGGACCCGCGGTTTCCTTCGATCATTGCTGGCATTCCCGGGCATGATGTGGAAGATGTCAAACTGAACGGCATCCACATTGTGCAGCGTGGCGGGTTGACGCTTGACGATGTGGCGAAGCAGCCGGCGAATCTGGTGAACACGTTTTTCTTTCGCGCGCAGGGCGGGGTGCCGCCGCGCGAGGCTTACGACACGCCGGAGCGGGAGAAGGAGTATCCGGAGCCGGCGATGTTCGGCTTGCTACCGGCGTATGGCTTCTACATCCGGCATGCGCGGGGTGTGGTGCTGCATGATGTGGACGTGAGCTTTGCCAAGGAAGACACTCGACCTGCGTTTTTTGTTGAGGATGTGAATGGGATTGAGTTTGAGCACGTGCGGGCGAAGAAATCGGGCGCGGTGCCGACGTTTGTGCTGAAGAAGGTGGAAGGGTTCAGTGTCCGCCAGTCGTCGCCGGTGGCGGACACAAAGGTTGAAAAGACGGTGTGGAAAGAGTTCTAGGCTTTTTGCGCGACCAGGCGGCCCAGATATTGGTTCAGAATATCGGATATCGCCTGCGTGCCGACGCCATATAGGAAGAGCCCGATGTAGTCGTTCACGGTGCCAAACGCCACGCCAAAATACTTTACTTGGGCACCAGTGAGCAGCGCCACGACGACTGAAAATGCCATTACCAGCCGGTCGTCCTGGACAAGTCTGCGGTCGGCCATCAGTTCAGCTGGCGGGGTGACGGAGGGCGTGGCAGGTTGGTTGATCACCGCCGCGTTCCATGCCGCTGCGATAGGCTGCAAATCAAAGCCCTCCACTTTCATATCGGGCAGGCTGATGGCAAGATCAGCCAGCGCAGGAGCAATCTGCTGGAACTGAGCTTCGGCGGCCGTCAGGTCGTTGGAATCGCGGGCCATCCACACCGCGCTTGCTGCGACGTTGACCATGGTTCTTGCAGTTGTGATCTTGGCTCTGATTGTGGTGTCGTCGGATTTGGCGGCATTCAAAAACTCATCGGCTTCATGGAGCCGGGTGAGAAGTTCAAGAAAGCGTGTACTGCTTGTGCCTAGAGTGTTCTCCTCATCGATAAAGGAAGAGACATCCGCGAGGTCGATTGCACCGCGCTGGAAGAGCGTCAGCATCCGGTCTACCAAGACCGGGCTTGTGATGCCGAAGATCGCCGCAACCGGAGGGGTGAGCTTTAGCAGCTTGTTCGCGGTCAGAACCTTGTGAATCTCAATCAGGTGTGCAAGCCGGTGCCCCGCTTCGCGCCAGATTGCCGCCGTGCTTTCCAGCAATGGCAGAGACTTGCTTATGAACTGCATGTTTCCGTCTTCGGCAGGAATGGAGAACCAATTTTTGTTCAGGTCTGCAATCTTCTTTCCTACCTCGGCGGCCTTTGTTCCAAAGTCGGATTCAATGGAGAGGTCTCTGGCATCGGTACCTTTGAGCGCGGCTTTCACGGCCGTGTTGGCGATTTCGAATTGACGCCTCGCTGCCTTTAGCCGCATGTTCAACTGAAGCACAAGCCGGAAGACATTAGCGTAATGTTTCACTGCTAGCGCGGCGATTACGCCGATGATCAGTACCACGAACGGGAGTACAGGCAGGTCCTTGACGGTTAGTTCGATGTTAACGGCACCGTCCTTTTCGCTATCGTTCAACTGCACCTTGCCCGCGTACTTGCCGGGCAGCTGCAGCGGCGCGGCGGTGTAGACGCGGAGATTGTAGCCAACCTCGCTTCTGTCCTTGTGCGGTTGGACGTCGCCGAGTCGCAACGGCACAAGGCCGTAACTGGCGAAGTCGTCCGAACCCACGCTGCCGGCCTGCACATAGCCTACAACCTGATCTTTGGCGAGGGTGGTCTGCTTGGGATCCTTCACCGGAATGAAGAACTCCGCTCTGTCGCAGGAAAAGTAAGTGATAAGTGAAAAGATGGTTGCGGCCTGTTTTTCGGCCACCCGCTTGGGCGCGGTGGGAGCCGCAGCCGCGGCGGGGACCGTAATCTGGAAGGGGCGCGAAATGGCCGTTGCGCCGCTTGATACCGGCATCAGCAGAGCGCCGTCGGCAGGCGCGGAGGCCAGTTCGCATGCGGCCACGCGGTCGTTTAAGAGAAAGCGGACCGTGACCACCTCACCAGCTGCGGCCACGGCAGGGGTTACGTGGAGAGAGACGGTTCCGGGGGCGCAGCCGCCCACACCTGCAAGCTTGGGCGGCTGCAGGACGAAGCCGGCTGGCGTGCCCGAATTTCCGCGGTTCCGAAACAGCATCCGGGCATTGCCGGCTTTTAGATCATTCCATGAGATTGCTACACTTGCACCGTCGTTCGATGCCAATTCAAAGAGCGTCTGACCGGCGGAAGTTCCCGCAAGGGACAGAAGCAGGCTAACCGCTCGCAGCCGCATCGAGGTCCAGTGCCTTGCTTGTGGAAGCGGATGAACCACTGGCTGTGACCATCACGAAGCTGAGACCTGATTTATCGTGCGTGACTTTCACGAGTTTCGAGTCGTTGGCATCCAATTGGACTGATTGTGAGAAATTCTGTCCCAGAATTAAAAAATCGATTGTCGAAGTGCATGCGATGGCGTCGTTCTCCGCCAGAATCGTCACCGATTTCACGCCGCCCACGTTGGTGGAGCGCAATGCTTCCAGTGCTGTTACCATTTAGTTTCCTCCTGCCTTTCCGAAAATTCCCGCGATAAACTTGAATGCTGTAAGATCCACTGAAGGCCCGACCATCAACGCGTGCGAGAAGCGATCGCTCCTCGCATCGCGGAAGCCGACCGCGCCCGCCGTGAGGCGGAAATATTTGTTGATACGGAAGCCCATGCCGTAGACAAAGGCGTTGTTGTCTTTGATGATGGATGCCTTCTGGCTGCTGAGGTCGCCGATTGACACGCCGAAGGTGAGCGAGATGCGCTGCTGCAGGAAGTTTCCAAACTTTTTTGAGTCCCCGCTGCTCGCGGCGCTTGGCGCGGGTTGGTCTTCCACCGAGCCAAAATAGACGTTGACCGTGAAGAAATGCCGGAAGGCCTGGGCTCGCGGAACATAGATGGCGCCATAATCAATGCCTGCATACTTTTCGAAGTCTTTGATGGTGGCGGAGTCCGACACGGCCGCGTCCGCCTGGGTGCCGGCGATTTCCACCGCCAGCGCGCCGCCGACGCTGTCGGTCAGTCGCTTGTAGCTTTCGAGAAATACAGCAGCGACTAACTGCTTTCTGAAGGCGGTCCTCTCCGCCGGAGTCGGAGCATTTGCAATCTTGTCCTGGATGGCGTTTACGTCAGGCTTGATGCCTGCAGTATTAAAGAAATCTCCAATTTTCGACGCCGCTTCGCTGGCGCTCATTCCAACGGTGACTCCCGGAACAGCGGAGTTACCTAACACATCCTTCAACGATGTGCTGATGCTTCCCAGCGAACTGATCAATGTTGTGGACGGGTCAGATACTTGCATCTTAACGCTAGGCGAGTAGTCTTTGGTGACTAGCGGCCCAATCGCTTTGGCGAAATTGCGTCCAGCAGTCAGTTGAGCCATTGCATCCGGATTAGTCCCTACGTTCCTGAAGACTTCCAATTGGCTCTTGAACTCAGCATCTCTTAGCAGAGCATTAATCGCATCGGAAACCGCGGATGGCTTGATTGTGCCGGTGAAATCGAACAGTAGTTGTGGCGTCGAACCTTGGGCGAATTTCTTGGTTACCACGCTCCAATTGCCGTCCTTTACCGTGCCGTTAGAAGTGGTTTTCGGGTCGTCGGCATAAGTGAGTGTTAGGCCCGTGACCGTCAGCACGTCGCCAAGCGCAGTCTGTTGTGTTGCTCCAGCCGCATTCTTGACAGCGATTTTGACATCCGTCAGCGCACCGGTAATCGTTACTTCCTCGCCGTAGGGCAAGCGTGCCTTCTGCAAATCCATGTACTTAACGCTGGTTGCGGCCGTGAGCTGTGCCACGAGTGCGAAATATATTACATATATCTTGATCTAAGTGTGATTTCCCTTCTGCGATAATATATCACCTATAGGATAAGTCAATAGTCTTTCCTTCAATCTTTCGGCTTACTATTTCTTTTTTGTTTTCCCCTGCTGCGCCGGTCGCACGGTTTCATCCAGCACGGGCGGGACGAAGTCGTAATCGGTGATGATCTTTTCCTGCATGGCGGCCATGAGGGTTTGCTGCGCGTCCTTGTATTCGGGGCGGCCGGCGACGTTGTTCAGTTCGTACGGGTCCTTTTCCAGATCGTACATTTCGAACACCGGGCGCGGGCGCGTGAAATACATCTTTTCGTGTTCGGGCTTGAGCTTGCCTGCTTTGTGCGCTTCCAGAATCTGCTGCCAGCCGGGGTCCTGCCCGCTATCGACGGGCCAGTACTCCATCTGAGGCGTGAGGTTGTAAATGAATTTGTACTTGCTGCTGCGCACGCAGCGCGACAGGTCGAAATTGGAAGCCTTGGTCTGTTCGTTGAACGACGCTGCGCCGTGGTGGAGGCGCGCGCCGAAGACGTATTCGCGCGGTTCGTATTTCTGGCCCATCAATAGCGGATAGAAGCTGCGGCCGCTGACTCCGGTGGGAGGCATTGCGCCGCCTGCGGTCATGAAGGTTGCGGCCACGTCTTCGCCTGAGATCAGCGTCTTGGTGACCATGGGCTTAATGTGGCCGGGCCAGCGGGCGATGAGCGGGACGTTGAGGCCTGGATCGTAAAGCGAGCCTTTGCCGTGCGGGAAGGCCATGCCGTTATCGCCCATGAAGAGGACCATTGTGCCGGCTTCCTGGCCGTGCTTGCGCAGGACAGCCATCGCTTCGCCGAAGGAGCGGTCGGCGCGTTCGATTTCTCCGCAGTAACGGGAAAGATCGTCGCGGACGCCTGGCAGATCGGGCAGGTGGGCGGGGAGTTTGATCTTAGCCGGGTCCACTTTGCCTGCGTCGGCATCCCAGGGGTGGTGCGGGTCGTTGTAGTTGATCCAGAAGAACCACGGGCGGTTCTGCGGGCGCTTGGTGAGGAACTGATCGAAGAGGCCGACGGTGGTGCCCTGGTTTGAGATGTCGAGGAAGTCGACGCGATTCTTCCACGTGCGCATGTCGTACTTTTCGTAGACCATGCGGGTGGTAGGCGCGGCGTTGTTGGCGGGCGAGCCGTCGAGGTGGAAGTATCGGCCACAGACTCCGGTGTAGTAGCCTTTGGTGCGCAGCACTTCAGGCACGGTGGGGATGTCTTTCGGCAGGGGCGAACTGAAGCGGCCCATGCGCGCGGCGACTGGCGAGCGGCCGGTCATCAGCGCCGTGCGAGACGGCACGCATTGCGGGGCGGCGGTGAAGGCCTTTTCGAACAGCACGCCTTCGCGGGCGAACTTGTCGAGGTTCGGCGTATACATCCAGTCCGCGCCGTAGGCTCCCACGTAGGGGTAGCTGTGGTCGTCGGAGAGGATAAAGAGGATGTTGGGTGGCGGCGTCTGTTGCGACAGCAGCATTCCGGGGGCGGCCGCCAGCGATTTCAAAAGCGATCTGCGCGTGAGTGGCATGGGTGTTCCAGACAATTCTATACGATCCTGTCGTGTTTCGCTTACATTCCACTGCGGTAGAAGATACAATATAATAAGAGTCCCAAGATGGACCTGGATCAGCTTCACACATTTCTCGAAATCGTGCGCTTGAAGAGCTTCTCCAAAGCGGCGCAGACGTGTTTTCGAACACAGCCTGCGATCAGCGCCCAGGTGCGGCAGTTGGAACAGGAACTGAACACAAATTTGTTTGACCGTCTGGGCACGCGCATCTCGCTTACCCCAGCGGGCCGCATTTTCAGCGAATATGCGGAACAGATCCTGGATATGCGCCGCCGTGCGCAGGACACCATTAACGAACTGGAAAAGATGCCGCGCGGGGAACTGGTGATTGCCGCCAACGAATCCACCTGCATCTACGTGTTGCCTGAAGTTTTCGCCAACTATAAGCGGCTGTTCCCGAACGTGCAGTTGCATGTGGACCGGTCGTATGGCGCGCGCGTGGTGGAAGCCGTGGTGGATAACCAGGCCGATTTCGGCATCGCGCAACTGCCCATTCAAGAAAAGAAACTGCAGGTGGTGAAGATCCACTCCGATGAAATCAAGGTGCTGGTTCCTTCTTCGCACGAACTGGCCCGCAAAACTCAGGTGACCGCGCAGGACGTGCAACGATTTGTGCTGCTGCTACCGAAGAGCGGCACCACGCGGGCGCGCCTGAACTCGTGGCTTGAGCCGGTGGAAGATGATTTGCAGGTTTCGATGGAGCTCGACTCCACGGAAATGATTAAGCGTTTTGTGATGGCTGATTTGGGCGTGTCGTTTCTGGCAGCGTCTAACTGCGCTGAAGAGGTCGCCGCGGGACGTCTGGCAGCGGTTACAATGGGACCAGAGCCTATGGTTCGCCGTCTCGGGTTAATTTATCGAAAAGATAAGGCTCTATCGAAGGCTGCGCTGGGCTTCATTCAGGTTATCCTTGAACAAGCCAGTAAAGATGAGGTTGCAGGAGAGTCGCGATTAGCGCGGGTTTGACCGACGCCAGGTAGAAACATGTTGAATCGGACTACAGTCAAGACGTCCACCATCTTCGTTGCCGAAGGTAGCGGCACAAAGATCTTCCGTTCGTTGGAAGAGATGCCCGCCGATACGCGCCGCCGTATGGAAAAGTGCATGAGCGGAACGCATGCAGCAACGATTTTGATCGCTGACCGCCGGGGCCGCGATGAGATCGCCCGTGCGATGGAAGGGCTGCCGTCGGATTTCCAGTCGAAGGTTGCGGAAAAAGTGAGTGGCCGCCGGCGCTCCGCGGAGCGCGAGACGCGGATTGAAGAGACGGTGAAGCGGCTGGTGTTATCGAAGTACGCGCGCGTGGCCGTGCCGGTGATTATCGGTTTGGCGGTTTGGCTGATTTTCCAGATCCGGTAGTTGGTTGTCCACTTTTTTGGCTTGTCCGGTTTTAGTGGACATGCGGATCTACCTTCGCCAAGGCTACGGCGGACACATCGCCTGTCCTACCCAATCAGCTTCTTCACCGCTTCGCCATGCACGTCAGTCAAGCGGAAATCGCGGCCCTGGAAGCGATAGGTCATCCGTTTGTGGTCCATGCCAAGCAGGTGCAGAATGGTCGCTTGCAGATCATAATTGGTCACCTGATCTTCCACCACGCGGTAGCCCAACTCGTCGGTCGCGCCGATGCGCGCACCCGCCTTCACGCCTCCGCCTGCCATCCAGATGGTGAATGAACGGTGATGATCGCGGCCAACGAGCGGATCGTTGATGCTGCCCTGCAACATGGGGGTGCGGCCGAATTCGCCGCCCCAGATCACCAGCGTTTCGTCGAGCAGTCCGCGCTGCTTCAGGTCGAGCACCAGTGCGGCCGAGGCCTGGTCCACCTCGCGGCAGATCTTGGGGAAATGCTCTTTCAAATTGATGCGGGGGCCACCGTGATGGTCCCACTCGCCGTGCGTGAGCATGACGAAGCGCACGCCGCGTTCCACCAGCCGGCGCGCGTAGAGAGCGTTATTGCCGAACGACTTTTTGCCCGGCTCGGTGCCGTAGAGCTTGTGTGTGGCGGCCGATTCCTTCGATAGATCGACCAGGTCAGGCACGCTGGTCTGCATCTTATAGGCCAGTTCGTAGCTGGCGATGCGCGTGCCGATTTCGGGGTCGCCACACTGCTCCAGCTTTTCCTGATTCAGATCGCGCAGCGTGTCGAGCGTGGCGCGACGGATGGAATCGCCCATGCCATCGGGATTCGAAAGCGACAACACCGGGTCGCCGCCAGAGCGGAACTGCACGCCCTGAAAGCGCGTCGGCAAGAAGCCGCTGCCGATGCAGCCTGAGCCGCAGCGCGGTGCACGGCCGCTGGCCATGACGACGAAGCCGGGCAGGTCTTCCGATTCGCTGCCGAGGCCGTAGTTGATCCACGCGCCCATCGACGGCCGGCCGGGGCGTGCAGAGCCGGTGAACATCTGCAGTTCGGCTGGTACGTGATTGAACTGGTCAGTGGTCATTGAATAGACGAACGCCGCGTCGTCAACGATCTTTGAGATGTAAGGCAGATGCTCCGAAACATATGTGCCCGTGTGCCCGTATTGCTTGAACTGGAACGGCGTACCGAGCAGCGATGGCACGCCCGAAAGGAACGCAAAGCGTTCGCCCTTGATCAGCTCTTCGGGCACCTTTGAGCCGCTCATTTGTTTCAGTTTCGGCTTGTAGTCAAACAGGTCGAGCTGCGACGGCGCTCCGTTCATGCACAGGAAAATGACGTGCTTCGCTTTGGGTGCGAAGTGGGGCTTCAGCGCGCCGGCGAAGGCCTGCGGATTCATCAGGCTGCCCAGCGCCATGCCGCCGATGCCGAACCCGCCATTGCGGAAGAGATCTCTGCGCGTCATCATACTTATTCCTTTGTTACCGTTTCGTCCAGATTGAGCAGCACGTTGGAGACTACGATCCACGGCGCGAGCGAGGCGTCGTCGCCTGCCTGGCTGGCACGCACCAGCTTCGCGGCGGCCGCTTTGTCTGCTTTGTAGCGGCTGGCGGCTTTTTCGAGCAGCGCGAGCAGCGAGTTCATTTCTTTGTCGCGCGGATGGCGCGCGGCCACCAGTTGAAAGCCATAATCGATGCGGTCGCGGGCGCTGGCGGTGCGTGCGGCCAAGCGTTTGGCGAGTGCGCCGGCGGCCTCGACGTACACTTCGTCGTTCAATGTTGTGAGGGCTTGCAGCGGTGTGTTCGAACGCGGACGCTGCAGCGTGCAGACCTGGCGCTCGGGCGCGTCGAAGGTCAGCATCGATGGGTACGGCCCGGTGCGTTTGTAGAAGGTGTAGAGTCCGCGGCGGTAGCGGTCTTCGCCTTGGCTAGTGGGCCAGGTTTGGAAGCCGCCTTCGACGAAGACCGTGTCGTAGATGGTAGCGGGCATCGGCGGATAGACGCTGGGCCCACCGATCTTCTTCGAGAGCAGGCCGCTGGCGGCGAGCGTCAGGTCGCGCACGCCTTCGGCTGTGAGGCGGAAGCGAGGGGCGTGGGCGAGCAGCTTGTTTTCGGGGTCTATCTGTAGTAGCTCCGGCGTCACTCGTGATGACTGGCGATAGGCTGCCGAGGTCACCATCATGCGCACCAGCGCCTTCATGTCCCAACCGCTGTCCATGAACTCAACGGCCAGCCAGTCGAGCAGTTCGGGGTGCGTGGGTAGGTCGCCTTGCGCACCGAAATCCTCGGCAGTTTTCACCAAACCGATTCCAAACAAACTGCGCCAGAAATGATTTACCGTCACGCGGGCGGTGAGCGGGTTGTCGCGGCTTACTAACCATTCGGCGAGCGCCAATCGATCGGCCTTCCTGCCCGGTGGCAACTGCGGCAGGAACGCAGGCACGCCGCCTGTCAAGGGCTCGCCATGATTCAGGAAGTTGCCGCGCAACTGCAAGAACGACTCGCGCGGTTTTTCGAGTTCGCGCATTACCAGGACGGTGGTGGATTGTTTTTCGACGAAGTCGTCGAGCTCCTTCTTCATCGCGTCGTGCTTTGCGCGCGTGGTGGCAAGGAGCGGAGTGATGGTGCGGAAGTGCGCGGCGATCCTGGTGTGATTGGGCGTTGCCGAGAGGATCTCTTTGCGGATGTCGTCGGGTGTGCGCAGAAGATCATCAAGCATGTCACCTTCCAGCGACGTCGCGAAGGCGGTCAGCTTATCGGCTTTTTTGCCCTTGGGGTAAGTTGCTTTCAGTTTCAGTGTGAGTTCACTGCCTGCTTTTACGGGGGCTTCGAGCGACCAGTAGTTGCCCAGGCGGGTGAGCTTCGCTGTTCGTTCGGTCTCTTCGCCGGCGAACTTATCGAAGTAGAAATTGTAGTAGCCGGCGGCGTTGGTGAACTTCAGCAGCAGCTGATTTTCGCCCTTATGCAGCGCCAGTTTGAACATGCCCTTGGCCTGGTCGAGCTTTTCGAGCGGCGCGGTTTTCATCAGCGGCTTGCCGTTCAGCCAGCCTTCGACGCCGTGATCGCTACCGACGGAAACCCACTGATAACCAGCCTCCTTGGCAGCGATGGTGCGGTAGAGATAGGTCGCGGCGTTGTAGCCTTCCAACTGATGCTTCACGCCGTCTTTCCATTCGGCGCGCTGCTTGGCATTGCTGAGATCAACGCTGGCGGGCTTGATGTAAGTGGTTTCGAACGCCTCTTCCACGCTCATCGCCTGGAATGGCCCAAGCTCATTCCAGGGTCCCCATTGCGGTTCGGCGGCCAGCCACAGCTTCTGGCGGGCCAACTGTTGCGCGGTCCACACCTGCAGATCGATTGAGGCTGGTCTCTCCGCTCCATCCACTCGAATTGCGGTCACAGCGTTCATGCCCGCGGGGAGCGCGGCCAGTTCGAGGCCGAAGCCGCCCACCTGCTTCCACGCGGAATCCAGCGCCGGTACGCGTTCTTTGTAGCGCGCTTCCCATTTGGTCTGCGCCGCTTCAAGCTGCGGAGTCTGTGTAGCGAGCACCTTGTTCAGCGGCTCCAGCGTGGCCTTGCGGCGGGCGAGTTCTGCCCGATCGCCCTTATACACCTTCAACATTTCGGTGAGGTCGATGCTGCTCTCGGCCGTGTTGTTGTAGATGGCGTACATGTTGTAGAAATCTTTTTGCGTGAAGGGATCGTACTTATGGTCGTGGCATTGCGAGCAGGTGATGGTGGAGCCTAACCACACCGCGCCGGTTGTTTCCACGCGGTCTTTCACTGCCGCGTCACGGAACTCGTCGTCTTTCGAGCCGGCCTCGCTATTCACCAGCGTGTTGCGGTGAAAACCGGTGGCGATCTTCTGATCTTCCGTCGCGCCGGGCAGCAGGTCGCCGGCGATCTGTTCGATGGTAAAGCGGTCGAAGCGCATGTTGCGGTTGAACGCCTGGATGACCCAATCGCGCCACGCCCATTGGGTGCGCGGCTCGTCGCTCTCATAACCGTTGGTGTCGGCATAGCGGGCCAGATCGAGCCACATGTTGGCCCAGCGTTCGCCATATTGCGGCGAGGCAATCAGGCGGTCGACCAGCTTGCCGTAGGCGTCGGGAGATTTGTCGGCAACGAAGGCACTGACCTCTTCGGGTGTTGGCGGAAGGCCGGTCAAGTCGAGACTCAAGCGGCGGATCAACACTTCCTTCGGAGCTTCAGGGGATGGCGTCAGGCCTTCCTTTTCGAGGCGGGCCAGAAGGAATGCATCGATCTGGTTTTTGCTCCAGGTGGCGTTGTTGGGCTGGGGTATTGTGGGGCGCACGGGCTTCCCGTAGGCCCAGTGCAGCTTCTTGGAGTTTACATCGGCTCCCACGCCATCGGGCCATTTTGCGCCTTCGTCGATCCACTTGCGAACCAGCGCGATCTGCTCCGCGCTTAGACGCTCGCCTGCAGGCGGCATCGCCATCATGCCCGGCGCGCCTTCGATTCGCTTGACCATTTGGCTGTCCGCACTCTTGCCGGCGGCAAAGATTGCGCCTGACTTGCCGCCTTTCAGAAAGGTGGTCTTGGCATCGAGCCGCAACTGCCCCTGCTGCATCTTCGGTCCGTGGCAGCCGAAGCAGGAACGTTTGAGCACGGGGTAGACTTCCTTTTCGAAATCCACCGCGCCGGCCATTCCCGCGCACAGCAAAAAGCCCAATAGTAAACGAAAACTAAAATGCATGACGGACCTATTATAAGATAGGCGTAACCATGCGAACCATCCTTTGCCTGCTTTCTGTTTTCTGCCTTCATGCGGAAGTGAAACTTCCGGCGTTGTTCAGCGACCATATGGTGCTTCAGCGGCGGCTTCCCACGCGTGTGTGGGGTACGGCATCGCCGGGCGAGAAGATTGCGATTCAGTTGGACAGTTTGCGCGCCACGGCAACCGCCAACGCGGAGGGCAAGTGGACTGCGGCGCTCCCGCCGCATGAAGCGGGCGGCCCGTATGAACTGAAGGTGAACAGCATTGCCGTGCACGATGTGCTGGTGGGCGAGGTTTGGCTTGCTTCGGGCCAGTCGAACATGGTGGTACAACTGACGCGAGCCAACGATCCGGAAAAAGAGATATCCGCTGCGAATCATCCGCGCATGCGATTTTTCCAGACGCCATCGAAAGTGGCCGAGGGGCCAATCGACGATGTCAACGCGAAGTGGACCATCTGCACGCCGGATGTCGCGAAGAGCTACGCCGCTGTTGCCTACTTCTTTGCGCGTGACCTGATGCAGCAGTATGACGTGCCTGTGGGCATTGTCCATTCCGCCGTGGGCGGCACGCCGGCCGAAGCATGGACTGCCATGCCCGCGCTGCAGGCTGATCCCATCCTGCGTGTATATCTAGACAACTGGAAGAAGACGCTCGACAACTATCCGGCCGCTTTCGCCAAGTTCGAAGAGCGCAAGAAGGAGCCGCGCAAAGCAGGCCAGGCCGCGCTACAACCGCCGCCCGGTCCGGGACATCGCAACACGCCGTCGGGCCTATACAACGGGATGATCGCGCCGCTGGTGGGCTACACGATTCGCGGGGCGATCTGGTATCAAGGGGAAGGAAACTCGCGCATGCCCGGCACTTATCAGCGCCTGTTTGAGACGATGATTCGCGACTGGCGCATGGCGTGGGGGCAGGGAGATTTTCCGTTCCTGTTCGTGCAACTCGCCAACTACCTGCACCGCGATGATTGGGCTGAATTGCAGGAGTCGCAGCGGCGCACGCTCGGATTGCGCAACACAGCGATGGCGATCATTACTGACATTGGCGACCCGACGAATATCCATCCGACAAATAAGCAGGACGTCGGGCACCGGCTGGCTCGCGCGGCGCGCGCTGTGGCTTATGGCGAGCGCATCACTTATTCGGGGCCGCTGTTTCAGCAGGTGACTCCCGAAGGATCGGCGCTGCGCGTGTGGTTCGATCAGACAGGCGGGGCTTTGAAGACGAAGGATGGCGCGGCGCCGAAGACGTTCGAGATTGCGGGTGGGGATGGGAAGTTTGTAGCGGCCGTGGCGAAGATCGAGCAGGATACGGTTGTGATTTCGAGCCCCGATGTTCGCGAACCCGTGGCCGTGCGGTATGCGTGGGGCGGGGATCCAGTCGTGAATCTGATCAACGCCGAAGGATTGCCGGCGTCTCCGTTCAAATCGATGCGCTAACAGGTAGGGCAGGGTGGAACTCCAATGTCGCTTACATTTCGTTGATGAGGCGAGCTTCCGATTTGGTGATCGATTCATTGGAGCAGTGCGGTGGAGGGCAATTGGGGTCAGACAGCCCATTTTCGGCAACAACGGCCGAAAAAAGGTGTCAGACCCCAAATGCGACGCGTCGTTCTAGTCAATGTAAGCGAC
>CAIRSA010000005.1 GCA_903881085.1 uncultured Acidobacteriia bacterium
AAGAACGAAGACAGGATGCTCCAGTCGTCCAATTCCGTAAGTACCGAGGATGGTTGTTTCATATGCAAACAGCATAGCGCGGTGGCTTAAAAAACACAATCCTTAAGTAAACGCTTATGGGGGCGAGCCCTCCGGCATATTGCAAATGGGTGGTATACGGTACTTGCCCGCGCACGGTCTGCGTTGTATGTATGAAATACGCCGCCGTGCCGAGGATGAGAAGGCTGGCTATGACGAACGCGCCGACTTTTGCCTCAGTAGTCATGTCTTGGACCCCTTCAAATAGGAAGCTATATATTCTTCTGCCGCTACGCGCGGCATTGCGTCAGGCTGGCGGTCTAGAAACTGTCGTATCCTCGCATGCGGGTTTCCGGCGAACTGTTCCTTCTTTTCCACCGCGATTAGCCCGCCCTGGTAAAGCATTGCCACGCGGTCGGCGATGCGGAACGCGCTTTCCATTTCGTGCGTTACGACGAGGATTGTTACCCCGAAGGAACGGTTCAGGAAGAGAATAAGTTCATCCAGACCCGCCGAGACGATCGGATCGAGTCCAGCGGACGGCTCGTCGAGTATCAGGATCTCCGGGTCCAGCGCCATCGCTCGCGCAACGGCGGCACGCTTTCGCATTCCTCCAGAGAGTTCGGGCGGTAAAAGTGAACCGGCATCCGACAGACCGACAGCCATCAGCTTCATCCAGACCATGAGCCTGATGGTCGAATCGGCGAGCCGCGTCAACTCGCGCAGCGGCAGGGCGACGTTATCCTCAACGGACATGGAATTGAAGAGCGCTCCGGCCTGAAAGGCAACACCGATACGACGGCGAACCGCGCCGAGTTCAGACGGCGAGCAGCAAGTTATGTCCACTCCGTTGATCGCGATGCTGCCGGTCTCGGGTTTAGCCAGTCCAAGCACTTGCTTCAGCAAAGTGGTTTTTCCGGAACCGCTTCCGCCGAGCAAAACTAGAATTTCTCCGCGGAAAACATCCAGGTCGACCTGGTCCAGCACGCGCCTCCCGTTATAGGACATCGACACGCCTCGAATGGAGATTGCAGCGGCGCCGGCTCCTGCTGAGCTGGAATTTGTCATGCCGCCGAACTCCAGCCCATGAGATAGAAAATCGCCGTGGCCCCGAGGTCCGCAAGGATGATAAGGAAGGTTGATTTCACCACGGCCGCCGTGGCGGCGTGCCCGACTGCTTCGGGACCGCCCCGGACTCGGAGGCCCTCCAGGCACCCGACGTGGACAATGATGGTGGCAAACACCTGGCTCTTGACGAGCATGAAAACTACGTCGCGAAGGAGAATCGCTGAAGCGGCGGCCTGGAGGTAAATGCGAAGACTCATATCCACACTGACGGCCAGAAACAGGTACCCTGCTAAGATTCCGCAAAGTGTGCTCAGGATGGTGAGACACGGCAGCGTGACCAAAGCTCCCAGATATTTCGGCGCAAGCGTGAACTCCACCGGATCAAGTCCCATCACTCTGAGCGCGTCGATTTCCTCAGTCACAAGCATGGTGCCGATCTCCGCCGATATCGCGGAGGCGGACCGGCCGCTCACACTGAGCGCAGTGATGAGCGGCCCCAGTTCCCGGATGAAGCCGATCACAACCAGGTTCACAACGAACTCCATAGCGCCGAACCTTCGCAATTCGGAGGCGCTCTGGAGAGCCAGTATGAACCCGGTGCAGAGCGACATAGCGCCTGTCATGGGAAGCGCGCTGGCGCCGATCGCGAACATTTGCTCAACAGCTGAATGCCAGCGCCTCCTGGAGCCCACGATCGGCAATACCCGCGGAAGCTTTCCAAGCACTGACCAGAACTGCATGGTCAGTGCACCCGCGTCCTCAACCTGGGCTACGGCGGCGCGCCCGACTTGCTCCAGAACGTTCATCTGAACTCCACCTCTGACCCCCAGGCACGATAGATAGTATCCAGTTGGGCGATTTCCGCGAGCCTACGAACCTGGCCAGTCATCCCGGCGAGGCGGAGTTTCACCGAACGTTCGCGAGCGGCTTTGAGAGCCTCCAGAAGAGTTGCGATGCCAGACATGTCCAGGTAGGACAGTGCGGACAAATCGACAACTAAGACTGGTGCTGTGCCTCGCAGGAGCAGCCAGAGGAGGACCGACCGCAGATACGGCGATGTATCAACCGTCGTGCGTCCCACGACAGTAACAGTTAACAACTGGCTCGTAGAGACAACGTCCATAGTGATCTCTCCCGCTTCAAGCCGGGTTTCCTCAACCCTGGCGTTCTCTCTCCATTCACGAAACAGTACCGATTTCATTCCGCGTCTCCCCTTTCAGTCCCGCCCGTCTTCTGTCCCTACGGCACAGGACATGGTTCCGCCTTCCAAATCTCAGCCGCGTATTGAGCGATGGTGCGGTCGCTCGAAAACTTTCCGCTGCTAGCAACGTTCAGGATCGCTTTCTGCGCCCATGCTTTGGAATCGGAATACAGCGCGCCGAGCCGTTCCTGCGCCTGACAATAGGAAGTCAGATCTGCCAGATGCATATAATAGTCGCCGTGCAGCAGGAGCATATCTCGCAACGGATCGAAGATTCCGGGCTCAGTGCGATTGAAGTGGCCGGAAAAGATGAGATCGAGAGCCGCCTTTGTTTCAGGTTCATTTTCGTAGTGCCAATACGGGCTGTAAAACGCCCTGCTGGCTTCCACCTGCTCTACCGTTAAACCAAAAAGAAACAGATTCTCTTCACCGGCTTCTTCCGCCATCTCGATCGTCGCGCCGTCCCATGTTCCGACGGTTAGAGCTCCGTTCATCATGAATTTCATATTGCTTGTACCGCTGGCCTCGAAACCCGCCGTGGAGATCTGGTTGGAGACATCGCTCGCTGGAATCAACTTCTCGGCCAGAGACACGTTGTATTCGGGAAGAAAGATGACCTTAATTCGGCCACGAGTCACCGGATCGGAGTCGATCGTGTCTGCCAGATTGTTGATGAACTTGATAATCAATTTCGCCAACCGGTACGCCGGGGCCGCCTTGCCTGCAAAGAAGTATGTGCGTGGGACCACCTCCAGGTCCGGGTTATCTCGCAGCCGGTTGTACTCGACAATAATCCGCAGGGCGTTCAGCAATTGTCTTTTGTATTCGTGAATCCGCTTTACCTGGCAGTCGAAAACAGTTTGCGGGTCAACACTTCGCCCCGATGTCGCTTCAAGCCAGTCTGCAAACCGTGCCTTGGCCTGTGCCTTGGACGCAAGCAAGGCATCCCGAAAACCCGCGTCCGCGGCAAGCGGCTTCAGCTTAGAGATTTCGCTTAGGTCCGTAATCCAACCGTCACCGATCGCTTCCGTGATCGCGCTTGCCAATCCCGGATTGGCCTGTAGCAGCCATCGGCGCGGTGTCACTCCATTGGTCTTGTTGTTGAAGCGCTCCGGGAACATCTCCGCTAGATCCTTCACGGTGGATGTTCGTAACAGCTTCGAATGGACAGCGGCAACGCCGTTGGTACTGTGCGAACCAACAATTGCCAGGTTGGCCATTCGAATCTTACGCTCCGTACCCTCCTCCACCAGACTCACGCGTTCCAGCCGCGCCTCATCTCCTGGGAAACGATGGCGGGTCTCCTGCTGCAGCCTGCGGTTGATTTCGTACATGATCTCCAGCAGTCGCGGCGCAAAAACTTCAAATGCTTCAACCGGCCATTTCTCTAAAGCCTCAGGCAGCAGCGTATGATTGGTATATGCCAGAGTCCTCTTGGTTATGCTCCACGCTTCATCCCAGCCCAGGTGAGCATCATCGAGCAGAATTCGCATCAGTTCCGGGACAGCCATGGCAGGATGTGTGTCGTTCATTTGTATCGCCGCCTTCTCTGGTAGGCTGTCCCAGTTGTTGTCCAGGCGACTGAATCTGCGAACGATGTCGGCCAGCGAACAAGCAATCAGGAAGTATTCCTGCAAGGACCGAAGTTGGCGTCCTATAGCGGTAGAATCATCCGGGTACAAGACGCGGGTAAGTGATTCCGCTTCCAATGTCTCGCCCAGAGCTCCGATGAAGTCTCCGCTCCCGAACTCCTCAAAATGGAAATAGTCCGGCGCCGCCGCGGCCCAAAGACGCAAAGTGTTGATCGTTTTGCCTCCGTAGCCCACTACGGGACGATCGAACGGAATGCCGTAAAGGCTCGAGGGCCGGCCAGGGATCACTTCAAATCGCCCGCCGCTAACTCGAATCGAGCAATTCAACTTGACCTCTACCATTTCGGGTGGACGCGGAATTTCCCACGGATCGGACTGGCGAAGCCAGTTGTCACCATTCTCCTTTTGCCAGCCATTCACGATCGATTGCCTGAACATTCCGTACTCGTATCGCAAACCGTAACCGGTTGCAGGAAGTTGCATAGTTGCCATTGAGTCGAGGAAGCATGCCGCCAGGCGGCCCAGTCCGCCATTGCCAAGACCTGCGTCGGGTTCCTCCTCGATCAGATTTCGCCAGTCGAACCCCGCTTCGTCCGCGGCTTTCTGTACCAGAGGATCCAGTAGCAGGTTAGTCACATTGTTCGCCGTGGAGCGTCCGATTAGAAACTCCATCGAAAGATAATATACTCGCTTCGGATTCTCTTTTTTGTATGTTTTCTGGGTCAGCACCCACCGTTGCGCAAGAATGTCGCGGACGGAATGGGCAAAGGCTTCGAAGCGTTCCCGCGCCGTTGCCAAATGCGGGTCAATCACTCTATCGAAGACCAGATGCCGCTCATAGAAAGCGTTCTCTGTTCCTACGAATGGTATCGGTCCGCAGCCATACTGGCGCAGCAAATCCGAAATTGGCGTTAAGCCCTTCGTGACTTTGGCTAAGTCCCCTAGGGTCTTCTCGTGAGGATGATTTGTTGTCAATTGTGATTGTCGTTTCATAAGCGGATTAGGGGCCTCAATTCGAGCTGCTACTTCGGTCTGCTCCAGATATTGTTTGATTAACTAATGGTTACTTGTTTTGCATTCAGCAAGCCATATTGGGCTCACATGGAATCAGGCACTTGCACGAAATCCCATCCGAATCTGCTTCGGCGCCTTCGGCACGTGCCGACATATGTGCCGATGCCGCAGGCCTTCGCGGGTTGAATGAAGACATGCGAGTCTTGCAGCACAGACCGCGGAGTTGCTGCGCTAGCCTTTGATCTGCACGAACCCGGAACCGCTAGGGCAGATGCATCGGCCCGGAAAAATACAGATGCGCAAAGACAATGGCGACCCATAATGACAAGCATCACCATGCGTTTAGAGACAATTTGAATAGAGCGCCTTGCGGGACATGCGAATCACTCACTGTATTGGAAGACCTGGGGCAAGAACAGGGACCCAACAAAAAGGCAAATGGAATAAACCTATCGAAAAGTCATTCGGCAGTCAGTCAGTGCTCAGCATCAAACTACGCGGCACCGGTTTCTCCGACTTTGGTAGCGGCTGGGTGTGTGTGACCCAAAAAGATTATGGATGAGGTGGCGATTGGGACGCGTTGCGACAGATTACTTTGACGGCATTGCAATCATATGCACATGGTCGGCCATAATATGCCCTTCCTCAGTGCGACTTTCCTTCTGCTTTGCCAATCGGTGGAACACCTCGCCCAAATGCTTTCGCAGTTCCCCGTACAGCACCGACCTTCCGGCAACACTTGGGGATGAATACCACTTGGTATTTGCAATCCCAATATGTAGGGCTTAATCTTTCATATTCGTCCATCGTAGAAACTCCTTTCGTGTCCTTGGCGGCTAACGTCTGGTAGTTTCCGCGATGGACTTCCCTAAATGTCGAACTAAGACGGCCTCCCCGGCGCAGCTGGGGGGATCACCCTCAATTGTTTAGAACATCGCAATCTAATGAGAATCTCAGGAATAGTCCGTGTAACCGGGAATTAAAGGTGATTGCCCAGGACAGGATGGAGTCCGGCGGCGGAAAAAGGGATCAAGCCTAATGATCCTGTCCTGCTGGCCGCAGGCGGAACATTGAGGGATTCCGCTTGTGACAGCGGCGTAACCACAATGTCATCCTTCCGCAACAATACTCTGGTATCGTAAGCTGCATCTCCTGGAGATGCAAACCTTGAACAAGCCCACTTCCCTGTTTTGCCTATTCTATGCGGCATTGATCCCGGCCATTGCCCAAAGTCAACTCGGAACCGGCGCCCTCGCAGGCTCCGTCCAGGATCCGAGCGGCGCAATTGTCCGAGATGCCGAAATCAAAGTTACCAATATGGAAACGGGCATGGTCCGCCGTATGGCGACCGGCACCGCCGGGGAGTTCTTTGCCCCGGTCCTGCCTGCTGGCAGCTACCGCGTCCTCGTTTCCAAATCCGGATTCGCGCCGCATGAAACGACCAACGTCGTCGTAAATGTCGGCGCTACGGCAGCACTGAGAACGGTGCTGCAAGTGGGCGAGACCTCCCAGGCCGTCAGTGTATCCGACACGGCCATCATCGACTCCGCCCAGACTGACGTATCCACGCTGGTCGATCGCGGTGAGATCACCAACCTGCCGATCAACGGCCGCCGGTACTACGATTTCGCGCTGCTCACACCGGGCGCGGCGCGCGACGGCCGATTCGGGCTGCTCAGCTTCCGCGGCGCGTCAGGCAGCTTTAACAATTACATGGTGGAAGGCAACGACGACAACCAGGCCTACTTCGCCGAAAACCGCGGCCGCTATCGCGCGCCAAGTACCGTCAGCGCCAACGCAGTGCAGGAATTCCAGGTGGGACAGGGCGCCTACCAGGCCGAATTCGGCCGCGCCACCGGAGGCAGCGTCAACATGGTACTGCGCTCGGGTGGCAACGCTTTTCATGGGGATGGCTTTTATTACTACCGCAATGAAAGCTTTGCCGCCCGCGACCCGCTTGCTTCCAACAAACCGCCTGAGCGACGCCAGCAGTTGGGAGGCTCGGTCTCCGGACCAATACGTTCCAATAAGCTCTTCTATTTCGTAAACTATGACCAGCAGATCCGCAATTTTCCATTGGTCATCGAAGATCTGACCAATGCGCTGGGTTCGGGCAAGCCAACGTTGGCCGCCAATCCGACGGCGGCGCAGCGCGCGCAATACGATGCCGACCTGCTGGCATTCAACGCGGGCGCCGCTTTCGTCCTGAAGCAATTCCCCAATGGCGCCACGGGCAACCTGCAATCACGAACGATGGGGAACATAACTGTACTGGGCAAAGTCGATTACCTGATCAGCAGTTCCAACACGCTCTCAACTTCCTACAACTACATGCGCTCTCACGGCGACCGCGCCATCCAGACGCCGATCGTGCTCGGAAACGTCGGCCGCAACGGCACCGACGACGTGCGCATCAACTCCTACAACGCCCGCCTCACCTCCACCTTCGGGCCGCGCAAGGTCAACGAGCTGCGATTCCAATGGAGCCGCGATTTTGAATTTGAAATCGGAGATCAACCTCCTCCCGAAACTTACGCCAACGGCAGCGGCAACTTCTCCTTCGGCCGGGCGACATTTTTGGAGCGCTACGCGTTGCCAGACGAGCGCCGCCTGCAGTTCGTGGACAATTTTTCCATTATGTTCGGCCGCCACACGGTCAAGTTCGGGGCCGAAGCCAACCGCGTCCACGATTACATCGATAACCCCACGCTATTCGGTGGCGCTTATACCTACCCCAGCACCCTGGCTCTCGGCCGCGATCTGGTGACGCCCGGTGCCCGCAACTACACCAACTTCCAGCAGGATTTCGGCTTGTCCCGTTACTCTTACAACACCATTGATTTCGCGCTTTTTATTCAAGATCAATGGAAGCCCACCTCGCGGCTGACTATCAATTTGGGGCTGCGTTGGGATAAGCAGACCATGCCCGAGCCCTTCGCCCCCAACCCCGCCATCCCCGAGACCACAGCTTTCCACACCGATTGGCGCAGCGTTGGTCCGCGCGCCGGAGTTGCGTACGATTTGACCGGAAAAGGGCGGACCGTACTGCGCGGTGGCTATGGCATCTACTACGGGCGCATTCCCAACGGCATTCTCGCCTATGCCCTGCAGAATACCGGGTTGACCGATCCTAACAAAGCCCTGGTGGCACTCACCCTTACACCCTCCGACCCCGCCGCGCCGGTCTATCCCAACATCCTTTCCGGCGTGCCGGTAAACGGAACCTTAAGCAGCACGGTCACCCGGCTCGCCGACGATTTCGTACGTCCACGCATGCAGGACTATACGATCGGCGTCCAGCAGTCGCTGCCATTTAAGCTGACCGTATCGGCCACCTACGCCCGTACCCACGGCGACCGGCTGGAGATGGTGCTGGACTCCAACCTGCCTGCTCCCAAGTTCGAGCGCGCTTACCAGCTTCCCGACGGAACCACTTTCAAAGTTCCGTATTCCGCCGGAATCATCCGCACCTCGGCCGGCGCAACTGTGAACGTCAACTCGGCACGGCCCAACGCCACGGTCGGTGCGATCAACACCAACTATTCGCGAGGCGAGAGTTGGTACAACGGCCTCCTCGTTGATCTCCGGCGCCGCTTTTCCGATGGCCTGCAACTCAAGGGCGCATTCACTTGGGCGAAGGCGGAAAACACCGTAGGCAATGACAACGGCGGCGGCTCCACGCCTGAAACCGCCTTCACCGGCGGCACACCCGCCGACCAATTCAACCTCGGTTCCAATCGCGGCATCAGCCCGCTCGACCAGCGCCTGCGTACAGTGATGAGCGCCGTATGGGAGCCGCGTTGGCGCATTCTCCGCCGTTTCCGCTTCAGCGGTACAGAGACGGCTGAGTCGGGCCGACCAGTAGCCGCCCTCATTAGTGTCGGCTCAATTCCGTTCCTTGCGTCCGATGGCAATACCTACAACGGATTCGGCGGCATCCGCGGCCAGGGGACTGGCGGCGACCGCAATCTGGTTCCTGTCATCGGCCGCAATAGCATTGCTGCCCCCGCCAACTACAGACTGGATCTGCGAATCGCGCGGGACGTACGCGTGACGGATCGGCTGATGGTGGAAGTGCTGGCCGAAGGCTTCAACGTGTTCAATCACTCGAATTACAATGGCTTTAACACCACCATGTACACTGCCGCCGCCACCACAAATACCACTCCGCTGGCAACGCCGATCCTACTCGCGCCTGCGGCGGGTTTTCTCGCTCCCAATAACGATGCATCGCCGCCAGACGGGACAAACGCCCGCCGGCTGCAATTGTCCGTAAGGTTTCGCTTCTGACGTCTTAGTGGGAGTTTCGATTGCACCCCATTCGCCAACACGGCAACCGTATTCCAAGCGGCTTCTTTGACCGAAAGAACTCTCCACTTTCCAACCGGTCTCGCTGGGGCATTGCCACCATCCCGCATCAAGTGGAAGGCGGCAACACCAACAACGCCTGGCAGGTCAGGCCAGCCGAGCCGTATGCCGGTGAAGGCCAGAACTGCGAACAGCGCAAACGCGATGCTGCCGGCAGCACGATGGCGCTCTTACGCTGATCGTATTCCCGGATGCAGGCTGATGTGGTACAGGTGACGCCATTGCTGCCGGCGAGCAGCCCAGCCCCTGCCCGCCAGGCAGTTGAGAAGGAGGGCGACACCGATAAGGCCGGTGAGGCGGCGGATTGTTTTACCGGCCAGCAGATTGTGCTGCAGTGCTGCCATCCATTCGAGCCAACCTGCTTCCACCACATCCAAGTACGCGCCAGTGCACCCGTCGTAGAGCGAATCGCGCACTACACGACCCTCTTCGAAGCGCTGGCGCAATACGCGGTCGGCGCAATTGACGAAGACGACCCGCTGAAGTTGTGCCTCTGCGGCAGCAAGTCCCATGGTCGCATCGCAAACGTATCCCGGTGCCGGACGGGGCTCAGTAATCTGCTGGATTTGTGGACGCAATGCGAGGATCGCTCCGCTTAATCCCATCACGGCGATGGGCAGCCCGGCAATCAATCCGCTCCAAAGATGTAGCCAGCGGGCAGACTTTAGGAACCTGGTCCTAATTGGGTTGGAGTTGGCCGTAGGCCTGGGGAAAAAACTAGCGGGGTGGTCGAGACCGGCCCCGCTGTCGAGTTTCTTAAATGGGAGGTTAGCGCTTAGGAGCGATGCCAAAGGTCATCGAAACGGCGACGCTGCGCCCGGCCATCAGTGACAGGAAGTCACCTGGATTTGGCGCGTTGCTATTAGCCGAAGCGGGCGTAACACCAACGATGTTGTGCTTGTCAAACAGATTGTTAATGCCAACGCGGAACTTGGTGCCGCGCAGGAAGGACGCCTGCTTGATGGTGTAGTTGATGAACAGGTTGGTGATGTTGAACGGGTCGATGGGAACCGCCTGGTTCTTACTGCCGTTGTCGTTGTACATCTGCCCGATGCGCTTATTGAAGAAGCCGATGTCCCAGTTCTTGTGCAGATAGGTAAGGCCGGCGGTTTGCGTGTCGTGCGGTGAACTGGCTACCCACAGCAGTGTATCCGCGTACTTGGCGGAGCCGATGGTGGCGTTGCCGTAAACGAAGAAGCCCTTACCGAGTACGGCGTTGCCTTCGACTTCAAAGCCCTTGGTGTGTGTATCGGCCGTGGCGTAATAGACCGGCTCACCCGTAGCTGGGTCGGGAGCAGAACTGTAGGCATTCCCGGCACGGATGAAGTATGCGTCAGCATCGAGAGTGAAGCGGTTGGTCTTGTAAATGGAGCCGAACTGGAAGGTCTTGGTCTGGGTCGGTTTCGGAATCACTCCGACGGCGCCATTCTTTACGTCAAACACGCTGCTCGGGGGGATGATGTTGCCTGTCGTCCACTGGCTGTACAAAGACCAATTGTTCTGCAGGCGGTAGCGGGCGTCGAACGTTGGCTGCCATGCTCTGTAGTTTGCGGTGTGGGTGACGAAATCGAGTCCACCTTTGCATAATCCCGCAGTGACAACTCCACCGATGCAACCGATTGTCTTGCCGTTATCCGAATACTGTAACAGGTGGACGTTGTAGTTGGACATCTTGAAGCCGCCTGTAACAATGAATCGGCGCGTGACCCGGTACTCGTATTGAGCAAACGGCTGGGTGGACTGGGTGATGAATTTTTCGTGGAAGTTCGGGGTCAGCAGGTCGATCCAGGTGCGAGGATCGGTCGGTGTCTGGAAGCGATCCGTATTCGCCCGTTCATACCACAAGCCGGCGCGGAAGGTGCCGTACTTGGATTCCTGAATGATGTTGAAGCTGTCGCCGTATTTGCGGTAGCTGTTGAGCTTGTCCGTGGCGCTGGTTGCAGTGATACTGGTGCCGTTGTTGTATTGCTGGTGGTTGTAATAGCGGTTGGAGTAGACTTTCTCTTCGAGTCTCCAGCCGTGGCCGAGATCGGAATGCAATCCGACATACTCGAAGTCGGTGGGGATCTGGTAAAAGTTGAACTTGTAATAGAGAGGATCGTTCGGGTTGTTGTTGAGCAGGTAGTTGTCACCGAATTGGGCAACCATAGCGCGAGTTGGTCCCTTCACGTTGGGCGTGTTAGCCGCGAGGTCGACGACACCCGTATAGGCGGTGAGCACTGTTTTATCGGTGAATCGGAACTGATACTTGGCCGAGCCTGCCCAGCGGTCCTGGTTGTTGTAAGTCTGATAACCGTCGGAAGAGAGATTGTGAATGTTGAGCCAGATGTTGTTCTTCTTGTTCAGGCCGCCGAATAGGCCAGAGTTGTAATCGAGACTCAACATACGGGTATTAAACGAGCCATAGGAAATGGTTCCCAGGATACTGGGATCCACCGTGAGTTCCTTGGAGAGGATATTGATCGATCCTCCGGCGTTTGAAGGGCCAATTGAGGTGGCATCTCCGGGGCTGCGGTCGAATACGGTGCTGCCAATGAACGGCTGCGGGAACCAGACCCAGGAGTGGTGAGTGGGGTCATTTGTATCGTTGAACGGGAGGCCGTCAAAGGTCATGTTATAGGTGCCGTCTTTGAACCCGCGGAAGAAAGTCTTGGTGTCGCCGAGCCCAGGGCCGTTAGGGCTGACGCTAAAAGTACCGGGGGACATCTGGAGCACATCGGAATAGTCGCCAGTCTGTGAGATGAAATTGCTGATGTACGTTGAGCTGATGACGGACTCAGCACTCTTCGCTTCGAGCGAGGACTGCGAGGGCGCGGCTTCTACAGCCATCGTGACGGCGGCTTCCACCGTTACCGTCTGATTGAGGTTTGCCACCTGCATTCTTATTGGAATGGTTGTTGCCACACCCGAGGAGATCTTTACACTGTTGCGGACATCTACCGAGAATCCGCTCGCGGCGACATCGATGGAGTAAACACCGGCTGGCAGGCCGGTGACAGCGAATTTACCGTCGCTGCCTGAGGTTGCCGTTTTCACCGCACCGGATGCCTGGTTCTTTGCAACTACAGTTGCCTGCGGAATCGGGCTCCCGGCGGGATCGAGCACTGTCCCGATAATGGAGGCTGTTCCGCTTGTTTCGCCTTGAGCGTTTAGCATCGCCTGCGCGAAAACGAGCAGCAAAACTAGGGTGATGGTTTGGAATAGGGTTCTACTGTTGATCATGACTTACCTCGACTGACCTGAATGAAAGGGTATTCGAGGATTGTAGCGGTCGAAGGTTACAGGCAGATGACGAAAACGTTACGCGGGTGAAACAATCTATGTGCGCTGCCAGGTGCCGGACCCTTTAGAGTCCGGCACCTGAGCGGGTAACCCTAGTAATACAACTTCAAAGCAAATTGGACCTGCCGCGCGGGGAAGGTCGAAGTAATGGTACCGAAACTACCATTGCTTCGGCCGCCGTCAGGCGCGGTGAAGTTCGTGCGGTTGACGAAATTGAACGCTTCGGCGCGGAATTCCAGCCGCGAAGATTCACTCCACAAGCGAAAGTTTTTGTGCAGCGCCAGGTCCGGTTGCAACAGACCCGGGGCGCGGGCGATGTTGCGTCCAGCGTTGCCGAACGGGTGGCTAGGATCGGTCGGAATAAGCACCGTTGCAGGATTCAAGTAGTTGGTCGGCCCGCCGTTCGGTGTGCGCGGGTCGCCGATGAGATTCGGCCGGTACGTCGGATAGGCGCTGACCTGGAACTGTGACGAAGGACTAAACGACAGGTTGACGGTCAAGCCGCTGGTCGCCGTGTTGATAGCGCTGAGTTGCCATCCGCCAAGAATTCCATTGGCGAGTTCATTGGCATTGGTGAGGAACTTCCGCCCCTTGCCGAACGGGAGATCGTATACCAGCGCCGTGGTGTTGTTGAAGGGCTGATCGTAACCGGAGAGCCCCTTCTCATTGCGAAGATCGCGAATGTTGGCGCGCGAATTGTCGCCGCTGTTCGCTTCGAGGTGGCCGGATGCGTTATCGATCCCCTTTGACCAGGTGAATGAATTCAGAAAGTAAAGGCCCTTGGAGTGGCGCTTTTCCAGTTTCAGTTGCAGCGCGTTGTAGGATGAGAAGCCAGCGCCCATCGCGACCTCGATCGCCGAGAAGTTCTGGATCGGGCGGCGTGCCTGCAGGGAGAGATTCTGTCCCGGCTGATTGACCACAGCCTGATTCCAATCTCCGAGGATCATCAGGTGCACGCCACGATTGCCGACATAGGCGGCGTCGAAAACCAGGTCGGTGGCAAGTTCGCGCTGAATGTTGAAGTGCCAGCTCTGCACGTAGCCATCGGGGTTATCGCGCGGGATGTAGCGGGCCTGGGCGGTTAGCGGATTGAAGTTCGCAGGAACCGCGAAGTTGTCAGGATATCCCATTTGCATCGGGCGGAAGCACGCCCCCGCCGCGCTTGCGGCGCTAGTGCATAGCGGTTGGTTTGCTGGGCTCTGGTTAACGGTGGCGCTAACGATATTCGGGCCGTTATACGCAAGCAGATTTTCGCCGCCCATACGGTTGAAGTGGACCCACGAGATCCCGTAGCCGCCGCGGACAACGGTCTTGTCCATGGCTCGGTATGCGAAGCCGAGCCGGGGAGCCCAGTCGTTCTTGCGCGGATCGACCAAGGCGCGATCATAAAGGCTGCCGCTCTTGGCCATGATCAGCTTGTTGACCGAGGGATCGAAATTGGCGAGCCGGTAGTCGGCCACCCATTGCGGCGTTGCAAACTCGTAACGCATACCCAGGTTCAGCGTGAGGCGCTGATTGAATTTGAAATCGTCCTGAAGATACATGAAGTGCATCTTCTGTTTGTAGTCGACGATGACAAAGTTATTCAGGTTGTAGGAATCGCGCGCGCCGTACATGAAATCGGTAGTGCTGTAGGCCAGGCGCTGTGCCGTCGAAGGGCTTGCCACGCCGGGGTTGCTGAACAAGCCGTTGTAGGAATCGCTGCCATAGACGGGATTGAAGTCGTCGATGGTAGTGGTGATGTCCTGGTATTCATAGCCCGCTTTGAGCGTGTGGCGGCCGAGAAACTTCGAGTAGTTGACTTTCGGGTTGACCACGAACGGATTCTGGAATTGCGGATTCGAACCCTGGCGGCCGAACTGCGAAAACCCGCTCACGCTCTGGCTGTTGAGCCCGCCGGCAATTAGCGGATCGGTTGGCAGTCCGCCGATTCCGTTTTCGGTCAACAGATTTCGCTCACCGACGCCGAGCGGCGTTTTGCCGCCATCGAACCAGGTGAAGCCGAGGCGAACTTCCACGACCGATGTCGAGTTAAACGTATAGGTGGCGGCTGCCGCAATCTGTTGGTTGAACATGTGTACGTAACCATTGTTGTTGCCGCCCGCGATGCCCGGGATATTTCCCGGAACAAAGGGATTCGATTCGCGGTGGCTGTAGCGGACAAAGGTGTTGAGCTTCTGGTTGGGAATATAATCGATCTTCCAATCGCCTTTGTTGTCCTCGATGGAAGAGCGCGGTAGCGACTCGTAGTTGTTGCTCAGGCCCGGCAGGTTTGGATCGGGCAGCGCGCCAAGAACGGCCTTGGCGAACGGAGTGATCTGCGACGCGGGCACTACGCCATTATCATAAACCTGGCCGGTGTAGGGGTTCTTTACCGCGGTGCCGAAATTACCGCTCTTGTAAACAGCGGTCGGAATGGAGGCGAACGTCAGCGTGCGCTGCACACGGCGCAAGCCTTCATAGTCCACGAAGAAAAACAGCTTGTCCCTGATGATGCGCCCGCCAAGCGTTGCGCCGAACTGGTTTTGCTGGAAGACGGGTTTGACGCCGCCGGTTGGCTGGAAGAATCCGACGGCATTCAATTGCGTGTTGCGAAGGAATTCCCAAGCCGCGCCGTGGAAGCTGTTGGAGCCGCTGCGGACGCTGGCGTTGATGACGGCTCCCGAGGCGCGCCCGTATTCAGCGCTGTAGTTGTCGGTTGCGACGCGGTATTCTGCGACAGCGTCGGGCGAAAGCTGGACTGTTTGGTTAGAGAAGCCCTGGTTGGAAGTGCCATAGGCGTTGTTGTCCACGCCATCGAGGACGAAGTTGTTGAACGCACTGCGCTGTCCGTTGACGTTATAGGAGGCGTCACGACTAGTGATCGAACCATCCTGCAATACCGACTTGCGCACACCTGGCGCAAGCAGGGCGAGATCGGCGTAGGAACGGCCGTTCAACGGCAGGTCCACAATCTGGCGCGTTGCCATCACTTGGCCGCGGTCGCTGGAATCTGTTTCGAGCGTGGCGGCTGCGCCGGAAACGGTCACGGTTTCTGAAACCTGTCCGACGCTCAAAGTCAGGTCCACGCGCTGACGTGCATTCACCGTCACGACGAACCGCTCCGCAGTCGCTGACTTGAAGCCGATTGATTCTGCGCGGACGCTGTATTCGCCGATGCGGACGTTGAGAAACTGATAGTTGCCGTTGGTATCCGTTGCGGCCGACTGTTGCGTGCCGTTGGAAAGGTTGAGAAGTGCTACCTTGCTCGAAGCAATCACTTTTCCCGAAGGATCCTTGATCGTTCCGAGTACAGTAGCGGAATCAAATTGCGCCAGAAGTGGCGTTAGAGACACTAATAGCAAGCTTAGCGAGAATCGATGCATAGGGGAAGTTATATCATCCGATCGCTTCAACCGGGTTACAGATGAGTGCACGTTTAATGACCCTGCCGCATTTTCGCAGTGCCGGATTGAGCGCTTCGATCTGTAAACATCCTGTTGGCGTTTATTCATGTCGCTGAAATACGCCGTTGCTATTCTGAAAAACATTTTGCAAATCCAATCACCAACTAGGGGCTTCATGTCTTCCAACAGATTTCTTGCATTGTTCGTTCTTTCAGCGGCCATTGCGCTCGCGCAAGTGGACCGGGCAACCGTTACGGGCACATTGCGTGACCCATCGGGCGCGGCCGTAGCCGATGCCGCGGTGAATATCACCTATCGGGCAACAGGCCTGCATCGGACGGCCAAATCCAATGGCACGGGTAATTTCCTGGTTGTCGGGCTGCCGGTCGGCAACGTGGTCATTCAGGCAGAAAGAGCGGGATTCCGCGGTGTGCGGGTAGAGACCGATCTCAACGTCGGCGAGACGAAGACGCTCGATTTCAAGCTGGAACTGGCATCGGTCGAGACGTCGGTTCAAGTGGTAGATCAGGCAGACCTGGTTAAGGATTCGGCGGCGATCGGCGCTACATTCGAGAACAGTCAGATCCGGCAGTTGCCGATCAACGGGCGTAACTGGGGCAACCTGATGAGCCTGGTCCCTGGCGCGGTCGACACCGGCGCCGGCAATGGCAGCAGCGTGAGGTTCCTCGGTCACGGCGGCGATGACAGCAATTATCGCATCGATGGAATGGACGCGACTTCCATCCGGAATCAGACGCAGAAGAGCCGCCTGGTGATCTCTACAGACGCCATTGCCGAGTTCCGCGTCAACACGGCGATGTATACGGCTGAGTCCGGCGGCGCGCCGGCGGGTCAGGTTGAGATCGCGTCGAAATCCGGATCGAATGCGCTCCACGGCAGCCTTTTCGAATACCTGCGCAACAGCGCGCTCGATGCGCGCAGCCCGTTCGATGGCGCGACGTTGCCTCCGTTCCGGCTGAATCAGTTCGGCGGAACCGTGGGCGGGGCGATTATCCGCGACCGCACGTTCTACTTCGCTTCGTATGAGGGGTTGTTGCAGCGGCAAGGCAAGACGCAGATCGGTTTTGTTCCAACCGATTCCTTCCGGGCGAAAACGTCGCCACTGCTTAAATCGATTGTAGACATATATCCGCACGGTCAAACCTCGGTGAACGCGAACGTAGATCAATGGAATGGCGTGGGCAGTTCCACGCAGGATGAACACGTGGGCCTGATCCGCGTGGATCACCGCTTTAACGACAAACTGAGCGTCTACTTCCGCTTCAGCAAAAACTCCACTGAGAGCTTTGCGCCGAGCTCGGCTCTTCCAGTGGGAACGAAGAACCTGGACGCGCCCACCAGTGGAACATTCGACTTCATGTACCTGATCAATCCGCGCACCACTAATGAATTGCGGTTGGGCGCCAACTACTCCGAGCCGCTGAATTCGTACTCGCAGTCGGCGATCGATATCGCGGTGTCCATCCCATCGTTCTCCGCCCTTCCAGCCGACACGCGGCGCATCGCCTTCGGTATCTCGCAATCGTTGATCGATCAATGGTCCACCCTGCGTGGCGCCCACACGCTGAAGGCCGGCGTGGAGATTCGCCGCCTGCAACTGATCATCCACGATGGGGCCAATGCGCAGGCCGGCACGCTCACATTCGCCAGCCTGGCTGATTTTCAGGCAGACAAACTTACGACCGTGGAATACTCCGGCGAACTGCCCACCAAGCAGATGCGCAAGATCGGCTACTTCGGCTACGTGCAGGATGAGTGGAAGATCAAGTCGAACTTCACGGCGAATCTCGGTCTGCGCTACGAGTATTATGGCGTGTTCAACGAAATCCACAACCGCGCGATTCCATTCGACATTCAAACCTGTGGCGGCTACTGCCCGGCTGGAAGCGACTTCGCATTTCCGGACGTGAACAACTTCGCCCCGCGCGTGAGTTTCGCGTGGTCTCCCACGAGGCTTCATGACCGCACGGTAGTGCGATTCGGTGGCGGCATTTTCTACGGCGATGCACAGTTGGGCGACGCTTATAGCCCGGCCAATAATGACAGCCAGAGATTCACGCTGTCCTCGGCCACCACGCCCGGCCTCTCCTATCCGATCGATCGTTATCTCAATCCGAATGCGGCTGCCGCAACTGCTCCGCGTTCCATGCCGCGCAATAAGCGTAATCAGGTTTCGCAGCAATGGGGCTTGACGGTGCAGCAGGCCATCACCAACGGGATCAACTTCCAAGTGGGCTACAACGGGCAGCAGAACTATCACGTATTCAACCGGAACTACGTGAACGTGATCAATCCGGCTACGGGCTTGCGTCCGCTTCCTGCGCTCGACCAAGTGGATGTCCGCGGCGAAGACGGCGTGGCGAGCTTTCATGGCTTGGTAAGCACACTGCAGGTGAACAGCGTGAAGGGCCTGCTGCTGCGGACGAACTACATGTGGTCGCATGCGCTCAACGATGGCTCGGCGGGCGGTGGCGGATCAGATGGAGCACCGCAGAATGTTGCGTGCCGCTCGTGCGACAAAGGCAACAGCTCAATCGACGCAAGGCATGTGTTTACGACGAATGCCGCTTATCAGCTCCCCTTTGCTCGCAAGCATTGGTACGGAGGCTGGGACTGGAGCGGCATCGCAACCGCCCGTACCGGACTGCCATTGAACGTGACGATTTCGCGCAAGGCGACGGATGTTGTGGACGGAAACACACTATCGGCGGAGCGGCCGAATCTGGTGCCGGGCGTGCCACTTTATTTGGACTATGGAACCACTGGCCGATGGATCAATGCTGCTGCCTTCTCGACACCTGCGGTGGGCACATGGGGCAACTTCGGGCGCAATGTTCTGCGCGCCCCAGGCCTTTTCCAGATCGATACGGCAGTCTCTAAGAAGTTCCGTATCGGCGAAAAGACAAGTGCCGATTTCGGAGTGCAGGCGTTTAATATTGTGAATCATCCTCAACTCGGTGCACCTGCCGTGAACTTCAGTTCCACATCAAACTTCGGCCGCATCACGGCGCCTATCAATACAGCACCGGTCGGAGCGGGCACCCCTCGCCAGGTGCAACTCTTCTTACGCCTGGCATTCTAGTGCACGAAAGAGAACCTAACCATGAACTCCCAATCGAATCATTACCAGCCTTACCTTCTTCGTTTTGGCCTCGGCCGGATCTGCGCAGAATGTGCGCAAGCCCATCTTCGTTACCGCAGACGAGTTGAACGTGTCGGACCTGTTGCCGAATCCTCCCGCCAACGAATCGTGGAAGACCAAAATGGAGCTGGCCGATCTCCATCGCATCGAGGCAACGCGCACGCCGGAACAAATTGCGCACGCGCGCAAGGACGACGCGGAGGAGAGCATGTTCGCCTTCGCCGATGTGCTCGGGGACAGGCTCAATCGCTCAAGTCTGCCGCTGACCGCGCTGCTCTCTGACCACGTGCGTAACGATGCGAGCCTCGTAGTCCGCCCTGCAAAGAACTTCTTTAAGCGGCCGCGCCCCTATCATCTCGATACGGCACTTAAGCCCGTGTGCAAGTCAACAGAGAATCGAGCGGACTATGCGTTTCCGAGCGGCCACGGGACCGTTGGATTCCTAAGCGCGCTGGTGCTGATTCAGATGCTGCCCGAAAAGCGGGATGTGATTCTGGAACGTGCCGATGATTACGCTTACAGTCGCGAGGTGTGCGGGGTTCATTACGCTTCGGATGAAATGGCGAGCAAGGTCGTGGCGTACGCAACGATGGGCGTCATGATCAATAATGCACAGTTCAAAAGCGAACTGGCCGCCTCGAAAAAAGAGCTGCGGGCCGCGCTGGGAATGCCTGTAGAGTCCGTTCAGGTGAGCAAGTAGACAGCTTCCGCTGTGGGCCGATGGGCCCCTTTGTCGAGTATAGCTTCAAGCATCGAAGGCAATTCGAAAACCGCGAAGTTCCGGATCTTGGCGACATTCGAGCGAAGGCGGCCGAGGGTTCCTGCGTCGAGCAGTTTGTTCACTGCCTCGTCCACGCACGAGAAATCCTTCACGACAAGGCCGGCCTGCTGTTCTATAATCCACTCCGCGTTGTAGCGTTCCTGAGCCAAAGTCCAGGCATTGCGTTCAACGATGACAGGGAGCCCAAGAGCCAGCGCTTCGCTGATACAGCCAGGACCGGGCTTGCCGATAAAGAAATCGGAAAGCCTCATGTAATGCGGGACTTCTTGAGTAAATCCTTCAACAAATACAGGTATCTGTTTGGTCATGGAGCGAATCTCAGAAGCTGCCTGCTGTTGGCGTCCGCATAGGACGATCAACTGCAGGGGTTTTGCCGATTGGTTCAGAGTGCGGACGATCTTGACGGTCTCCGTACTACCTTCACCGCCGAATAGCACAAGCCCGGTGGGTAGGCCTGGCCTCAAACCGAGCCTCTCTCGCTCCGCCCCGATATCAATCGCAGGACTGTCGTAGAATCGCGGATGGAGCACCATACCAGAGGTTCGCAAGATGTGCGAATCTGGGTGGCCCAACTGTTTTGCCTGGGCGGCTGCGCGAGCCGTTCCACAGACAAAGTATTGCGATTGGCGTTCGATCCAGAAGTGTGGCGGAAAGTCGGCGAAGTCCGTCAGGACAGTTACCAGCGGGGTTTCTGGAGATACAATCTGAAGCGCCTGGTGCATTGCACGGTTGAAATGAGGAATCAATGATACGACGAGGCCAGGCGGATCATGTTTCCAAAAGTCTGCAAGTGCTGCCACCTGTTTGTCATGCATCAGGCGGAGGCACATGTGCATGGCAGGGATCATCGCCTCTGAGCCGAGAGTCCAGCCGCGGCGCAGCATGATGTTGTAGATTTCTTGGAACGGGACGCCAGTCAGTTTTCGGACGGCGTCGATGGAATCGAAGATCTCCTGCGCTCCGCGGAGCCGGATGTCCCAAGGCCTCTTCTGGCGGACTATTACCTCTTGCAGTGCGAGCGCAGACGCTCTATGGCCGCCACCCGAGTCGATATATATGAGATCGATTCTCTGTCTATTTGCCAATTCTCATTCCCTATTCGCCGGTCTTTGCAGCGGTCAGCAGAATCTGCGCAGGTTGGAACGCTGCAGTCACCGGGCGGCCGATGGCACAAGGTAGAGGCGTCAGTTTGAAGATCCAGGCGAGAGTTGCCGCAGTGTCGAACGTATTGACTGGTCCCATGATTTCTCCCGCAATCACACGCGGCCCGGACAGTATCCAAGGAATTTGAATCTCCGCCAACGAGTTCTTGCCATGGCCGCGTGGCGTGCCGCCATGATCGGAGGTGACCAGGACATAGGTCGAATCCCAGCCTACGGATTCGTCCAACATCTTCACTACTTCGCCGATGCGGCTATCGGCTGCTTCCACGGCGTTACGGTACTCACGCGTCCCCCAGCCAAAGGCGTGCCCGGCATGATCCACGTTATCCAGGTGAATGAAGAGCAACTCTGGTTTTTCGTTCTTCCAATAGTTGATTGCCGCTTCCGTGGTGCGCTTGTTGCCGGTTTCGTGTTGCAGGATGTCGGTGGAATCTTTGGCTACCAGATCGGCGAAGCCGGGCCAATCATGAAAGATGGCAATACGGGATTTGGGATGCTGCTTGTGCAGGGCATCGAAGATGGTTGGGAATTTTCCGTCCGTGCCCTGGCAGATGGGCTTGAACTCCACCATATTTCGCACAATGCCGTTGGATGTGATCCCATGTTGCGCGGTGCCCGCGCCGGTGATCATCGATTCCCAATTCGGACTGCTGAGTGTCGGCAGCACGCCACGGGCGGAAAGCGTCCAGGCAGACCGATCCATCAAGCGGCGTAAGTTGGGGACTTTTCCTTTAGCGACGCCCTCCACGCTCAAGCCGTCTACGCCAATTACGATTACTCTTGGCGGCTGCATGCGTTCCTCAGCAGGACACGCTATAGCCAGAATCGCGAGTGCGAAACCCGTTCGAATAAATATGCTCACTACACTGAAATAGCATTGCATTCAATTCGTCTCCATTACTGCATGGTGAAAGTTCGATTACTACTGCTGTTTAGCTGTGCGGGTGCAACAGGTTCTGTCTCCGGCTGATTGGTGTGAGCCAGACAGATACGGTATGCAGTATAGACTTCTGCTTCAAAGACGCGATCCCACGAAAATTGTCGGGAATGTTCGCGGGCCTCGTGCCGCATGAAATCGAGGAGATTACGATCTTCAATCAGTAACTGCGCCTTGTCGAAGAAAGTCTGCTCGCTGTCAGTGACGAAACCCGAGACATTGTCCGCTATCAGATACTTTGGGCCCCCGGAGGCAGTTACGATCGCAGGCGCCCCGCTGGCCATCGCTTCCAGGATCACGTTGCCGAAGGTGTCAGTCTGCGACGGGAAGACAAAGGCGTCCATGTTTGCGTATGCTTGTGATAGTTCGCGCCCGGTAAGGACGCCGGTGAATTCAGCGTGGCGGGGATTCTGTTCGAGCCACTGCCGCTCACTGCCATCCCCTACGATGAGTAGCCGGAATGGGCCTGCATTTCTTTCTACGAGTGCTTTCTCCAGGCTGGCAAGAAAACGGACATTCTTTTCCGGGCGAAGGCGTCCGACGTAACCCAGTGTGACCGGTCCTTCGCGTCGCGTGCGGTGGACTGGCGAGAAGGCATCCATATCGATGCCGCGTGCCATCGGGAAAACAGGCTTACTTGTATTGTCCCCGATGAGCTTCATCAACTCCTGATTCGGCGCGAGTGTCGCTCGAGCCAGACTATAGAACCACAGGACTATGCGCAGACTCCAGCGCTCGGTGAATGCGGCTGCAGATTTCTTCCACGATAGGGGCAGCGGTGCCAGCAGCGCTTCCGTGCGGCGGGCGGCAAACTCATGGAGGTTGGTGTGCCATGATGCAATCAATGGTATCTGCAAAGAGTGGGCAGCCCAGGCGCCAAGGATACCCACATCGCCAGGACCGGTGACATGAATGAGGTCGGGCTTGAAAGCGAGCAATGTCTCCAGAAGTTCACGGCGGCGCAGGAAGAGTAGCGGGTCGAAGGCAAGACCGTCGTCAAGGCTAAAGGCCCAGCGCCCGCGCTTCAATTGAAGTGTCCAATTTGACCCATCGCAATCGAGACGGTCATTGGGACCGCAGTGCACGCAGAGGAATGGTTTGCCTGTGCGCCGCGCAAAGGCGTCCAACTTCCGGCTTGTATGCGCGGCGCCGTTGATGTCGTGAAAAGAATCCGCGAAGAAGGCAACTCTGGGCGGGTTGTTCATGGCAGGGCCTCACTTTTGTCACGCATCGCGTATCGCATGGTCGATTTCATTTGTGGGCTTCTCATCAGGCGCACCAAAGACAGGAATGCCGAACAAATTCCGGGACCATCGCCTGCCCAGACAGTCGAAAGTTTTGCGTCAAGGCCTTGCGCAGTGCGGAAATAGAAGCGGTCGGTCCAACGGACACGCCCAGGGCTCTCCGGGTAGTCGCGCATCACGTCACAGATCGTTTCAAAGTAGCGTTGCCGGTGTGGTTCGCGATATTGCGAAAGCAGCAGGATTTCGCTGCGGCGTCCGCGGCGGATTTCGTCGATGAATTCCGGAAAACTGCTGCGGTTAGTCAGATTCAAGACTGCGTTGGGCTCGGCGCCGTGCCGGTCGCCTCCCGATAGAAATGGAAGTCCAACAGAATCCGCGAGTGTGGCTGCGGCCTGATTCTCGCTCCAGGGCCTCATGCCATTCAGTTCCAACGCATGTAACCACTTACCGTAGTTGTTCAGAAACTCCAAGGCCAGGTCGCGATGCAGTTGCGCGCCAATGGCCTTCTCGTCCCAAAGCGGATGATTGAAGACAATCAGCACGTCTTGGGTTGCTGAGAGATCCGAAAGTAATGAACGGAGTTCGTTTGACTGGGGCGCCGCGGTGAATTCGGCCAGCCGTCCCATCCACGCGCGGCTGTTTCCGGTGGGCAAGTTGTGAATTCCCAAATGGAAGAAGGTAGGCCCGTATGGGACTGTCCATTCCACTGAGATGGGAGCATCGCGGTGCTCTTCGAACATATGCAGATGACTGGCGGCGTCGATGTTGTCGTGGTCCGTGAGCGAGACGAGGGCCGCCAAGTCCAGGGAGCTATGGATCTGGCTGCGTTCCAATTGCACCGCATCGCGCTCGGAAAGCGGCGGCGTCCAATAGGCACTATCGTAGTCGAGCGCGCGGCCATTCTTTCTCTCGTAGCGGCGCTCTTGCGCGTTGACGGCTTCCCTCACCAGCGGTATCGCCTGTGCAAAGCGTGGGATGAAATCCAGGCTCTCATGGGAATGGAGCGTATGGCTGTGCAACGAAACTGCGGAGCGGAATCGCTGAATCGCTCTCCCGTCTCGCCATTGATAGTGAAATTGAGTGTGACTCATCTATGGGATGCCTCCACCGGTCGATTCATCTTCGGTGACCGCCGTTACAGCGGGATTGCAGGAGAATAAAAACCCAAACAATTTCCGAAAGAATTGTTTCGGTGAACGGAAACTACCCTACTGGCCGTGCATTCATGGTTCTGTGACCGGCGATTCATCGGGAATATACGGAATGCGAAGTAAGCTTGTGCAGTAACTGGGATTCCCGGAGTGTTCATGCACAGACTTACTTCCAATTTCTTATTGTTCGCCCTCTTTACCTGTAGCCTTACCGCCCAGGTTGACAACGCCTCCATTGCCGGCACTGTTACCGATAGTTCGCAGTCGGCCGTGCCAGGAGCAAAGGTGGAAGCTATTTCCACCACAACCGGCCAGCGCCGCAATGCAATCACTGGCGCCTCCGGTGCCTTTCAGATTCCCGGACTAGCGGTCGGCACCTACCGTCTGACGATTGCCAAGGAGGGTTTTCGGACTGCCGAGTTCAAAGCCGTGGAGTTGAGCGTGGCCCAATCGAGAACGCTCGACGCGCAACTGACGGTTGGCGCCCTAGCCGAATCCATTCAGGTGACCGCACCGGCCGATACCTTGAACCGTTCATCGGCCGAAGTAGGTGGCCTGATCGAAGCCGCACAGATTAAGGAGATCCCCGTCAGCGGGCGCAATTGGGCGAGTCTGATGTTGCTGGCTCCGGGCGCCGTCAATTACGGTGACGGATCGCAGCGCAGCATCCGCTTTAACGGACATTCGATTGATGACGCAAATTACACCTTCGACGGAATCGACAATAACGGTGTTCAGGAGCAGACGCAGAAAGCAGAGACGCGGCTGAACATTGCACTTGATTCCATAGCTGAGTTTCGCGTCAGCACAGCGGTATATACGGCCGAGAGCGGTGCCGCCGGTGGTGTGCAGGTGAACGTTGTCTCCAAAACCGGCACTAACCAATTCCATGGCAGCACTTTTTATTCTTTGCGTAACGATGGGCTGGATTCCCGGTCGCCATTCGATGGCGCCACCATTCCTCCATTTACATTGCATCAGTTCGGCGGCAATTTCGGCGGACCAATCCAGAAGGACAAGGCTTTCTTCTTCGCAAATTATGAAGGACTGCGGCAAGATCTGGGAACGACCTTCACCAACTACGTACCCAATGACGCGTTCCGCGCCAAAGTGCTGGCGAAGTCGCCCGCACTGAAGCCGATCCTCGATGCGTATCCTACCGGCGGCACCCCGCTCGATTCCACCACCAACCTGCTGCGGCTCGTAGCCACCAATACGGTGCGTGAAGACGCCGGAATGCTTCGGTTCGACTACCGTTTCAACGACAAATCGTCCATGTTCGCGCGCTACAACACGGACAACGTCTACATTGACAATCCAACCGATGCGCTGGGTTCACATAACGTGGTTCCCCACGTGCCAACCAACGCCGTGCTCTCCTTTCAGCATCTGTTCTCGCCCACGGTCATCAACGAGACCAAGATCGGCATCAATCGTGCTGACTATCACAACTGGGGTTACGGCACTGCGCCGCTCAGCGTGAGTGTTTCGTCGGCTTCGTTCGATGGCCTGAGCGGAACATCCCTCGATACGGAAGTGGGCACGACGTTTTCCTATATCGACAATCTCACCCTGGTGCGTGGCCGCCACACCTTCAAGTTTGGCGCCAATATCATGCGCGTGCGCCTGAACAATTCCGGGAACACTCTGACTACATCGTCTTTGAGCTACGCCAGCACGGACGACTTCATCAACAATAAAGCCTCCTCGGCGACGTATCTGCAAGGCGAAGGCGTGGTGGGCAACCGCCGGACTTTCTTTCAAGGCTACGCGCAAGATGAATGGAAGGTCACCCCACGGCTGACTCTCAACTTGGGGTTGCGCTATGAGTTCTACTCGGTGGTTCATGAGATTCTGAACCGCTCTGCGGTAGTGGATATCGCCGGATGCGGCGGTTTCTGCCCGAAGGGAACCGCTTACTACGATCCCAATACTAAAGACTTCGGACCTCGCATCGGGCTAGCCTGGGCGCCGGCCGTGCTCGGCGGCAAGACCACGATCCGCTCTGGCTTTGGCATCTATTATGGCGGCAATCAGAACGATGACTTTTCTGATCCGGCGGAGAGTGCCGTGCCCCGCTACTCGCTTTCATCGTCGGATGCGCAACTTTCGTTTCCCCTGGTGGCCTTCCTTGATCCGAAGAACCAGTTGTTCTCCCCCAAGTCGCTCGACAGGCATCGCAAAGACCTCTACTACGAAAACTGGGACTTCGTGATCCAGCAGGAACTGCCGCATGACTTTGTCGGCCAGGTCTCTTACATCGGCGGCGAAGGTCATCATCTGTTCAGCAAATACACCGTGAACCTGATCGATCCCGCGACGGGCAAGCGTCCGTTGGCTGGCTTTGGGTCGTTCGGCTTCAAGACTAACGATGGGAACAATAACTTCAATACATTACAAACCTCGTTGCAGCGGCGCTTTATCCGCGGCATGCTCTTACAGGCGAATTACATGTGGTCGCACGGTATCACCGATGCTTCCATCGGCTCAGGAGAAGCTACGGCGTTTCAGAACATGGGATGCCGGGCCTGCGACCGCAGCAGCAGCAACATCGATGTGCGGCATGTCTTTACGGCAAACGGCGTTTACCAACTGCCGTTTGCACTTTCCCGGCGGAACGGCTTGATGGCGGGTGCGGTGGCGGGCTGGCAGCTATCGGGCATATTCAGCGCGCGTACTGGCTTGCCCGTCAACATCACCGCTTCACGGACGGCTGCGCAAATGCCGGATGGCAACACTTCAGGGCAGCGACCGAACCTCGTGCCGGGCGTCTCCATTTATGCTGCCGACCAGAGCATCAACAACTGGTTCAATCCCGCGGCATTTGCGGCGCCGGCGAATGGAACCTGGGGCAATCTGGGCCGCTATATCGCAAATGGCCCTGGAACCTACGAGTTGGACGCGGCGTTGCAGAAGAGGTTCCGCGTTACCGAGCGGCTTGGGCTGAACTTCCGAGCCTCGGCCTTCAATCTGATGAATCATCCGCAGTATAAGATCCCTGGAGCAACCGTTGGCTCGGTGAGCGGTACTCCGCCTGCGATCAAGCCCAGCGCAAGCTTTGGGCGCATTACGGGCATCCTCAACACAGGCGCGACCGGCACCGGAGCTCCGCGCCGGGTTGAGTTCATGGTTCGCGCAGAGTTCTAAACTACATCTCCGTTCTCCCACGACCAGGCGGGGCTTGCTTTCTCCTTGACAAGGTGGAAGCGGTCCCGCCTTCTTCTTTTTTCATACATACTCTGTAATTAAGTTGTAGCAATCAGCCGATCCAGCTAACGTGGTGATTCTCGAGGAACTGATCGAGAATTTCATTGTCTTTGAAACCAAAATGTCATATGTTAGTAACAGATTTGTGACGTTTCCAGGTTTTGCGGAGAATGCAAGGCGGCGAGATGCTGACGCTGAAAGGCTGTTTCCTCTTAGGGATGGCGACAAGCTGCTTATCGGCAGCGAACTCGATCCCTGCCGACGCTACCGAGGAAACGAAAGCCCCCACTCTTGCATCTCCTTACCAACCATATAAACTGAAGCTGTTTCCGTATTTCCTCCCTCCGGCGCGGCCCCACGGATTGTTCATCAAAGCCAGGATCAATGGAGGGCCGCAGTTGCGCCTGTTGCTGGATAGTGGCGCCGAGTTTATAGTGCTCGACAAGAAGTCCGCAGCGAAGTCCGGCCATACCGGCGGCAAGGTTCTGGACCTGGTGGGTGCGGGCAAGACCGTTCGTCCGGCATTGCAATCGGTGGCTGAAATTGTTGATCTCGGGGAACTGGCCTTTCGCAATTGCCCGATTGTGAAGGTGGACGGGAAGTTGGCAGAGGGTATTGATGGCGTGGTCCCACTAGCGTTGTTCAGCGGTTTTCAATTGCGGTTGGATATTCCAGGACGCAGTCTCAGCCTTATCCCATATTCCGCTGAACATCCATCGGCGGAGGATGGCTTTGTGAAGGTTCGGACCGAACACCGTTTGCTCTTCATTGCTTCCCGGCTGGAAGGCCGGAAAGAGGCGTACTTGCTGTTCGATACCGGCTCCTCATTTAACATCATTGCCAATACAACGGCTGCGGCATTGAATCTATCGAGGGCGTTGGCTCCTGCAATTCCTGTTCAACCTGGAGCGGGCGCGGTCGACGGCAGGCTGCTGCATCATGGGATAGCGGCTGAGATAGGCGGCCGTACCATGGCACTCGATCCCGTGGTTGCAATCGACCTGTCAGAAATCTCAAGGCGCAATCAGATAGAGGTATCGGGCGTGATCGGGCATCCCGCGCTGCTGGAATCAGTGGTGACGATCGACTATCGAGACTCCATGATTCGGATCGCGAATGCGCGTGAAGAGCGGGCGAGCCGCTGACGCATTGCCGCCGCAATCCACATTGAGTTGTAACATTGGTCCGCTATGATTGAGGTGGTTTCCAAGCCATGCCCAGAATCTATCTCAAGTCTTCATTTACCCTCTGTTTAGTAACCCTTGTTGGGGCTGCTGTTGCCGCGGAGCCCGACTCAAGTCAGATCCCAAGCCGGGTTATTCTTACATGGTCTGGCGATCCCTCCACAACACAGAATGTCACTTGGCGTACCGGCGCGCTGCTTGATGTTGCGCGTGCGGAGATCGCCCCAATGACTGCGAATCCGGATTTCGCAGGCGACGCAAAACCGGTAACGGCGACCATTACCCGCGTTGAGTTGCCTGGCAGGCTGGCGGCCGGACACTACCAGGCGTCGTTCACTGGCCTCAAGCCCGATTCACAATACTGTTACCGGGTCGGCAATGGAAAGATCTGGAGCGCCTGGCACGTTTTTCGCACAGCCACGAGTGCGGTTGGCCCATTCAAATTCCTCTACATCGGAGATGCGCAGAACGATATTAAATCGTTGTGGTCGCGGGCCATTCGGGTGGCCTATCAAAAAGCTCCCGATGCGCGTTTTGTCGCCATGGCAGGTGACCTGGTGGCCGAGGGCTATGATGACCGGCTGTGGGGTGAATTGAGTGAGGGCTTCGGCTTTCTCAGCACGTCCATGCCGCTGCTTCCTGCTCCGGGAAACCACGATCTGCATCAGGCTGACAAGTCTTCTTCGTACAAGGCATCACCACCGTGGCGGCAACATTTTGCACTGCCCCACAATGGCCCCATGGGAATAGATGAGCTGGATCAACAGGCCTACTACGTGGATTACCAGGGAGTGAGGTTTGTCGTCGTCGATGCGAATTCATTCGATAGCAGCGAAAAGGCGAAGCCTGCCGGCCGGGAGCGCATTCGGGATGCACAGATAGCCTGGCTCGAGAATACGCTGAAGAACAATCCAAACAAGTGGACCGTGGTGATCCAGCATCAACCGGTGTTTCCCATCGCACATGGGCGCGGCTTTCCGGAGATGGAGAAGCTGCTGGCGCCACTCTATGAGAAATACAAAGTGGCGCTGGTTTTGCAGGGGCACGACCATTCCTACGGGCGTATGCAGAAGAACGGCGTGACCTACATCATCTCCGTCAGCGGACCAAAGATGTACGAGCTCGATTCCATCCACCTTGCCAAAATGGCAAAGACCGCGACGGACAAGCAGATGTTCCAGGTTGTGGATGTAACCGCCACCAGGTTGTCGCTCAAGGCCTATGCGATCGATGGCCAGCTGGTGGATTCAGTGGATGTTCCTGCCCGTCATTGATATGTAACCGCCATTACGTCAAGGATTCATATCGATGAGTATAAATGGTAGTGTGAACTTCGAATCCATTAAGAACATCTTCAGCTGCAGTTGTGACTTGTGCAAGGGACGGTTTGCTCCCGAAGCATCTGAGGACCAGATCCCAACGCGCCTGGTGCCTCGGAAGCTTCCTGGGTCCTTGGTTTGCTCCTCGATTCCTCAGACAGTTACTGCTTAGACCCGGCTCCCTAATGCGGCTCAACGCGGTATGATCGAAGAAGCGTTATGCTCAGTCAGATTCGTCTCCGCGTGATCAACCAGCCCACCGTGATGTGTGAAGTCTTAGGATGTGGCGCACTCGCAGAGTTTTGGATCGAGTGCAAAGCGGTTGGGTATGAAAGCGATATTCGTCCGATGGCCGCCTGTTGCCGCAAGCATGCAAAAGAAGGCGAGCGAGGACTGGAGCAGATCAAATTGCCTCCACGAAGAAAGACCTCGCTCCGTGCCTCGCAAGCAAGAGCAAGCTGCGCCTGAACCGCGCTACCACCTGACATGGAAATGAAAGGTGAAATTCACGCCTCCGAAACATGTCGCCTCCATACTGATGAGATACCTGGGGGTGCGTTTCGTCCCCAGATAATCCCAAGGGGGCATCCATGTCCATTCTGCGTTCTTCCATATTCTTCCTCCGCGTAACTGCGGTGCTATTGCCAATCGCGCTGACGGCTCAGACCGATACCAGCTCGCTCAGCGGCCGAGTTACCGATGCACAAGGTGGAGCGATTGCTGGAGCGAAAATCCGGCTTCAAAATGCAGCGACCGGTTCTCAACGCAACACAATCTGCAATTCGAATGGCGACTACGTGTTCACTATCATTCCTTCCGGAAAGTACGAAGTGGAGGCCGGTTCACAGGGCTTCAGTACGTTTCATACGGCCGGTGTCAGAGTGGAAGTTGCGCAGCCGGCTCACCTGGACATTCAGTTAACGGTCGGCTCTGTGTCAGACCGCGTTGAGGTGAGCGATGTCGCTTCTTTGCTGAATACCGAAACCGCAGCTCAGGGAACGGTGATCAGCAGCGAGAAGATCCAGTCGCTACCTCTCAATGGACGCCAGTTTATCGATCTGGCTCAGCTTTCGCCTGGAGTCAACGCCGGCGGAAGTTCCGTACAGCAAAACAAGGTCAGGTTGAATCAGAGCGGTGGGTTCTCTTCCTCTGGAAACAGGACGAACAACAACGGCTTCATGCTCGATGGCATTACCAATCTGGACCCAGACTACATGTCGCTCAGCTACACGCCGATCCTCGACACGCTTGCTGAGTTCCAGGTCCAGACAGGCCAGCAGAGCGCCGAGTATGGACACGCTGCGGGCGCGACTATCAATGTCGTGACCAAGTCCGGCACCTCTGAGTGGCATGGCTCCGGCTGGGAGTTCGTACGCAACCGCGTATTTGATTCGCGCCCGTTCAACCTTGCCGCGCCGAACCTCCCACAGTACCAGCGAAACCAATTCGGCGGTGTAATTGGCGGGCCGATTCACAGGAACAAGCTGTTTCTCTTCGGCGGTTACGAAAGGCTTACGCTGCGCCAGGCAGGCGCCGGGCTGACGACGGTCACTGTGCCAACTGCACTAGAACGCCAGGGCAACTTCAGCGCTTCAGGAACCAATATCTACGACGCCCTCACCAGCCCCAGGACGCCCTTCGCTGGCAACGTCATTCCTCAATCGCGGCTCAATCCCATTGCTGTAGCTGCGATCAATGTTGTTCCGGCGGCAAACGTCGCCGGTGGCGGTTCGAAGTACATCAATGCCAGCGAAGTGCTGCGCCAGGATGCAGACAACTACTCGATCCGCGCCGACTATGTCGCAAGTTCCTCCCTCACCATGTTCGGCCGTTACTCCACCAGCCGCGAAAGCGATTCGACTCCGGGGCTCGCGCCGGGGCGCGCCTCGCAGGGCTCAGCCATTCCGCAACATGGCGTGTTCGGTGCGACATGGGTTATCAGCTCTTCGGTCGTCAACGAATTCAGGGCCGGAGCCAGCCGCATGAATTACGCTTCAGGCCTGCCGGAACCAAGCTTCTCCGTCAACGGGGTGACCGGGCCATTGCCGTACTTCAAAATTACCGGCTATGCCGATATGGGCGGTGCAGGGGGTGGATCGAGCCTCACTCGCGACAACACGTTTCAGGTTTACGACAACGTGGCATGGCAGAAAGGTCGCCACTTGATCAAGGCCGGTGTAGAGTGGATGTTCATCCAATATGTCCCGGTGAATTATCCGAACACCTACGGAACCTACCAGTTTTCCAGCGGCCAGACGGCCTTGGCCTCCGCCAGCGATAAGACAGGATCGGCGCTGGCCAGTTATCTGCTAGGGCTCTCATCAACCGCCAGCCGGTCGCTCGGCGCGGGACGCATGGACGGGCATCAACCTATCTTCTCCGGCTATGTACAGGATCAGGTGAAACTTTCGCCATCAATCACGCTCGACTTCGGCCTCCGTTACGAACTTGCTCCTCCCGTGTACGATACGCGCGGACAGACGATGGGCCTGGACTTTTCCAAAGTACCGACTCCGCAAGCCATCTTCGCCAGCGGCCAGACCGGAACATACCAGCCGCTCTTTTTTATCTGCGGGCAAGCCGGTTATTCCAAGAGCTGTGCCAATACCGATAAGAACAACTTTGCGCCACGCTTTGGCATGTCGTGGCATGTCGCGCCGAAGACCGTTTTCCGCATGGGGGCGGGAATCTACTACAGCCTCACCGACTTTAGTTCCGTTTCAAGGCTCACGAATTCCTTGCCTGCCAATATTGCCCAGACACTGACAGCCACGACCTTCGCTCCTACCTATCAGGGCTACAATGTGTTTCCCCCGAGCGTAGCGATTGGCCCGGCGGTATCGGTCAATTTGTACTCCATCGATATGGCGCAGCGGACCAGCTACGCCGACCAGATGTCCGCTTCCTTACAGCACCAGATTGGAAAGTCGGGCGTGATCGAAGTCGGCTACCTGGGGACGCTGGGCTTGAAGTTGCAGCAGAACGTGCAGCTATCGAACTCCTTGCCGGGTTCGACCCCGGTGGCAGGCAGGCGGGCTTATATTGGCGCGATCTTCGCGCCTGGCTTGGTCTTTCCGTCGTACATCAACATCCAGGGAGCCAGCGTCGGTGCGGGAACCATCGGTACTCTTCCCAATGAAGCGCAGTCGAACTATCATTCGATGTACGTGCGGGCCGAACACCGTTTCGCGCAGGGCTTTTCCTGGTTAAGTTCGTTCACCTATGCCAAGGCCATTACCAACGCGCCGCAGTTTCGCAATGCAGGCGGCGCGACCGGCTCTGAAAACTCGCCCCCGCAGAACAGCTACAACCTGGCTGCGGAACGCGGGCTGGCGGCGTTCAATACCAAATTCCGCTGGGTGAATACCGGCGTAGTGAATCTGCCATTTGGCAAAGGGGAGAAGTGGCTGACGCAGGGGCCGGCGTCGGCAGTATTCGGTGGTTGGCAGGTGGCAGGGATTATCTCCGCGCAAACCGGCTTTCCTTTCACCATTAATGTCTCTGGCGATAGCGCAGGGATTGGAGGCGGCAGCGGCGCCATTCTGATTCGCGGCAATCCGGTGGCTGGACAGATCGGCTCGCTGGCGGCTGACCAGCGTTCCACCGCCCGCTGGTTCAATACCAGTGCGTTTGTCGCACCGCCTGCTTATCAGTTCGGCGTGCTGGGACGCAACACCATGGTGGGGCCGGGCCTGTTCAACGTGGATACAACTTTGAGCAAACGCTTCCGCGTGAAAGAGGGCTGCGTGCTTGAGGTCCGCGCGGAGGCGTTCAATCTGTTGAACACCCCGAATTACAATCAAATCGGGCGTATCATCAATGCCTCGGACTTTGGCCAGATCAACAGCCAGCTCGCTCCCAGACAATTGCAATTCGGCGGAAAACTGACATTCTAATGAGACTTTCGAGCTTATTCATTTTGCTCGCTGCATCGGCGGCGGCACAGACGTTACAGATCTATGCGATTGACACGGAGGGGGGCAAAGCGACGCTCTACGTTTCTCCCTCCGGCGAATCCATGCTGGTGGATACAGGCTATGCCGGGAACAATAATCGGGATGCCAATCGCATTGCCGCGGCCGCCGCGGCAGCCGGGGTGAAGCGCATCGACATTCTGGTTATTACCCACTACCACGGCGACCACGCCAGCGGCCTGGCGCAGCTTGCGGCGAAACTGCCGATCGGGCGCATCTACGATCACGGCGACAACATCGACCGTTCCAATGCAAAAACCGAGGCCGTTTATGGCCCCTATGAAAAAGCGCGGAAGCCGTATCCGCACCAGTCGCTGAAGGTTGGGGACACCATCCCGTTACCTGGTGTTCAAGTGACGGTAGTGGCCTCCGATGGGGAGACTCTCGCGAACGCGCTGCCGGGCGCCGGCCAGGCAAATCCGCTGTGCGCGACCGCTGAAATTCTGCCCCCGGATAAAGGCGAAAACGGACGCTCCATCGCGCTGATGATGACCTTCGGCAAGCTGCACATCGCTGACCTGGGCGATCTTTATTGGGATAAGGAACTCGAGCTCGTCTGTCCTACGAACAAGCTGGGAACGGTGGACCTCTACATGACCACCCACCATGGGACTGCCACCTCTGGTTCGCCGCAGATCGTGCACGCGCTGCATCCCAAGGTCGCGATCATGAACAATGGCGAAGAGAAGGGCGGCTCGGTGAAGGCATTGACAGCGATCACGAGTTCGCCCGGCCTACAGGATCTATGGCAGCTTCATTTCTCGGCGGAGGGAGGGAAGGAACACAACGCCGATGGGAAGTTGATTGCCAACCCATCGGCGGAGGGGGATGAGGGATTCTCTATCTCTGTTGTGGCGCTTGCCGATGGAACTTTCAAAGTTCGAAACAACAGAAATCAGTTCGAGAAGTCCTACGGCAAGTGATCGCTCCCGAGCGTCAGCGTCAGGATTTGAAATCGGCCAAAGTACGGTTACCATCAAAAGACTTTTCTTTCCTCAGGCAAAGCCGCTACCATTATGGAAATGCATTGGTATGAAGAGGAGGTTCAGGCGCTTGAGCGCGCTGCTCGCGGCCGTGCCGGCGCTGGCCGTCCACCAGTGTTTTATGGGAGTTCGTCCATTCGGCTGTGGGATACCCTGGCGGAGGACTTCGACCCTCGCGTGCTGAACCTTGGATTCGGGGGCTCGACGCTTGAAGCGTGCGATTACTTTTTCCACCGGTTAGTGCAGCCCGAGAATCCACAGTCACTGCTGCTCTATGCCGGCGACAACGATCTTGGCGATGGACGCAGCGCGCAGGAAGTTCTTGGCTGGTTCCGGTCGCTAGCGGACAAGGTTGCGGCGACTTTGGGTGACATCCCATTCGGGTTCGTCTCAGTCAAACCAAGTCCGGCCCGCTTCGCACTCCTCGATCGAATCCGGCGCGTCAACGAAATGGTCCGCAAAGAAATTGAAGCGAGGCCGTCCGCATACTTCGTCGATGTCTTCCCAGAGATGCTGGATCAATCGGGCAATCCGCGCCGCGAATTGTTTCTGGAAGACGGTCTGCATATGAACCACGCCGGCTACCGGCTTTGGGGCAGCACCCTGAAGTTGCACCGAAATCAAATATTCACCCAGTAACCGTTTGTTTGGAACATCGCTCCTTTACGCTGGGATTGGATGAAGCGCCAGTATCATAAGTGGTTCAGCCACGCCCTCGGCCGGGAGATGGAACTGCTTGCCTTCGGGCATGCGGGCGGCAAGGTGCTTGTTTTCCCTACCCGCGAGGGCCGTTTTTACGACTATGAAAACTGGGGATTGGTTGACTCGCTGCGGCATCGAATCGAGAACGGGCAACTCCGCCTGTTCTGCGTCGATGGAGTAGATTCGGAGAGTCTCTATTGCCGTTGTGCACCTCCCCAAGCACGCATTGAACGGCACCGCCAATACGAGCGCTACATCCTTGAGGAAGTGGTGCCACTCATGCATTCGGAGAACGGAGACCCCGACCTGATCGTCCACGGTTGCAGCATCGGGGCCTATCATGCGATGAACCTCGCGTTGCGGCATCCGGCATTGTTCAAGAAAGCCGTGGCGCTCAGTGGCCGCTATGATCTGAGCCGTCCGGTCGGCCACTTTGAAGACCTGTTCAGCGGACATTACGATCAGGACGTCTATTTCATGACGCCAAATCATTTCCTGCCAAATCTGGAGTCCCCCTGTTTCCTCGACCCGCTGCGACGCATGGACATTACCCTTGCCGTGGGTGAGCAGGATCCGTTTCGAGAGAGCAACCACGAATTGAGCCAGGCGCTCGCCGGAAAAAACGTTCCCCACCGCCTTGCGCTCTGGCCCGGTGAAGCCCACCGGGCGAAATATTGGCGCGAGATGGTGCCGCAGTACTTCTAAGCATTACTGGGCGACAAGAACCTCTTCGCGAACGGCCTTCGGAACGGCACGCTTCTTCGGTTTCCACCAAGTAATGAGACCCGTGACAAAGAGCAAGGACGGCGTCAATGCCAGCAGGCTCCAAAGCACTCTCAACGGGAATCCGCCTAACTCCGCGTAATGAATCGGCGCAAAAAGGCCGAAGACTTTTGCGCTCAGTGGGCGGTCCGCGGCGCGAGTGGCAGATGTCACTGCTGCGGTCGCCTGGTCGAGGTAAACGCGATTCAGCCCTGGCGTGAGGTCGCCACTCCGCGACAGCCTGAGCTCCACGACGCCCTTGCCGCGCTGCGGCAGGCGCATCTCCGAAGGTATGGCATCGGGCATGGCACCAGTGCCGTTGCGCAGATAGTCCGACAGCGGCATCAACTCTGTTTTTGATTCTCTTTTCGACTTCTTCTTCCCGCCCGCCATCTTGCGCGCTTCGTTGCCCATCGGTTCCCTGGTCATCCAAGCCAACGACTGCCGGAATGCATCAGGGAAGGCGAGTCCAACACCAGTGAACGAAGCAACCGTCAAGAACGCGCACGCCCACAGGCCCACGGCTCGATGCAGCTCAAAATGAAATCGCCGCGAAGAGCCCTGCGCGCGGACGGAGATCCAGGATCGCCAGTTGCGCGCCCCGTAGACCCATAGCAGCACGCCCGTGATGGACAGGATGAACAGTGTGATGCCGATCACGCCAACGGCACTGCGGCCGGTCTTGCCTGACAACAGATTGCGATGCAGATCGATGAACCAATCCATCCATCCGGTATCGACGACACCCAGCACCTGTGCCGTGGCTGCATCCACTACAAGGTGTTCCGGCTTTCCTTCCGTCCCTACGTCCACAATGAGCGGATCGCCGGCCTTGGCTGGGAACAGGATCTTGGTAATCGGAGCGCCCGCCCGGACGAGGGCCACCTGTTTCGTGACCTCGTCCAGACTGGCGATTTGCCCACTGCCCGATGCGCTGCTGCGTTTGGGCAATTGCGCATCGCGCACATCATAGCGAAATACGGTGACACTACCGGCCAGCGAAATAACGCAGATAACAATTCCCGCGATCAAACCGATCCAGTTATGAGCCGTCTTGAGCGCCGGCCTTAACGATCTACTTGGAGATCCTGAACGCATCCAATTCCTTTCCTGTATCGGAGATCTGCTTTAAGCGAAAGGTTTTGCCATCGATATCGACGACGCTCATCGAGTGAACCTCAGAGACGAACTTGTCGGTGAATGGCTGCCAGCTGCCGGGATCGGTCTGTTGTTCGGGATTGTAGAGCCCCGCTCCTCCGGCACCGCTCACAATGTAGATCTCGCCATTCGGCTTCGCCGTTGTTCCGTTACCAAACGCCTTGTCCAGTTTCCAATCGCCCGCCACTTCCCCCTTGGGGCCGATCTGCGCGCCATCGGGCTGCGACTTGGGCACGAAAGTGAGAGGGAAGCTGCGTTGATAGTTATGGACATGTCCGGCAAACACGACATCCACTTTGTGCGCTTCGAAGATCGGAGATAACAGGCGCATATACTGCTCAGCAAAATGCTGCTTCGATGAATTGAAGCCGGGCTGGTGGAAGGCCACGAAGCGCCACGTCGCGTTCTTTGCTGCCGCCAAGTCTTTATTCAGCCATTCACGAAGAACGGGGTTGTTCCAATCCATATAAACATTGGCGTCGAGCACGGTCCAGTGGGCATTGCCGTAGTCGAAGGAGTAATTGGCCATCTTCGGATAGCGCGGTTTGCCTGCAGCGAGGAATGCGGCCTGGGCATCCGCATAGCCCGTGAGTGTGTGCGAGACTTTTTCGGCATTGGCGGGAACGTCCGGACCGTTCAACGGCTGATCCCAATAGAGGAAATAGGCCAATGCATCCGGGTAGCGTTTGTAGTTCTGAAGCGCGGTATCGTGGTTGCCGGGCGCAGCAATAAATGGGATGGAGCGAATCAGCGGCGCGCCGTTGGCAGCAGAGGCTTCGTCGGCGTTGTACATGGGGAAAAAACGGGTGCGGTATTCGCTGATGCGGCCGGAACCATAGACGATATCGCCGGGAATGAAAACAAAATCGGGTTTGGCAAGGTACGCCTGGTAGGCGACGGCGTTCTGCTCGGGTGTGCCTTGTCCGCAATCACCGAAGAGCACAAAGCGCTGCGCCTGATTCGCGGATTTGCGTGCGCGGGCGGTGGCTTCAAAGACCTGCTTGCCTGCATTCAAAACACGGTAGGAGAATTCAGTACTAGGCTTCAGGCCCGTCAGATGGGCGCGATAAACCAGGTGCGGCTCAATCGCGGGCGTGGCCGGCGCATCTTTCTTCGCGCCATCTTTACCTGCAAAGGCGGGAGCGCCGGCAGGTGCGGATACGATCTGTGACGTGGGCTTCTGCATCGCGCGCCACTTGGCGTCCTTCGATGCGCGCACTTCCACAGACCATTCGGCGGGTGCGTTATCCGTATGCCAGAGCAACACCAAACTCTCCGAGGAGGCCAACTTCGGAGCATCACCGAGTTGCAGGTACGGTTTCTCTAAAAAAACCTCAGCGGCCGTCAGCGACTGGCACGCCAGAAATGCGAAAGCGAGTAGCGATGATGCTACCCGGATGTATTTGGACATTCTATTTATCGTCTCCAATCAGAGTTTCAACTTAATGACAAACGAGGGGAAAATACGGCGCGCCTGTTGCTGCAAGCGCGCCGGCCGTATTAGTGCCTGGAATGGATCGCCTTGGAAAGTTCCTGATACTGGTCGGTCGCTATGAAATCGGCATGCGCTTTGATCGCTGCATTCCAGCGAATGCTGGCCGCCTTCTGGCTGCCGAAATTGAACTCCGCGGTCCAGCCCTGGTTCTGATCTTCCGTGAAGCCGTTGATGGAGTAGAAGCCTACCAGGTAGCCCAGGCTGTGGCCGTAATCGACAAACTTCTTCACGCGGGCTTCCGCCTTGCTGTTCCAGTCGTTGGCGTGCTCCGGTCCGCACAGTTCGATGAAGGCCCAATCGGTGCCGAACCAGCGGCGCCAGTTGTCCGCTTTCTTCGTCACCAGTTGTTCGGGGTCGATTGTCAACATGTGTGCCAGGCGTTCTGCCTTGGCGGTCTTGGGGAGCTTCTTTGGATTGTCGTCGAACTTGGTGGGTCCACCGAAGGCGCGGATCTTGCCGCCTAGCGGAACGCGGTCATAGAAGAACTCCTGCTTGATGTCGTCTTTCTTGTCTTCCAGGACTACGATCATCGGCTTCAAATCGAGTGGTGATTGTTTGGTGATGTCGCTGGTCTTCACTGAGGTGGTCAGCCAGCCTTCGTACTTGTCGAGCACTTTGGAGATCGCCTGCAGGTGCTCCTCGGGATCGTTCTTGATATCGAGATAGAGCGTGACCAGCGGCCAGTTGCCCTTGTTGCCCTCCTTCAAGGCCTTCTCCATGATTGGCGCGATTTTAGGGAAGAAGTAGGTCTCGAGCGTCGGACTGTCGGCCGCCGCGAACTTGGCGTTGTGGATCATGAGCGACTTGCCGTCAACCCAGATGAGGTCCTGTTCAATCGCGAACGGCACCCCGCCGGCGATTGCCCGGTCGATGCGGTCCATGTACTTTCCCTGGTCAGGGTAAGCGTTGTGAGCCAGCATCAAGGTGCGGGCTCCGGGCGAGAAAGGAGACTGCGCTTTGGCGGCGATAACCGCTGTGGCTGCGAGGCCCGCGCAGATGAGTGGAAGAATCAGTCGTTTATTCATGTATTGCTCCTTGGATCGAAATTAGAAAGTGAAGCGCACCGCGAGTTGCATACTGCGCGCGGTACCTGTTCCGATGGGGCTGCTGTTGCTGACCGCGGTGATGCGCCCGAACGTGGCGAGCGAAGAAAAGTTCACGCTTGGCTTGCCAAGTTGCGGGTGATTGAACAGGTTGAAAGCTTCGGCGCGGAAGGAGACACTTGTCCCTTCGGTGATCTTTATGGTCTTGGACAACGCGGAGTCGAACTGCAACAATCCCGGACCTTCGATCGTGTTGCGCCCCAGGTTCCCCCAGACGCCGTTGGCGGGAATTGAGAATGCGGCCGGGTTGATCCATTGGTTGATCGTGCCGCCTCCGGGCGGTATCAGGGAGACACCTGGCACCAGGTTTGGGCGCTGGTTCTGATTGTTGCCATCGGGAAGTGCGGTCGCATTGCGCGAGATGGTTACGGTCAGGGGCAACCCGGTCCGCACGGTGCCGATGCCGCTCAATTCCCAGCCGCGGAGCAGCGCCGATTTGCCCAAGGGCAGGGGGTAGCTGACGCTGGTGTAGAAGTTCTGGCGGGCATCGTAATTTGCACGGCCTTTTTCACAGGAACGACAGGCGACATTTTGTGGGGCACCGTCGGAATCGTTGATGGCGTGGCCCAGGGTATAGTTAACGTTCAGGAACAGATTGTTCTTGGATCTGCGTTGCAGGGATGCCATCATGCCATGGAAGCTCGCCACGCCCCAGTCGCCTTTGTAGTTGACCAGATCGAAGTTGGGCAGCGTGCGCTTGCCGGTCAGCGGGTTGATGACGTTATCCGGAGTTGATGCGAACTGATGGGAATTCTGCATGCCGACGTAACCGATCTGCGTCGTGAAATCCCAAGGCAGGCGTTGCTGGATCTGTGCGCTCCACTGTTGGTAGGTTTCACTCTTGCGGTTCCGCTCTGTCTCATCCGGAGCCGTTCCCGCCGCCAGGGTTGGAAGCAGTTCTACTGGATACTTCAAGCCGGGTGTGGTGGCGGCAGAGAGGTTGAAGCGGTTGCCTCCGTTGTAGGTGAACGCGAGTTGGTTGCCGATCTGGGCATCGCCGTAGTAAATGCCTGCTCCGGCGCGAAATACTGTGTTGCCATGGAACCGATTCGGAGACCATGCCAGGCTGAGACGGGGAGCAAAGTTATTGTAGTCAGGATTCCCGTTCTTCGCCCCAGGAGTGCAGTAGCCGCCGCAATCCTGAATGTTGAACCCCAATGAGCGGTTGTACCGTTCTGTCAGTTCGTCATAGAACTCATAACGCAATCCCAGGTTGATCGTGAAGTTGGGCTTGATCTTCCACTCATCCTGCACATAGCCAAAATATTGAATCTTTTCCATGGTGCGCGCAGGATTCTCGCCGTCAATCTTAATGGTGTCCATCTTGTTCGCCGCGAAATTGGCGAGGGAGGTGTACGTAATGGTGCCGTCGAAGGTGTAGTAGTTGCTGATGACGACGCGACGCACTTCGACTCCCGCCTTGAACGTGTGGCTTCCACGCTGGGTGGAGAAGTTGTCGAGAATGGACTCAGAAAGAGAGTGCGTTATCTTGGTGATGGAACTCGGCGCCGTAGAAAAGCCGCTCACTGCAATTGCGGTCAGGAGCTTCTGCTCATTCGCGGAATCCCAGGGAACCCAATTGCCACCCAACCGGAGTTCGTTGGTAGTGCGCGGCGAGGCGATATAGAGCAACTGGAAGACTCCGTTGATGGGCGCGTTGTCGCTGTTGTTGCTGGTGCCAATGCTGCCCGTGCCATCGCTGATGGGGAGACTCGTCGTGGCGTGATTCCGAGTGAAACGGAAGTAGCTTGAGAAACGGTCATTGAAGCGATGATCGATTCGCATCAGTCCCACATCTTCGTACTGCGACTGCAGCTTGAGTCCTCGCCATTCTCCGGTGTCGGGGTTTGACGTGGTTCCAGTAGGCGCTGGAAAGGCATCCAGCATGGGCTTGATTGCAGGAGATTGCTGCAGCGCACGGTCGCGGAACGACTGAGTAGGCACAAACCCAATGAGCGATTGATCGCGATTTTGGCGCAGTCCTTCGTAAGAGAGGAAGTAGAACGTTTTGTCTTTTACGATGTGCCCGCCGATACTGGCCCCATACTGATTGAAGCGAAAGTTGGGCAGCGTCGCCGGGTCGAATGGAGAGCGCGAATCGAAGGTTGTATCTCGGGCGAATTCGAAAGCGGAGCCGTGGATCGCATTCGAGCCGGATTTCGAAACGATCTCAACCTGCCCGCCACCGGATCCGCCCGATTCGGCAGTGAACAGTGCGCTGTTGACACGGAACTCAGCGATGGAATCGGTGGACATCAGCAGCCGGCTGTTGAGACGCATATTTTGATTGCGGATACTGGTGGCGTCCACGCCATCCACACGGTAGTTCACGTCATCGCCGCCGGTTGCAAAGAACCGGACAGAAGTGTTGCTGCCATTGGCCGCATCCACGGCGCCCGGAGTGAGCGCCATCAACGACTGCCAGTTGCGCCCGTTCACAGGCAGATCATTCAATTGATCTGAAGTGGTAACGGCGCTGATCGCGGCCGTACTCTGCGCCAGCGCTTCGGTGATTCCTTGCACCTCCACGGTGGCTGCGGATTGCGATAGCTCCAGTGTTATATCAAGCGTGCGCGTCTCTCCGACCGTGAGCGCGAAGCCTTTGGTCCTGACGGGCCGGAAGCCGTCGGAACTGACTTCGAGATGGCATTGGCCGATGGGAAGGCCGCCCAGATGGAAAACGCCTGATCCCGAGGATGTGGTTTCGCGGCGAAGGCCAGTTTCGGAGTAGATCACGGAGATCTTAGCCGACGGCACCACCGAACGCGACGGATCGAGAATCGTGCCTGTGACCGCGGCGCGATCTGCCTGGGCAAAGCAACATGCCAGCCCGAATAGGAATGTAAGCGCGAGTTTTTTCAACATAGTTTTTCCTGTGTTTAAGTAGTGGGAGACCCTTGACAGACTTTGTCTAATTGGCAATTAGAGCAGGTGAATCTTAAGACAATCTAAGTAAGCGGGGGTGTAACCGGAAAATGATTCTGCCGAAACCATTTTGAAATCAGGGTCCATGAATTTCCGATGACTGGCGCGATTCTTAAGATTAAATTTAGAATCGGATGCTCTAATCCGATGCATGGTCTACCTTCGCCTTTATAGCCTACTCATCCTGCTGACAGGCATTGCCGCCGCTGACTGGCTCACTTTCGGCGGCGACCCGCAGCGCACCAGTTGGGCACGCAACGAATCGATCCTGAATAAGCAGAACGTCGGGACCATGGAGATGAAGTTCAAGCTCAAGCTCGATAACGCCCCCAAAGAACTCACTTCCCTGATGCAGCCGGTGGTGATCGACCAGGTCAAGACGCCGCGCGGCATCAAGGAGTTTGTGATCGTAGCGGGCAGCTCAGACACGATCCATGCTGTGGATGCCGATAGCGGGAAACTGGTCTGGCGGAAGTCATTCACACCGGAAGGGACGCCAACGCGAGCCCCCAACACGCTCTGCCCGTTTGCGGTCAATGCAACGCCGGTCATCGATTCGGGGCGCGGCAGGTTCAAGACGATCTATATGATTGCGAGCGATGGGAAGTTGCACGCGCTCGATGCCTATAACGGTGAGGACCGCTTTCCGCCCACGGCCTTCGTTCCAGCCTTCTCAAAGAACTGGAGCCTCAATCTTTATGAAGGCGTGCTTTACACCGCTATCTCGCAGCGCTGCAATGGCGTGCCATCTTCTGTCTATTCCATGGATCTGAATGTTCCCGAACATCCCATCCATTCCTTTGAGGCCGGCCCGACGGGTGCCGGAATCTGGGGCAGGGGCGGAGTCGCGATCTCGCCCTCTGGCAAGATCTACGCCATCACCGGAGATGGCCCGTTCGATCCTGCCAACGGCAAGTTTTCCGATACGATTCTCGCCCTGTCCGCCAAGGATCTGAAGCTCGTTGACTACTACACGCCAACGAACCGGGAGTGGTTGACGCGCAAGGATCTCGACATCGGCAACGTTACGCCAGTCGTTTTTCCATACAAGGATAGAGAGTACGTAGTGGGCGCCGGCAAAGAGGGCCGCCTGTATTTGATGCAGTCAGGTTCATTAGGTGGCGAGACCCATCGCAAGCCGCTATGGACGAGCCCATTGATGTCGAATGAGGATGTCTCCTACTCTGGCCACGGCTTTTGGGGCGCCTTCGCGACCTGGGAAGACGAACAGGCAAAGCGTTGGATCTTCGCGCCTACATGGGGGCCACCTCACCCGAGCGCTGGTTTTCACGTAACGAATGGCGAAGCCCCGCACGGCAGCATCATGGCTTTTCGCATGGAGATGAAAGATGGTTGGCCTGTGCTGAATCCGGCGTGGGTTTCGCGCGACATGGATGTGCCGGAACCGCCCATCATTGCCAATGGAGTGCTCTTCGCCCTATCAAGTGGTGAGGACGTCCGGCAATTCGCAGCCAAGACAGCGGAACGGCTGGCCGGTTCGCGAAAGACCATTCTCTATGCTCTCGATGCGGAGACCGGCAAGGAATTGTACTCGAGCGGAGAACTCTCGTCCTTCACTCATTTCGGAGGTTTGGCAATTTCAAACGGACGCGTCTTTGTCTCCACATATGATGGATGCCTGTACGCCTTTGGCCTGAAAGAAGAAAGCCGCTAGTCAGCGGACTTTGGCTGAATCCAACTGTCCCTTCAACCACGGATAAAAGTGTCGAAGTTCGGATTCGCGCATGATTACAAGTTGCCCAGTTGGTGAGCTGCGTTTTGCCGAACCCATCGCCATTAGAACGCGCCCTCCTGACAGACGGCGAAGTCTCAGACTGAATTGAGGGACTTTATCATCCGGATAATAGTGGACAGTTACTTCATCGTCAGGGAACAACGGATCAACCACTTGTTCCGGCTCATAATTCCGCGTGATGCTTACTAGCGAGCCATCTGACTTCCGGATCACGACGATATGCGAAAACTCGTGTTGGTCCACGACTCCTATCTGAAATTGCATCGAAATGAACTCACCGAATTCGCCAGTCATTCGCGGAGAGCCAAGCTGCTCCAGGATCTGCGCCCGCGTTTGAACTTGCATTAACCGCTTCATTTCGCTCTCCGCCGGTTGTGAAACCAGGGGCGCTGCCATCAGCAGCACCCCGGAAAATACAGCAATGTAGTTCATTTCTCTCTCTATTTGCCAATTGTCTTGATGTACTTGCTCTTCGAAATCAGATCTACGAACTTGTCGCCGTCCGTTGTATCCGTTGAAAGAGCCGCCGCCATCTTGAAGAAAATGTCCGATTGGTCCATGTACCCCATGAAGTTGTAAGCTCCTGGCCCTTGGGCGGTCAACGGTACGCTTGAACCAGTGTGGTCGCCAGTACGAAAGCCAACCGCGATACGCCGGATTCCGTCGCCTGCATTTACGGGATATCCGGTTTTGTCATCGAGCTTGTAAGCGGTGGAACCATAGTAGGTGGAGTAGGTGCTCTCAGCCGGGGCATCGGCCGGAGCTTTGGGAGTAAATGTTCCCGGCTGGCCGAATGTACCGCCATTGTTGGAAGCAGTAGTGCTGCTGTTGATGAACGGCAATCCTGCGCGCACGTTGGAATAAGAATCGCCAAATACAGTGAAGTCCTGATTCCCAGCTGTGGTCTTATAGCTGACCTTCTCAGACTTTGTCCGGTTGAAGTATTCTTCATCGGGTGTGTTGCTTACGCCGATGATATGCATCGATTGATCATGATCTGCCGTCACAATAATCAGCGTGTCTTTTTCGGCGCGCTTTGCTGCCCAGGCGCGGGCAACTCCTACCGACTTGTCTAATTCAATGGCGTCCCAGATTGTCCCCGCTGCCTGATTCGGATGCGACTGCTTGTCGATAGAAGCCGCTTCCACCATCAGAATAAACGGTTGGCTGGAAAAGCTGGTAGAGAGTACTTCGATAGCCTTTTGCGTCATGGCTTCGAGCATTGGCTGATCGGTATAACCCGCGAAATCGGCGGCTGGTTCGGAAGCCGGCCGTTGCAGTCCGAGTTTGTCATAGGCGACATCCATGTTGACGTCTGACGCTGTTGCGATCCCGTTGCTAGCCGGCGCAGGCTTTGCAGATCCCTTGAAAAGACCGAGCAGCGGTTGGGGTGTGTTGATTTGGCGCAAGTCGGATGCATTGGTCACGTAGCGGTAACCAAGTGCCTGGAACTCCGAAATAAGATCCCGTTTGTCGGGACGTCCCGCTGCAGTGAACGGATCGGCTCCGCCACCGAGAATCACGTCAAATGCCGGTTTGCCGCCGAGCATCGGGTTCTCCAGGTATTGACGGGCGATTTCCAATCTTGCCTGCCGGTAACCCACATAGGCGCCTTCCACTGCAGGCGTCGCATCGGTAATCGCGGCTGTCGATACGATGCCTGTGCGGTACGTATACTTCCGCTTCAGATATTGCCACAGATTTTCTACGCGAGGATTGTCCAGGATGAAAGGCATGTTGGCCGCATTCGTCTGTCCGTTGAAGCGCCACTTGCAATCGGTGCCGTCCGTGAAGGTATTGACAGCATTCAGGAAGCTTTTGTTGCCCGTGGCCCACGCCGTTCCTGTGTTCGCCGAATCAGGAACAACGGAATCGGTGCCATAAGTCATCGACATGCCGCTTACCGGCATTTTGTCCATTTCCAGCAGATTGTCGAAGAATCCATCGCGGAAAGAATTCTTTCCCTTGCTATCAACAATTGCACGCGAAACCAGCCGGGCGGCGTCGCGGTAGGACGTTCCCATCGCGTCGCCGATGAACAGCACAATGTTGCGGCGTTGGGTGTTCGCGAACTCGAAAACTTGAAGCGTGCGGCTGTCGCTGACGTCGGTTCCACCGGCATTGAGCGAAACATCCAGCTTCACGTCGCCAGTGGCATCAAAGGATTGCAGATTCGCTCGAAGAACCCAGTCGGACGAAGCGTCGCAATCCAGGTCGGCAGCCGTAGGGGCTGAGAATTTCGACGTCAGATCGATGTTGCCCGCAACCACTTTTAGATTCTTGACGTTCGCTGCGTTCCGCACCTCCAGCACAAGGTCTACCAGCTGGCCTTGCAGCAGGCGTGTTCGTTCGGGCAAGAGAATGCGGACGCTCGGTTTAGCAGATTGCGCCAATGCTGATGCCGTTACGACAGTGGAAAGCAGCGCAATTCGAATTGTGTTGGACAAAATCACTTGTTTCTCCATTCAGTTTAGAAATAGCCCCGAAGTTCTCGGGAAAGGTGAATTGTCGATGATAAAACGGCAATGCCTTCAATTCGACGACAGAAGTGCAACAAGTTGATTACTGTCTCTAAGAAGCCAAACACCATGAATTTCATGTTACACACCGATTTCCTTAGATTCGTTTAAGATTCGGATGCTGTAATCAACCATTAGATACAGAGGGCTCAAAAACCACATGATCATTCCACTTCGCATTATCACCCTGATTCTATTTGTGTCCGCCGCGTTTGCCCAGTTTGATGCAACCGTGCTCGGCACTGTGACTGACGCTTCAGGCTCGGCCGTACCGCGCGCCAAAGTGAAGCTGTCGAACATGCAGACCAGCGTTTCCGAAAGCGCCGAGACTGACAACAATGGGGCCTATCGCTTTCTGACTGTGCGCATCGGCCAATTTCGCATTACCGTGCAGGCAAACGGCTTCAAGACCGCAACAACGGAGGCCTTCACAGTTGACGTCGCCGCCCGCCAGCGCGTCGATGTGCGCCTGGAAGTAGGTGACGTCACCCAGACTCTGAGCGTGAAGGACTCCGCATCCGCCGTGGAGACCGATTCGAGCAACCGCGGCCATGTGATATCGCAAGAGGTCATCGTCAACATGCCGCTCAATGGCCGAGCTTACGCCGATCTGGCGCTGCTTGCGCCCGGCGTGCGGCATTCCGTACAGGGCAACATGTCTGCCCGCGATGGCGCTTATAACGTGAATGGCATGCGCGCCGCTAACAACAACTTCATCATGGATGGAGTCGATAACAACGCCAACGGAACGAGCAACCAGGGTTTCTCCAATCAGGTGGTGCAGGCCTCGCCGGACGCGGTGCAGGAGTTCCGGCTCGATACCAACAACTACAGCGCGGAGTTTGGACGCGCCGCCGGGGCGGTGATTAACGCTTCGATCCGCAGCGGCACCAACCAGTTTCACGGCTCCGCCTGGGAGTTCCTGCGCAATACGCAGTTGAACGCGACCGGTTTCTTCCAACCGGTGAATGGCAAGCCGGTGCTCATTCAGAACCAGTTTGGCGGCACGTTTGGCGGACCGGTGATGAAGGACAAGCTATTCTTCTTTGCCGATTTTGAGGGCACACGCATCGTCTCGAAATCGATCAGCTATCTTTCCCTGCCGACGAGCGATATGCGCCAGGGGAAGGTCGGAGTCGCGGTGACGAATCCGCTCACCGGCGCCATCTACTCTGACGGTGTCATTCCGGCGAGTCAGATTACGCCCTTCGCCAAACAAGTGTTGAACGATCTCCCGGCAGGCAATCTGCAAGTCGCACCCGGAGTCTACACTAGCAACTATCAGGCTCAGCCGCGAGTCGCCACACAGGGGAACAAAGGCGATGGCCGCCTGGATTACTACTTGAACGACAAGTGGAAGATCTTTGGCCGTTACAGCGGACGCGTGGAGGATCGCCCGAATGACTCCGCACTCCCAGGCCCATCCGGCAGCGGCGGCAACACGTTTCACATCCTGAACCGATCGCTCGCGGCCGGAGCAAGCTGGACGGTAGATGCGCGGACGCTGGTTGATTTGCGGCTCGGCTTCACGCGTGTGGAAGGCGCCGACCAGCGCAATCGTGAACTCGACGAGACACCGGGCATGAAGGCTCTGTATGGAATTTCAGGCTTGCCAGAGAACAAACCGCTTGCTGGCGGACTCAACAGCCAGGCTATCACCGGCTTTACATCGTTCGGACGCGATAGCGGACAGCACCAGAATCCGGAGGTGATCAATCCCAAGGCCAGTATCTCGCGCGTCTTCGGACGTCACACCGTGAAGGCGGGTTTTGAATATCAGCACGTCGCCACCGAGATTGTGGATTTCAATCCGATGATCGGCAAAGACACCTATGCCGGCCAGTTCAGCAAGCCCAAAGGCGCGGCCAGCAACAACTTATTTAATCTCGCTGACTTCATATTGGGCGCTAGGGATTCCTATTCGTTGAACAGCTACGGCATGTTGCAATACCGGCAGCAGATGTACTTCGGCTATGTGCAGGACGATTTCAAAGTGAATCATCGCCTTACTCTGAATCTCGGCATGCGCTACGAGTATGCAACTCCGCAGTATGACGCCGATAACAAGATGAGCAACTTCGATCCGTCCTCTAATAGCCTGGTTTATGCCAAAAGCGGCTCGATCGCGGACCGGGCGTTGGTGAATCCCGACCGCAACAACTTCGGACCCCGCGCCGGACTGGCTTACACCATCAACCCCAAGACCGTCATCCGCAGCGGATACGGCATCAGCTACATGCACTTCAACCGCTCCGGCCGCGAAAACCTTCTCGGCTACAACGGGCCCAATGTGATCAACGTTGCCATCAGCCAGGCGCCCACGCAGCCTGTCTGCACGGGCGATAACTACACGGGCTGTTTCCGTACCACTCAAGCTGGTTATCCGGCCAACTTCGCGGTAGCCGCCAACTTCAATACGGCGATTGCCAACATCCACTACATCCCGAAAGATACGCGCAGCACCTATGTGCAGAGCTGGCATCTGAGCGTTCAGCGCGAACTTATGCACGACTTGGTGCTCGACCTTGCCTATGTTGGCAATCACGGTGTGCACGTCTATCAACTCGCGGATTACAATCAGGCACGCCCCAATCTACCGGGAGGAACGCTTTTGGCCGATGCACGGCGCCCGGTGGCCAACTTCAGCATTATCCAGATCGCATTCAATGAAGGACTCTCCAGCTACCATGCACTGCAGGCGAAACTGGAAAAGCGATTCTCGCGCGGATTGTATCTGCTGAACTCCTTCGCTTACTCCAAATCAATGGACATCGGGCCTTCCAACATGGAAGCGGCCAACGGCGACAATTACTACTTCAACTTCAGGAATTGGGCGCTGAATAAAGCAATCTCCAATTACAACCAGCCCTTCCAAAACACCACCAGCCTGAGCTGGGAAACGCCTTTCGGACGCGGTAAGAAGTTTGGCTCCAGCATGCCCGCCGCAGCGGATTATGTACTTGGCGGCTGGCGCGTATCCGGCATCAATACGATGACCAGCGGGCTTCCCATCAGCTTCACTTACACCCCAAGCACCGCCGCTTCTGCGAGCCCGCAGCCTGTCTACCGTCCGGATTTGGTTGGCAATCCGTATCTGTCAAGTGACCAGCGCACCATCTTTAACTACTTCAATGCGACTGCGCTGTCTGTGCCTGACATCACGCGGCCCTTCGGTACCGTTGGCCGCAACACGGCGCGCAGCAACGGTCTCTATACGCTCGATTTGGCGATTCAGAAATCGTTCCCGATCTTCGCCGAGCACCATCGCCTGGAGTTCCGGGCAGAGATGTTCAACGCTCTGAACAAGACTAATTTCCTGGCGCCGGCCAGCAATATCTCTAACAAGACCTTCGGCACCATTACCGGAACTTTCCCTGCGCGGCAGATCCAGATGGCATTGAAGTATTCGTTCTAAGGGACAAAAAGGACATACATGACTCGACGTGACTTAGTAACTACGGCTGCAATGTCGGCCGCTTCTTATTCCCGCGTGATGGGAGCGAACGAACGCATGTCGGTCGCGCTCATCGGCTGCGGCGCGCGCGGCAGCTACCTGCAGACCGTCTTTCAGAAATTGAATCAGGCGCCCTTGACGGCGGTGTGCGATGTTTATCGAACACGCGCCGAACAGGCGCAATCTATCGCGCCCGGGGCAAAACTGTTTGGCGATCATCGCAAGGTACTGGAACTCCCCGGACTGGATGCTGTGATCGTGGCCGCTCCCGATCACTGGCATGCCCCGATCTCCATCGACGCACTCAACGCCAAGAAAGACGTTTACGTGGAAAAGCCTCTGACGCTGCGCCGCGAAGAAGGGCCGAAGATCATCCGCGCCGCGCGCATGAATGACCGCATCTGCCAGACCGGTGCACAGCAGCGCTCCGGCTCGCATTACATCCAGGCACGCGATGAGTACTTGCGCAAGAATCGCCTGGGCAAGATCAACCTCGTCCGCACATGGTGGTTCGATGGCGGCGGTCAGATGGGCCGCACGCAGCCAGCCGCCAAGAAGCAGACTACTGCCACTGCTCTGGGAAGCCACGGCATTCCTCCAGGCATGGAAAACAAGCCGGCCGATCTGGATTGGAACCGCTACCTGGGTTCTGCCAACTGGCGCCCGTGGGATCCGCCGCAGTACTTCAATTTCCGGAATTACATGGATTTCAACGGTGGCATCCTGACCGACAAGTTCGTGCATTGGGTGGATGTGGTCCACATGTTCATGGGCCAGGACGGACCAGTGGCAGCCGATACCGCTGGCGGCACCTATCTTGCTCACGATGGCAGGACTGTGCCAGACACGCTGAACGTGCACCTGCAATATCCGGGCAATTGGATCTGCACCTACTTCAACACCCCGCAGGCAGGCCTGCAACGCGAAGGCATCGAATTCTGCGGCTCCGAAGGACACCTTCGCATCGATCGCACCAAGTATGAGTTCTTCCCCATCGAACGCGGCGCCGAACCGCTAGTGGTGCCCTGCAAGACTGACCTTGTGGAGGAGCATGTGCAGAACTTCCTCGACTGCTGCCGCTCTCGCCGCATGCCTAATGGCGACGTTGCAGCCGGGCATCGCTCGGCCCAGGCCGCGCATCTGGCCAACATGTCGTATTTGGAACGGCGCCGGATCCACTTTGATCCGGATCGCGAAATCGTACTGCCGCTCTAAGGAATCAGGACATGTTGAAACTGATTCTCATGCTGCTACCGCTGGCGGCCTTCGCGCAGAAAGGCGCCTCCGCGGATCCAAAGATTCAAGTCCTGATCATCACCGGGCGCGACGATCACGATTGGCGTGGCGCTACCGATCTAATGCGGCAGTATCTAAACGCTGCGGGCGTGTTCGAAGTCCGGACCACCGAGGAGTTCCGTGACGCAGGCCCAACGGCGCTCGCACCGTACGACGTTGCAGTGCTGGTCTACAACGACAAAGCTGCCACCGATCATTGGAGCGATCGTACCAAGGCTGCACTGCTGGATTTCGTCCGCGGAGGAAAGGGATTGGTGGTTTACCATCACTCCACCGGATCGTTCAAAGACTGGCCGGAGTACGCGCAACTTTGTGGCGGCAATTACTACGGCACGGCCCATCACGGCCCGATTCACGATTTCACGGTTCAATTCACAGATCGCGACCATCCGATTACACGCGGGCTCCGTCTGAGCTTTCCGCAATATCATGACGAGTTGTACGCCAGCATGCAGATGCAGCCGCCGGGCAAATATCATGTCCTGGCCACTGCCTGGGACGACCATGCGCTCTACACAGGAAAATCGCGAGTGCCGATCGTTGGCCCGGGCACGAACGAGCCGGTCATGTGGACAGTAGACGCAGGCAAGGGGCGGGTCTTCTCTACCATGATCGGCCACAGCGCGGAAGCCACCAAGAGCGCCGGATTTCGGGTCACTTTCACGCGCGGCGTGGAATGGGCAGCAACAGGCAAAGTTTCTCAGGTTGTCCCAATTGAGATGTCGGAACAAACGAAATAGGAATAAAGAGAGTCATCCATGAATGTTTTTCCTTTAGTAAAGATCGGCGCCGGAGTCTTACTCGCGCTCGCCGCCGGACACGCGCAATCGCGCGCCAAGAACGTGATTTTGTTCCTTGGCGACGGGGCCGGAGTCTCGAGCCTCAATACCGCCTCCATTTACGGCTACGGCCGTCCACAGGCGCTCTACATGCAGCACATGCCTGGCATGGCGCTGGCTGACACATCGACAGCCCGCGAGTGGGTCTCCGATGCCGCTGCTGCTTCTACGGCATACGCAACCGGCGTGAAGTCACGCAATGGAGTGGTATCGCAAACCCCCGATGCGGAGCGCGGTGTGAAGGATGGCGCGAATCTCAAAACGATTCTCGAATACGCTGAAGAGCAGGGCCTGTCGACCGGCATCATTGCGAACGACGACCGCACGGGCGTCACAATCGCTGCAGTCGCGGCATTCTACTCACACACCAACAATCGCCAGGATTCTGGCGGCATCTTCCGCCAACTGCTTGCCCCAAAGTTTGGCGATGGCGTCGACGTGGTGATCGGTACGGGCCGCAAATGGATCGGCGACCAGTTGAATAAGTCGGGTTTCGATATGGCCGCCGGAATCAAAGCATCCGGCTATGCCCACGTTGAGACGCTCGACCAATTCGCCAAGGTCGACGCGGGCCGCAAAAAGGTGATGGCGCTCTCCGATGACACGGAATTCGATATGGATCGTGCCGTACAACTCGCCATAGCACGGCTGGAAAAGAACCCCAAGGGCTACTTCCTCGTCGTGTTCTCAGACTGCCACGTGCCCAAGACAACCACCGTGGTCAACCGCATTATAGAACTCGACAAGGCAGTCCGTTCAGCAACAGAAGCACATCGCAAAGATACGCTGGTGCTGGTGACAGCAGACCATTCGTTCGATCTGCGCCTAAGAGGAGAAGCTCTTACCGAGACCGCCCGCGACGCCGATCCGAAAAAAGTAATGATGGCTGTCGCGCTCGAATCGCAGCATACAGCAGAAGAGGTTCCGCTGTTCGCGGACGGCCCAGGCGCTGAGCGCGTGCATGGGTTTGTTGCCAACACTGACGTGTTCCATATCATGCGCGCCGCTTTCGGGTGGGAGAAATACCAGGTTGAAAAGCGCTATCCGATCGGCGGAGATGGCGGCTGGGATTACATCAGCATCGATAGCCATGGGCGCCGCATTTACGCCTCGCATGACACGCAAGTGGAAGTCGTCGACGCAGACACAGGTAAGCACGTCGGCATAATTGCGGACACGCCCGGAGTTCACGGTATCGCCTTCGCCGTGGGCCTGCGTCGAGGTTTCACCAGTAACGGCAAGGAGAACAAGGTTTCGCTTTTCGATCTCGACACGCTGAAAGTGCTGCGCAAGATCGATGTCGGTAAGGGCCCGGATGGCATCTACTTCCACAACTCTTCCAACCGCGTCTTCACCTGCAATCATGGCTCGCACGACATCACGGCCATTGATGCGTCAAGCGGAAAAGTTGTGGGAACGGTGGTGTTGGCCGGAGATGGAGAGCAGATGGTTACTGGCCGTGACGGGCTGTTATATGTCAACGTCGAAGACACAGCCGAGGTGGTGGCCTTCGATCCCTACACGCTTGCTGTCCGCCATCGTTTCCCCATCGGCGCTGGCAAGACTCCGACCGGCCTCGCCTATGATCCGATTCGGCACCGGCTCTTTATCGGATGCCGCAGCCAGTCGATGGTTGTGATGGATGCCTCCGACGGCCGCGTTATCAAATCGCTGCCTATCGGTGCCGGCGTAGACGCCGCGGAGTTCGATCGGGAGTCGCAGCGAATCTTCATCTCCAATGGCGACGGCACGCTAAACATTTTCCGCCAGACATCAGATGGCGGTTACGAAGATGCGGGTTCCATGAAGACGGAGCCGGGCGCGAAGACAATGACTTTCGATCCGGTCACGCGCAAAGTGTTCCAGCCTGTTGCCGCGTTCGACATGATTCCGGCCGCCGAGGCAGGCGGCAAACCGAAGCGCAAGATCAAGCCCGGCACGTTCTCCGTGCTGGTAGTGAGCCCGCAATGAAGCCGGCATTGTTAGCGGCGGCCGCACTTGTAACTGCGGCCGCCTTTACGGCATCGCGACCGGAAGAGATTCCGTTCGAGAAACACACCCTCGACCTGGGCGCCTATGAAACGTGCGCCATCGCGGACATCAACCGCGATGGCAAGCCCGATATTGTTTCAGGAGAAAACTGGTACGAAGGGCCAACGTGGAAGAAGCACCGGTTTCGCTCCATTGACTACGGCCGCAACGCCACTGAGGACCTGACTGACCTGGTGCTTGACGTCAATGGCGACGGCTATCCGGATATCATCAGTTCCGCTTCGCACGCCAAGAAATTGTGGTGGGATGAGAATCCCGGCCGTAGCGGTGGCGCGTGGAAAGAGCATCTGATCCAGGATGGCTATAGCGTGGAGTTCACATTCCTGGTCGACCTGGATAACGACGGCCGCGCACACGAGGTGCTGCCGCAGTTCGGCAAGCCGGCCGATCCGCTTGCCTGGTATGAGTTGAAGAACGGAGCCTTCGTGCGCCACGTGATCAGTGACCACAGCTACGGCCACGGCATCGGCGTGGGAGATCTGAACGGCGATGGACGCAACGACATCATCACTCCGACTGGTTGGCTGGAAGCGCCGCCCGATCCGCGCAAGGCCGAATGGAAGTTCCATTCGGAGTGGGACCTAGGGAAGACCGGCTACATCTATGTGCTCGACGTCAACGGCGACGGCCGCATGGATCTGGTGACGTCCATGGGCCACGACTACGGCGTCTACTGGATGGAGAATATGGGCGGAGGAAAGTGGCTCAAGCACATGATCGATGACACATGGTCGCAAGCGCATGCCCTCACAATGGTCGACCTGAATGGCGATGGAAGGCCCGATTTCATTACCGGAAAACGCTACATGGCACACAACGGATCCGATCCTGGAGAGCGCGAACCACTGGGCATCTATTGGTACGAGTACTTCAAGAAACCGGATGGCGGCATCGAATGGGTGAAGCACGTAGTCGATTACAGCACGCGCACCGGAGCAGGCATGCAGGTGGCGGTTGCTGACCTGGATGGCGATGGCGATCTGGACTTTGCAGTGGGTGGAAAAACGGGGCTGTTCCTATTTGAAAACCTGACTCGCAGCACGCCGGGCCGTCGTGGAGTTCGACATTAGAAGGCAAACTTAATCTGCAACTCAAGCCGCCGGTTGCTGGCATTCTCGGAAAACCCCTCAGCATTCGGATTGCCGCCAATCTGATTGGCTCTGCCAAACAACGGTGAGGTTACGTTGCCGATGATCGGGCCGGGGTTCACGTGATTCAGCAGATTCCGCGCCGACATCAGGATCGTCAGGTTGTAGCGCCGGTCTGACGATCCTGATCCGAACAGGCCACGCAATCCCCCAGGCGCCGCCATATTCGCGGCATCGATTCTTGGCGCGCCATCGGCCGATTTCGCGCCACCCTTCAGCGGACCGATACCGATGGTCTTGCCTAGCCGCAGGTTCACAGTGATCTGTCCGGGCCCCCGTCCGTAGTTGCGCGGCACCACGAATTCTCCCTGGTTCGGGTTGGGGTTCAACAGACCGTACGATGTCGCAATGACGCCGGGGCCCGCAGTGCTCACCAGGCTCGGGCGGCTATTGAACAAAGTTGTCCCGAATAGGTCCTGCCCTGTGGTGATATCGAATGGCGAGCCAGTCTGCGCCATCAGATAAGGACTAATGCGGATATTCCACCGCGTGCTTATCGATCCACCGATAAGGAACCGGTGGCGGACGTCTGTCGCGGCAGGACCGTACTCGCCAGCGAAGCTGCGAGGATTCGCCGGAAATGTTCCGAGTCCATCTGTATTGCTCCGCGCATAGTTGAGCACGTAATAACCGAATAGCGAGACCTGCGGCAGCGGTTTGGTGCTGACGTTGGTGATGAGCTGGTTCTGATTATAGAGGCCCGATGACGTCATCAGATAGACGGGCGACGCACCAGGCAGCACTTCCGAGCGCAGGGTGTGCAGCCCATGAGTGTTGTTAAACGTGGCCGCGACAGTTGTCGTTTTCGTAACCTGCTGCTCCACCGTGATAGCCGACTGCAGCAGGTAAGGAGCCCGAAGATTCGAATCTACGCGCTGGATGACTTGTTGTGCCCGTGCGCCTGACAGCGATGGAAGCGTAGGAAATGACGCCGGGTTGGCAATCACATACTGCTGCTGCAGAATGCCGTCAAAGCGCCGGGCGGCGATGGTATTCGCAAGCGAAAAGCGATCATAGAACATGCCGGAGCCTGCGCGAAATACCGTTCGCCGAGTGCGTCCGCTGCCGCCTGGCGACCATGCAACGCTAACCCGCGGAGCGATATCCGACCGGTCGCCAATGTTGCTCTGCGCTTCGTAACGGAGGCCATAATGCAGCATCAGGTTTGGACGCAAACGCCACTCATCGGCGATGAAGATTCCGGCGTCCACTTGACGAGCCTTGAGTTCAGGAGTCCCTGCATTGATGGAAAACTGCGATGGACCGAAGCCTGAAACTCCAGCCAGTGTACTGCGGTAAGTGTCGATCGATGTGAACGTGAATGTGCCATTGAAATTGGTGCGCGATGTGTTGTCATCGTGCGCATCGCGCACCCGGACTCCAAAGCGCCAGATATGCGTACCGCGCGGCATGGTCGTGTAGTTCTGCCACTCGAACTGATTCTGCGTATCCGCGCTTTTACCTACGCTCGCGCCGCCGGCAGTGAATGCTCCGAAAACCTGGATGGCAGGGCCGGCTTGATCCGGATCCGTCTGCCGTTCCCAGCGGAAGTACTGGAAGCGCGTTTCGTTGATGGTGCGGCCTTCCACCAAGGTGTTCGAAAACTGCACCGTATTGAAGCGATTGTGCAGGTGATAGCCTCGCGACACCTGATCGAAGCCGCCTACCCCGGCCCCGTCCACTCCGCTATCGGTGAACGTGTAGCGAAGGCTGAGCGTATCCTTTTCCGTAAGCTGATAGTCGATGCGCGGGCTCGCGTTCGTCCGGCGTTGCTTCGAAACCAGAATCGTATCGAACGGCGCGGGATTGTGCGTCACGGGGTCGAGCGATATTCCATTGGCGATGAAGCCGTTATCCACCATGTGGCGCTCCAGATCGAGAGTAAACGAAGAGCGCTTACTCAAAGGCCCGCCCAGCGAATTCTCAAACTCCTGGAGGCGCAGAGGTGCTTTCTGGCTGGCGAACGGGTTCCGCGAATTCCAGAAGTCATTGGCGAAGTTGTAGCCGAGCGTTCCTTTCCACTTATCGGCGCCGGGCTTCGTGAAGATTTCGATGCGGCCGAAGCCCAGCTTATCGAATTCCGGAGCAAACGGATTCTGATTGATACGGATTTCACGGATCGCTTCTTTGGGCGGAAGCTGTCCTCCGCTAAAGCCATCGATGAAGATCGCGCCGCCATTGGGTCCGGCCGCTGGGCCTGCCAGTGCTTGCAAATCCGCAGCCAGGTCCTCCGGATTATCGGCCAACGCTTCCAGGTCCCTGCCTTGGATGACGACGGCTCCGGCATTGGAGGCACTTTCAATTCCCACGACAGGTGTTCCGTTATCTTGCACCGTCAACTGATCGGTACGGGCAACGATGCGCAGCCGCAGGTCAAGCGTAACAGCGGTAGCTCCAAGCGAGATTCGTTGCTTTTGCGGAGTCGCAAGCTGCGGTGCCGCTGCGGAGATTGTGTAAACCCCAGGCGCCAGCCGGTCAAAGCCGTACTGGCCGTCAAGCGCTGAAACTGCCGACTGTAGTGGCGCCCCTGTCCGTGACAGCGTCACGACCGCGCCTGATACGGCGGATCCCGAATCGTCCAGAACCTTGCCGCGAAGTGAACTCGTTTGCGCACTCACTGGCGCTGAGAGCATAACGAAAATTGCAATTGAGAGAAATAGGAATCGAATCAAGAGGGCTCCGTAATTCCCCATTACAGCACGTGAACATTAAGACAACCTGAAGAAACCCGAATAAATTCGCCTTGGACGGCGCGCTGCGTGAATTCATTTATTAGCGAAGCTTTCATCGCTTTGAAACAGCCTGCCGAATACCATAGTCGATGCAGAAGGAAAGAAGTAGACAGATCCAGCGCATGACGCTGGCGCTTAGTTTGGCGATGTTCGGAGGAGCGGCCGCCGGGTACGCACAGTCCAATGCAATCGATGCTGCCATCGAGGGCTACGTTCATGACGCGCTCGGCGGTTTGATTCAAGGCGCGAAGGTAACGGCGCGCAACACTTCCACAAATGTTGCCTCGGAGACGAAAGCAAACTCCGATGGTTACTTCCGATTTCCATTGCTTCAGGTCGGTTCTTACCGGCTTACTGCTGAGGCAGAAGGATTCAAGGCGCTTACCAAACCCGGCTTCACCCTCGCCGCTGGACAAAAGATCCGTATCGACTTCGACATGCAAGTCGGATCGCGTGCGGAGACAGTTGAAGTGACAGCCGATACCGCCACCGTGCTGACGGACACGGGTTCCTCCGCAGTGGAGGGAATCGTAAGCCGCAAAGAGGTCGAAGATCTGCCGATCGTTTCTCGCAATATTTATAACTTTCAACTGCTTGCGCCCGGCGTACAAGGCCTTTCGAGCCCTACTTTCGGTACTACCCAATTCGCCTTCGGTGGGAACGAGAGGTCCAGTTGGAATCTTGATGGACTCGACAACACGCAGCGCGGCGGATCGCGCCAGATCCGCATGGTCATCACGACGCCGGAAGCCGTGGAGCAGGTCCAAGTGCTATCGAGCGGCTACTCTGCTGAATTCGGGCGCGCCGCAGGTGGACAGGTAAATGTGATCTTAAAATCTGGAACGAATCAGTACCACGGATCGCAGGTCTACCTCTACAGGCCGCAGTCTTGGCAGGCGCGCCCGTCTCTCGCTGCCGTCAATACAGACGTCACATGGTGGGACGAGGCTCTCACTTTCGGTGGGCCGATAGTCAAAGACCGTCTCTTCTTTTTCACTCAGTATGAGCACAATCCCTATACGCGCCCGAATGCGCTTACTATCCTTCCGGCGAATGCTACCGCTCTCAGGCTTGCACCTGACCAACAGACCATTGCGCCCTTCGGCGAAACCTACGACACCTTTGTCGGCAAACTCAACTACCGGCTGAACGACCGAAACTCAGGTTATGTTCGCTACGCGCGTTTCACCAATCACCAGCCGGACAACGCCAGCGGCCTGACCATCCCTGACCGTGGCACGGATTTTGATGACCACATGAATGGTGGAGGCATCCAATTGGCCACCGCGTTCTCTTCGAATCTGTTAAACGAGGCACGCTTTGGGACTATTCAGCGTACGCAGGCCAACAATCCGGTAGGAAAGCCGAACCCTTACACGGCAGCGGTCAATATCACTGGCGTGGCCAATATCGGATTCAACCCACTAGCAAGCACTGAGACCACTGAACTCTCCACCCAGATCATCGATAACATCACCTGGACCCATGGCCGCAGCACCTGGAAGGCCGGCATCGACTTCCAACACACCAACTTCGACATCTACAAGTCGCGCAACGTCGCGTACACATTCGGCGGACTCAGCGCGGCAGGCGCGGCGCGTGGGGCGGTGACCGCGCTCAATCAGTATCTGTTTACGTCGCAGGGCCTGATAGATCCGGCCACCTCGAAGCCTTACACCTACACGACTTTCGCGGAAGATGGGGGCGATCCAAAGCTGATCATCTCGTTCAACTTCCTCAATTGGTTCGTGCAGAATGAATTCCGCGTCACACCGCGGCTTACAATCAATGCCGGTGTGCGCTACGAGACGATCCTATTCCCCTCCCTCGACCCGGAAGCGCCATACGCACTTTCGCGCAAGATCGATGGCGACCGCAAGAACTTCGCACCTCGCGTCTCCTTCAACTGGGGCGCAACAAAAGATGCGAAGACGGTGGTGCGCGGCGCATTCGGAACCTTTTATGACGTGCCTGCCCTTTCGATTTTCTATAACGCAGCACAGGTGAACGGGCATCGATTCTTGAGCTACAGCGTCGCCGGCGCGGATCCGAAAGCTCCGGTGTTCCCCACTGTTCCGACGCTAAGCGATACAGCCCTGGTAGTGAAGCCGAACATCACTGCTTTTGCTCCCGGCTACAAGAACACTTACCAGATTCAAGGGAATCTGCAAGTACAGCGTGAACTGCCGTTGCATCTGGTGCTGACTCTTGGTTACAACTATGCTGCACAGCGCCACGGCCTTTACTCGCAGAATATTAATCTTGGTGCGCCGGTCGGCCTGCTCGCAGATGGGCGTCCGGTATTTGGCGGTGCGACGCTACGTCCCAATCAGGCTTTCAACCAGATCAACCTGATTCAATCGGGTGCAAACACCAACTACAACGGGATGTTCATTCACCTGCAGAAGCGTCTCAGTTCCGGACTCTTGTTCCAGGGCTCCTATACCTGGTCGCATGCCATGGCCAACAATTTGGGTGAGGGTGGATCGATCACGGACCCCACCAATCTCCGTCGCGACTACGGCAACGCAGATAACGATTTGCGCCACTACTTTGTCGGCCAATGGCTGTACGAGCCGCACTTCAAAGAACCATCCGTGAAGTGGATCAACGGTTTCGAACTCTCGTCCATGATCTTCTTCAACAGCGGCTATCCGGTGAACGCAACTTCCGGCGTTGATCTGAATAACGACGGGCTTACCAACGACCGGCCGCTGTATCGCGGCAGAAACGATGTCTCAGGGCCGGGCCTTTTGCAGATTGATGCCCGCCTGCAGCGCTCGTTCACATTTCGCGAGCGCTTCCGGCTGGTTGGCTTGCTTGAGGCGGAAAACGTGATGAACCACACCAACGCGTCGTGCAGCACCGCGGGCGGATGCACGGGAGCTGTCGTAAACACCGCGACGGCAGCTGACTTCGGACGCCTCACCGGCGCTCGGACCGCGCGCAACGTGCAACTTGGGTTCAAATTCATTTTCTAAAGGAATTCCGATGATGATCATTCGGTTTGTTCTGATTTGCGTAGCGGCGTTTGCAGTGGGCGGATGGGGCGTCCGCGGACATCAAAGCGCAAACCGCGCTGCCGTCCGGGCACTGCCTTCCGACGGGCCGGTGTTCCTCAAGGGCCATGAGGATTGGATAGCCAAGACCGGTCCAGTACCCGACTCCTGGCGCGGCAATAGCGAGCCTTACTCCAAAATCTTTGAGGACCCGAATCACGGCTGGTTCAAAGAGCAGTTTGCATTCATGACCGCTATCCCGCGCTCGCGCTATGAATTCGTCCTACGCCTTTACGATGAGTTTCTGAAAATCCGCGAGAAGGATGCGGAACGCGCAGCGCTCACGAATGTGCGTTGGACAGGTACGCTGCCCTACGCCGCGATTGAAAACTATGACCGCATGAAATCGGCAATGCGGCTGTATCGCCGTCTGGTTGCCGACCCCTCCGCTGAGTCGCAACAGGATGCAAAGTACCTTGCACAGGACATCGCATTCTACATGGGCTGGCTCGGCCATTATACAGCCGATGGCGCGCAGCCGCTGCATGATACCATTCACCACGACGGCTGGCAGGGCCCGAACCCGAAGCAGTACACCACGGAACCGCGCATTCACGGCCGCTTCGAGAGCGCGTTTGTCGATCTCATTCAACTAACGGAGGCGGATCTGCTTTCGTCCATGGAAAAACCGAAGCTGTTGAACGATCCATTTGCGGCAATCCTTGCTCACTTGGATGACGCCGCATCGCATGTGGAAGAGGTCTATATCCTCGATAAAGCTGGCGCTTTCGCGGACAAGACGAATGAGCCGGCTGCGCACCTGGCGAAGTCGCAACTCGCGAAGGCCGCAGCATTGCTTCGCGATTTGACATGCACTGCCTGGATGGAAAGTGCAAAGCCAATGACATTTGGCGGAACGGAGGGCAACCCAATCAGCCGTCAACATCCCCGCTATAATCCCGAAACTGGCACTGCTGCACCAGGACCGGCAGTTCAGTGGAGCAAACCATGAGAATTTGTGCCCTGCTCCTTTTAGGCAGCGCCGGCTTCGCTGCTGAGCCTGCGCAGAAGCCTCTGCAACTGCGCTCCCCATTACAGGACAAGAACTTCTATTTACTTTCTGTGCTGGAGCAAACTCCAGGCGCGCGCAAGGCGGTGAAATCGAATCCGGTCCTAGCGCGAATAGCACAGGAGAAGTTGGCAGCCCTGGAGCATGCTGCCGCCGCCTGCAAACTCGATGTGGCGTGCATCGCCGCCGCATTCGAATGGAGCGATCCGCAAATTGAGGAAGCTGCCCACGCTATCGGAAATCTGGATGGAGTGACGGAGGCGATTCGATCTTCCGGCATGTATGTACGCCACCACGAACTGAATGATCGGAAACTACTCGAACAGGCATTTGTCGAATGCATGCGCGGTATCAATCACGCAATCGGGGTCTACGGGCTGGGCAAACCCCCACGTTATCCGCTGATCGATGCGGCCACATACGATCCCCAAAAGCCGGCCTACCAGCGGATCCTGCAAAACCTGGTTGCGGTCTTGCAGGACGACAAAGCTAACTTCGATCTCGCCTTTTCCACGTCGTTACGCTTCGCCATGGAAGTAATGATTCTTAACCATCGCGACGAAGCCGCCCGCTTCGAACCGATGGAGAAGATGGATAACGCCGCGTCATTCCACCGTGTAAAGTCAGTCGCCTGGAACCACTATCCCTATAGTGTGATCGTCGTTCCCGGCTCGGGTAATGACCGCCCCGGTGTCAGGCTCTCGCCCAACGGTAAACTGCGCGATGAAATCGCCGCGAAACGTTACCGCGAGGGGAAGGCTCCGTTTATTTTGGTTTCCGGCGGATATGTCCATCCCAACCAGACCGAGTATGGCGAAGCGATAGAGATGAAGCGCGATCTGATGTTGCGATTTCATATTCCGGAAGAGGCGATTATAGTCGACCCGCACGCCCGTCACACCACCACCAATATGCGCAACGCTGCTCGTCTGATGTATCGCTATGGCCTACCGTTTGATCGCAAGGCGTTGGTGACCACCGATCCAGGACAGAGCCAGTACATTGAGAATCCGCTATTCGCAAAGCGTTGTATTGAAGAGCTTGGTTACGTACCGCACCAGCTTCTAGGCCGGACTTCCCCGTTCGATCTGGAGTTCCTTCCTGCCATCGAATCGCTGCACGCCGATCCTCTCGATCCGCTTGATCCGTAAAACAACCCAAAGAAAGCAATTTCGTAACGATAAATTCATGACCATGGCGTATGATTCCAGATAAAGGAGTCTGGATGAGGGTTCTAGTTGTGGAAGACAAGCCTCGAATGGCGAATCTGCTCTCGCGCGCCTTGCACCGCGAAGGTCATACGGTGATGGTTGCAAACGATGGGAAGGTGGCGCTCGATATTGGCCGCTCGACGGCCTATGACGTGATCCTGCTCGATGTCATGTTGCCAGGAGTCGACGGCTTCACTGTTATCAAGACATTACGGGATGAAAAGTGTTTCACCCCTACCATCATCTTAAGCGCCCGCGACGCTATCAGCGACATTGTGCGCGCACTGGATCTTGGCGCTGACGATTATTTGACCAAGCCGTTTGCACTGAATAACTTGCTGGCTCGCATGCGAGCAGTTGCCAGGCGTGGTCCGTCCGATGCACCGGTTGAACTTCGGTTTGAAGACCTGGTTCTAGATCCAGGTACGCATGAACTGCGTCGTGGCGGCAACGTCAGTTCTCTGACGCGCACAGAGTTTGCGCTCATGGAAGTTCTACTTCGCCGCGCTGGAAAAATTGTCCCACGCGATGCCTTGATCGAGGCTGGATGGGGACTGGATTCTGAGGTCAGTGAAGGGACTCTCTACGTGTTTATCCGGTCGTTGCGCACTAAGATCGGAGAGCCGCAACTTCTGCATACCGAAAGAGGAGTAGGCTACACGCTGCGCTCTTGAAACGTGGAATCTCCATCTCGCTGCGTCTAACGCTTTGGTTTTCCAGCATATTTCTATGCGGATTTGCGGTCTTCGGAGTGGTGATGTGGTTCGATCTCGCAAACTCCCTCGAGCAGGGCCGCGATCGAACTCTCACCAACAGAGCGCGTAGGTTGTTGGAAAAGGTCGGCGGCGAAACTGATAACGGCGGACAACTTGGCGCGCGATATAGGGCCTTTTCAGAAGCGACGCCGGAAGGTAAGTTTGTTCAGGTGTTTGACTTGGCGGGCCACAGACTCCTCCCTCCTGCTACCGACCATGTCGCCGATTTTCCTTGGCCCAATGTCCCTGAACAAAGCAATGAATACCGCGCGAATATGCAGCTGCGAGACCGCTACTTTCGACTGTTTGTTCGCCACGCCACGCTCGCCGGTAAACCAGTGCGAATATATGTCGCTGGTCAGTTAGAAGACAATCGCCAGCAAGTGCAGCATTTCTCTGAGGGCTTGCTGCGCTCCATTCCAGTCCTCATACTCGCATCCGGGCTGGCCGGATATTTCGTTAGCAGAAAGGCCCTCAACCCGATCTCAAGACTCATCGAATCCGGACGGTCTATAACCATCGGCAACCTATCTCGCCGTCTTGCAGTTTCAGATAACGGGGACGAACTGGCCAGGTTGGCGGAGACATGGAATGGCATGCTGGCCCGGCTGGAAGCCGCCGTCAATCGTATTACCCGCTTTACGGCAGATGCCTCGCACGAATTGAGGAGCCCACTGTCTTATATTCGAATTGCCTCTGAATCCATGCTTCGTCAACCGGACATCGATCCCGATGCCGCGGAAGCATTTCGCGAGATTTTAGTAGAGGCCGAGAGCGCAACGCGATTGTTGAATGATATGCTCATGCTGGCGCGCTCAGATGCCGGCCACGTGGAAGTTGCATTCGAAAAAGTAAACTTAGGGGAGGTCGTCAACGAAGTGGCGAGCAAGATCAGTGCGATGGCCGAAGCCAAACAGCAGTCCCTTCAGAAGCCACCCACAACTGAAGTATTCAATGTAAGTGGCGATGAGGCACTTTTACGAAGACTTGCCTGGATTCTCATTGACAACGCAATCAAATACACCCCACCTGGAGGACAAATCGAAGCTTCCGTCTCCAGAACTGGCAAAAACATAATGCTGCAAGTTGCCGATAGCGGCCAAGGCATTCCCGCAGACTCGTTGCAACACATCTTCGACCGGTTCTACCGGGCCGATCCCGCCCGCAGCAACGAAGAGGGCACCGGCCTTGGCTTAGCCATTGCGAAATGGATCGCCGATACACATCGTGCCGAAGTGCGCGTGAGCAGCAGTGAGCAGGTTGGAACAACCTTCCAAGTTTTCTTCCCAACGATCCCGTCCGATTAAGTTAAAAACCCAAGCGACATAAACCCAAGGTAAGGTCGGCTGTTTTCAAAACCAGGCGCCCAACAGCCTGGGGATGAATGGCAATCCGACCTCTTGGAATCTAATATCAAAATGCTTGCGGATGCCATCGAATCTGCGCGGAGCTTGGAGACGAACTTTAACATTACAATTCCAGGAATCCTCTTGGAATACTTCAAATGGAAAGGCACAAGATTTGGCATGTCTGAAACCGACATGAAGGTAGGAATCATTGAGACCCACAGATTTGCAGGCCTTAATTAACAACCTTTGGTTCGAGCAATCGCCAGTCAGGGGAACTTGCAAACGCCCAAGTAGTCTGAAGTGCCGTAAATTCATGCTTCGACAAACTAGAATAGTCCTCAGAACAACACCTTCAAGCTGAGTTGAATTCTCCTGCGCGTGCCTGGCAGTCTGGCGATCTCCGCTCTGAAACAGGGCTCATGTGAGCGTCAAACGACCGGCCACCTTTGCCAAATCTGTCAGGAGAAACATTGAGATTCAGGTACTTAGTGTCACTTCAGTCTTTATTCCAATCGCATCCAAAATCTCCTGGAGCCGGCACATGGCAACGGTTTGGTAATCACTCTCTTCAAAACGGCTGACTACCTGCTTGCTCACACCCAGCCGCCGTGCCAATTCAGTTTGGGAAACACCTTTTGCAATCCGAATCTTCGCGATGAAAGGCGCGATTTGATCGAGTCGCTCAACGTGCGGAAGAGTCAATTCGCCCGACTTCAGCTCCTCGTACTCACGCAAGTCATCTTCGAGTTGTCGAATCATGCTCTCATAGTTAGATCGAACCACGGCGTACCGCTTGCCTGGTGTCTTCTGCTCCACCATTGCGAGTGCCTGCTTGAAGCCTTCAATTTGAACCATAGTTCGGTCTCGTTGTGCATCGCTCTTGATCATAATGGTGCCGCCTTCACTACTTGAATTACCCCGCGGATTTCCATCCCGATCCTGTCGAAAGAATTCTGGGAAACCCAGTTCCGGACTCGCTTTCATCGCCGGATGAATGAAGAACTCAACTCCATGATCGGCCCACATTTTCAACTTCCACTTCCGCAGATGCGGAACCAAGACGAGTTCGAAGTCAATCCAATATGGATCGATCCGATCATACACAGCCTCATCGGGCTCAACCCAATAACCGTCTATATCGCCTGGATCTGGCTTCTCTGTGCAGAAGGTGCCGTCGATATAAATCTCATCGATACCAGCGGCCCAATAGGCCTCAACGGCAGCGCGGAGTCCATTCAACAACCATCGCCGCCGGGGCGTGAAACCAAGGCGCTTCCTGACCTGCTCCAATGTTGCCGGATGATTCCCCGGTGGTAACCCGCCAGTGTTGGGGTCAAACTCCAGAATCATAAGCCACCTTAATCTTCTCAGTGACAACTATATTTGTCAACACTAATGCTGTCATCTTAAGTTGTTGCATTTGCGATCGCGTACAAAGTCAGATTGTATGCCGCATGCGAGACTGCCGCCGGCGCTGTCGAACCAGAGCGACACCTGATCCATCCGTAGAGCGTTCCCGTGGACGTGATGCAGACCAACTTGAGCCAACTGACTGTCGGTTCATCATCGCTAAAGGCTACTATGTTGTCTGCGCGACTCGCGCCGAGCGGCGGTTTCCAATCGCTGGTGACCAATTCTTCAGGAGCCACATCGGATGACGAGGACCGTTCGCTCGGCAATCTGAAGATATCGGCGGGCGATTCCGTGGGCATCGAAATCGCGCGGTGGAATACGGGGCGAGGTGGCATTGCCCAAAGCGATTGCAAATCGTTGCCCAAGTTATTGATTCAAATAAGTCGAATCAGGAAACGTGGGTGCTTGTGTGAACTCTCTCCGCCCACCGTTTGTTATCAGCAATTTAGCAGGAGAGAGCATTAGCAAAAGGAGAATAAATCTTTTATTTTCAACAAGATGGCGGAGAGGGTGGGATTCGAACCCACGTTAGAGTTTCCCCTAAACACGCTTTCCAAGCGTGCGCCTTCAACCACTCGGCCACCTCTCCAACTTGCGGAGTATTTCTTTAGTTTAGCGCGCCGCGGTACAAAAAGTCACGCACTCTGAGAAACCATTCTGTGTTCAGGCCTTCCGTTAGCTGTTTTTTTGTGGCGCTACACCAATCGGCGGCAGTCTTCACTTTGGCAGCGGCAAAGAGGATTTTGAAAGTCTCTTCGCGTGGATAGTAATTCCGGGCCAGAGCCATGTCCTGCTGCACGTTGCGGACGATGAAACTACGGACTGTGGGCTCGCGCTCGGCCTCAAGAACAGGCGCGGCTGCGCTGCATAGCAACATCTGAATCTCAGACTGCACTAAACGATCGGAGCGCGCTTCGACAGGGGCTAGGACTCTACGAGCGGGCTTGTATGCAGGCACGATGGGCGGCGAGACGCGCACCTCCATCGGATAGATGTACCAGTAGCCGGCGATATGCAATTGTGGCTCAACTTTGATGCGTCGAACCGGTGCGTTGCGGTCCACCCACATGTCCATCCAGAAAACCAGCGTGGCCTCCGCATCGCCGGTCTTCGATTCGTAGGGCAGCGTGATTGGCTCAAGCTTGTCCGGGATGCCATTTGCATCGTGCACTTCGCGATACATGGTCACCTTCACGGCCTCTTCAGGGTTCTGCCCGATTTCAAGGATGAATGGCGAGTTTGGGGGAACAGTGGCGACGATGTGATACGAAGCAAAAGCGTTGCGGGGAACGGCGGGCGAGAGGATCTCCCGGGGATCGGATTCGGAGCGGTCTATCTCCACGACTTCGCCCGTGGGCGAGATGCGAGAGAACTCGGAATAGACTTTGAGTGGCTGCGCTGCCACCTGAAAACAGGCGGGCAGCGCAGCCATCATGAGCAGCAGCGGTTTCACGCGAGATCGAATTTTTCGTGATGGATGGACGGGTCGCTCTTGATCAGCACAGGACGCTTGAGGATCTCTTCCATTTCCTCAAGGAACTTGTTGCTGTGGCTCTTGAGCACCTTGGCCACATCGGGATTCACGCGCAGTAGAACATCCTTGCCATCGACGGCCTTGGCAATCTTCGTGGCTTCGACGAGGATTTCGCCGATCACAGTGTCGATGCTCTTCACCGATCCGGCGCCTTCGCAATACGGGCAAGGCGAGCAGAGGGTGCGTTCCAGACTCTGCTTCACACGCTTGCGCGTGATGGCGACGAGTCCGAAATCGTTGAACTGCAGAATTTTGTACGGGGCGCGATCGACGCGCATGGCCTCTTCAAGCGCCTGCATCACCTTCTGGCGATTCTTGCGCTCATCCATGTCAATGAAGTCGATCACGATTATGCCACCCAGATCGCGCAGGCGGATCTGGCGGACAATCTCTTTCACCGCTTCGATATTGGTCTTAACGATTGTGTCTTCCAACCGGTTCGACTTGCCGACGTACTTGCCGGTGTTGATATCGATGGCCACCAGGGCTTCGGTCTGGTTGATGACGATGTAGCCGCCGGACTTCAACCACACCTTGGGCCGCAACGCCTTTTCCAGATCGGTGGTGACGTTGAACGCATCGAAGATTGGCGTGGGACGTGTGTACATCTTCACGCGGCCAACCAGCAGGGGCTGGAAGCGCTGCACAAAGCTGAGCACGCTTTCATACATCTCTTCGTTATCGAGCCAGATGGTCTTGAAGTCCACCGTCAGTTGGTCGCGCAGAATGCGTTGCACGATGTCAAGATCGTGATGCACCAGCAGCGGCGCTGGACGGCGTTCGGACTTGGTGCGGATATCGAGCCAGAGGTTATAGAGGAACGCCATGTCGCTGGCGATATCCTCTTCGGTCTTGCCTTCGCCGGCGGTACGGATGATGTAGCCGCCGGGCACGCCAACGCGGTGAGCTTGCAGAATGCGTTTCAGGCGCAGGCGTTCTTCGTCGCTGGCGATCTTGCGCGACACACCCATGTGTTCCACGGTAGGCATGTAGACGCAGTAGCGGCCGGGGAGGGCGATGTGCGAAGTGATGCGAGCACCCTTCTGGCCCATCGGCTCTTTGGCGATCTGGACAAGAATTTCCTGGCCTTCCTTGAGCAGATCAGTAATCGACGGGACGGGCCCCTTTTCGCGAGTGATGGTTCTGGCCTGCGGGGCGGGAGCGGCACCAGCTGTTGCGGCGGGTGCTACTGCGCCTTCCGCAACGGGTGCGGCTTCACGAGGTTCGCGCGGTTCGCGCGGTTCGCGGTTTCCACGATCACCGCCACGATCTGCACCGCGGTCTCCACCACGTCCGCGGCGGCGCATGCGGCGGCCAGAACGATTCTGGAAGCGGGCTGAGTTGTCGCGGTCGCGCAGCACTGCGGTCAGGCTTTGCGGTTGGCGGGCGGGCTCCACGCCATCTTCTTCAATGGCGGAAGCGATTTCTGTCTCAGTGTTACCTTCGCCATCTTCCGAGGCAAGCGCGTCTTCCGCGCCTTCGCCGGATTCGGCGTCACCGGCAGCCACGAGTTCTTCTTCGTCGTCTTCGTCTTCTTCGCTGGCAGAGTCAATGCCGAGCGCCATTTCAGCGCGGATATCGGCGATCTCTTCGGCTGCGGCGGCCAGTTCAGAAGGCGTGGGCTGGGAGTTCACCAGCGCATCTTCGTGCGTGTGTACGAAAGGAACTGCGGGCTCGGGTTCCGGTTCCACCGCAGCGTCCACAATAGGCGCGGGGCCCGGCTCGGGTTCCACAACAGCAACAGTAACTGGAACAGGTGCGGCAACGACTGGTTCAGGCACCGCTACCGCGGCAACCGGCGCTGGGACTTCAACCGGAGCTGGCTTTTCTACCTTTTCTGCCACCACAGGCTTTTCTTCCACCACAGGTTCGCCGCGATACTTGGCAAGCGATTCGCCGGGCAAAACAAAGACGGGCTCTTTCGGGCCTGATGGCGCGGAATAAGTGACAGGCGCGGGCGCGGCTGCTTCTACAAGCACCGGCGCATCGTCCTCTTCCTCTCCGCCGGCTAGATCGGCTTCGGCCGTTTCACCCGCTGCGGGTTCCTGGCCGCCATCGGTTGCGTACTTGGAATCAGGGAAACCACGGCCACGATTGCGGCGGCGGCGCGGACGGCGTCCACGTCGATCACCACGGTCTTGCCGATCGCCACCGGCTTCACTGCCAGCCTGCTGAGCAACCGCTTCGCCATCCACAACGGCTTCCACAGGCGCGGCAACCTCCAGCACCTGGGCAGCGGCGGCGATTACAGGCGAGGCCTGCTGTTGCGGCGGCCTTTCTCCACGTTCACTGCGCTCCCCGCGCTCTCCACGTTCACTGCGCTCACCGCGCACACGCGGATTCCGCTCATCGCCGGTGCCGACAATCTTATCGTACTCTTCGTTTTCTTCGAAAAAGTCGGAAACGTACAGGAAGGTGTCGCGTTCCAATCCCAAATCGACGAACGCCGATTGCATGCCTGGAAGCACGCGCGTGACGCGGCCCTTATGGATACTGCCGGCCAGAGAATACTCATTGGCCCGCTGAAAATAGATCTCTACCAACTGATCATCTTCAAGGATCGCCACTTTCGTTTCATGGCGATTCGTTGAGATCACTAACTCTTTACTCATCGAATCCTCTCCGCTTGGCGCGGGAGGCGCAATCTACCGATACACCGTTGGAGGATCAGGCTTCCATTCCATCACGATGGGCGACGGAGAACTAAACTCGAAAACGCCGCCATCGTGGAGCACTGCCACATCCTGTCAGGAACGGCAATGAAGCCGTCCGGAACCTGAATCCTCTTTGCGGGCGAATCGCTCGCCGCCCCGCCTCTAATTCACAAAACGCCGGAGCCGTACATTGTTTACCAGCCCCAACATCAAAAAAACGCTCCACATGCTCGAGCCGCCGTAACTCATCAGTGGCAGCGGAATGCCGGTTACTGGCATCAGGCCAACAACCATCCCAACATTCACCAAGAGATGAAACAGCAAAAGCACGCAAATACCCATGCAGATATACATTCCGGCCCGGTCAGGGGCGGTTTGCGCATTCTGAACAATCTGCATCAGCAGCAAAAAATACATCCCCAACACAACAACGACACCGACAAAACCGTGCTCTTCAGCAAACGTGCTGAAGATGAAATCCGTATGAGGAACCGGCAGAAATCGCAACTGCGTCTGCAGCCCTCTGGTAACACCTTTGCCCCACATACCGCCGGAGCCAACAGCAATCTTGGACTGGATCACGTGATACCCGGACCCCTTCGGATCTTGTCCTGGATCCTGAAAGGAAGTGATCCTCTTCTTCTGGTATTCACTGGAACCAAAAAACCACCACACCGGCACAAGCATAATCAGAATACATACGATTCCTACCACCTGTTGCCAGCGCAATCCGGCAATAAACACGCCCACAGCCAAGATCGGCAAGTAGGTCAGTGACGTGCCCAAATCCGGCTGGCGATTCACCAGCAGAAAGGGCAATCCAACCAACCCCACCAACTTCAGCAAGTCCCTGAGTTCCAAACGGTCGCGCCGTAATTCCGTCAAGTACCTCGCCACTAGTAATACTATCACTAGTTTAGCGAATTCGGAGACCTGAAAGCGGAACCCCATCGGAAACGGGATCCAACGGCGGGATCCGAACACTTTCGTGCCCAACAAAAATGTGGCGACCAGCGTCGCCACTGTTATGCCATACAAGACGGGCACTTGACTGAGCAACGTATGGTAATCAATCGAGGAAACCACCCATAACAGCACCATTCCAAGCACGATGTAGATGATCTGCTTCCACCATGTGTCCTTCCAGATGGAATCGCGGGTGGAGCTATAGATCTGCAGCACGCCGAATGCACAGATGGCCAACGTGAGGATAAGCATGGGCCAATCCAGATCTCGTATGGAACGGTAGCTGGCCATGCGTTAGAAGCCTCCCGGCCGTGCGAACGCCAATGCGGGCGCTCCACCGGTTTTGGATTTCATGGTCTTTTTATCGAAATATGCTTTGATCACGTCTCTTACGATAGGAGCCGCGGCAGGGCCGTGGCCTCCTCCTTCCAGCAGTGCCACAACCACGATCTCAGGATTTTCGCGCGGTGCAAATCCCACGAACCAGGCGTTGTCGGTCAAGTCACGGTCGCCTTTGTGCGCCTTCACATAATCGTTTGACGCCAACTGGGCCGTGCCCGTCTTGCCACAGAGTTCAATGCCAGGAAGGCGGGCCAGATATCCGGTGCCCCCTTCGTTCACCACTCCGTACATGCCGGAAACCACGCGCATCACGTTGGCCGCATCGAGATTGATTTTCCTTACGGGGGGCGCCGGACTGGCCTCTTTCACCAGGTGCGGTTTGTACCACGCGCCTCCCATGGCAAGTCCGCCGATGGCGTGTGCCAGCTGCAGCGGGGTGACGGTAAGCGCACCCTGACCGATTGCCACGGAAATAGTTTCGCCGGCGTACCATTTCTGGCGGTAGTTGCGAATCTTCCATTTGGTGCACGGCACAATGCCATCCTGTTCATAGGGCAGATCGATGCCGGTCTTCTTACCGAGGCCTGCCATTTCGGCGAATTGGGCGATTTTATCGATCCCCATACGATTGCCCAGCGTGTAGAAATACACGTCGCAAGACTGTCCCATCGCGCGGTGCAGATCCGTGGTGCCGTGGCCGGTCTTCAAGTGGCATTTATGATACGTGCCGTAAAAGCTGGCGCCGCCCTGGCAAACTACGCGCGTGTTCTCATCAACGGTGCCGGTCTCAAGCCCGGCCAGCGCCATAATGGGCTTGAACGTGGAGCCCGGAGCGAGTTGGCCCTGAATCGCGCGATTCAGGAGTGGTATGTCCGGATTCGTCATCAAGGCGCGGTAGTCGGATTTGGAGATGCGGCCGGCAAACAGATTCGGGTCATAGGCGGGGAAGCTGACCATGGCCAGCACTTCGCCGCTGCGCGGGTCCAACGCTACGACAGCGCCGCGCTTGCGCGTTTCCATAGCGAGTTCCGCCACGGCCTGCAGGTCCAGATCGATGGTGAGTTGCAGATTGGTGCCCGGTACGGCCGGCTTATAGTCGATCAGTTCGCGCTCGCGCCCCTGGTTATCCACCATCACCCGGCGCTGTCCGTCCACGCCCATCAGCACGTCGTTATACTGCCGCTCGATGCCCGCCTTGCCAAGCACATCGCCCTGCGAATAGCGCGCAAAGTCGGCCAGATCCAGTTCCGCTTCGCTGACTTCGCCGATGTAGCCGATGGTGTGAGCGGCAATATTGTTGGCCGGATACACCCGGCGTTGGGCGTGGATCACTTCCATCTCGGGGATGGATTCGGAATCCCGATGCGATTCGACAAAGGCCAGTTCGCCCTGCGTCAGTTCCTGCTTGATCGTGATGGGAACGTAGCGCGGACGGGAACTGAAGCGGCGCAGGCGTCCGATCAATTCGTCGAGGTCCAGGTGCAGACCGGCGGCAATGGCCGGCAGGTGCTCTTCTTTCAAATTCTCGCGCGAAAGAATGAGCCGGAAAGAAGAATGGTTGTCGACGATCACTCGTCCGTCGCGGTCTAAGATCTTCCCGCGTGGCGCAGGCAATGGAAGCGCCTTGATGCGGTTGCGCTCAGCCGCTTCGTCGTAGAAGCCCGCATCCTGCACTTGCAACCGCCAGAAGCCCGCAGTGAGAAACAAAAACACGGCCACAACGAAGTATTGAATGAATGCAATTTTTCCGGTCGCAAATTTCGCGTCGTCGCGGAGAAGCGGCTTCTCTATGGCCTCTTCGTATTTACGATCTTCGGGAAGATTGGGCACTACGGTTACACCTTGAGAAGCGTTAGCCTCTCTCCTTCAGTTTATCCAAGATATGAAATAACGGCAGCGCGACAACCGCGTTGAGCAAACCGAACAAGAAAGTCTGCTGAATATCAAAGTGAAGATCCTGTCCCAGCAGAGAACGCGCCAGCACCCAATAAAAGAACTGGTGAAAGAAAAAGAAGAAAAATCCGAGAATCAGACGAATCGCTCCGCTTTCCACGTCGAAACGAAGACTCACGCTCGCGGCAAAGTAGCCTACCAGCGTCTTCACAATGCCAACCATGCCTATCGGCTGGTGCGATAACGAATCCTGCATGAGCCCGATAGCGGCGCCAATCAGTGTACCCGCGATGGGCTGGCGGCGCATCAACGCGAAATAAACGGTCACCAGCAAAGGCATTTCCAGATACGAAAGCGACTGGAAAAACCGCGGCACATAAACCTGAAACAAAATCGCCCCAAGCGGGATCAGCACCATCACCGCGGGCTTATAGCGCGAGATCTGGCCCTTACGAGGATTATCGATTAGGATCTGATCGTTATAATCCGTCATTGCTGTTTCTTCACCGCCGGATCGGCCGCCGCGCCTTCGCGTGGCTGCGATGGAGGACGCATCGGCGTTTCCGGAGAAGGGCGAACCGAGGGCTGCGGCACAGTCTGCGTCTTGCGCTGGGTTTGCGCAGGCGGTGCAGCAGGTGTGGCGGCGGGCGGCGCGTCAGGCATCACGCCTTGCGGAACCGGTTCCACCTTGCGTGGCGGAGGACCGGCGTTGAAATTGGGGATGCGGCCGGCATCGCCGAATTGAATTCCCTGCGACTCTTCGATCCGCTTATATCGATCACGCAGACGGTCGGCGTCGGTCTTCATCGCCTTATCAGGCGATTCCGGCTGCACTGTGATCGGAGTCTGTTCGGCTGGAGGCGGACTCAAAAGATGAATATTCCCGGGCGCAGCGTTCTGACCGTCAGGGATCAACTGATGCACGCCTTCCAATACGATGAGCACTTCTTCCGGACCGTTCTGGAAGCCGCTTGGATCAAGATAAATCTCCTTGAACACCTTGCCCGGACGCACCACGCGCGCCACGCCGACGGGCATGCCCTTGGGAAAGATCAGATCGTCGCCTGAGGTGTAGAACCACTCGCCAGGCTCCACCTGCTCTTCGTTCTGAACATAATCCACAATGCCCGTGGTCTGGCCAAGTCCCTGCCCTTTGAGAGTCCCATGCACGCGGTGCTTCTGCGAGATCACGCCGGCAGCGAAGCTGGAATCGGTGATCAGCAGCACTTGCGATGAAGTTGGATAGACACCCTGGACCTTACCCACAATCCCATCGGGAGTCACGACGGCCATGCCTCTCTGCACGCCCGAGGTCGACCCGCGGTCGACAAAAACTACGCGTGAAGTAGCGGACGTGCCTGCTCCGATGATGCGCGCGGCGATGGTGCGCGATTGCGTGCGCGTTTGAAACGCAGCCAGGGCTTGCGCACGGTCCGCCGTAGAGAGTTCCGTTTTGAGGAACTGATTCTCCATTTTCATTTTGTCTAGATCGGTATGCAGCCGCTTGTTCTCTTCGCGAACGTTGAGCACAACGATGTAATCAGTGACAAAGCCGAAGGTGCCACTGCGCAGGCCTTCCAACACGCGCGCAAGCGGAGTCACGGCCGTAACCGCCCAGACGCGGATCAGCCTGACATCCTGTTTGCTTTTGATCTGATAGGCGAGCAGTAATAGCTGCGCGACAATCACGACCAGCAGCACCGACAGGTTGCGGTAGCGATTGAGAAACAGATCCATATGAAAATTCTGGCGGCCCAGAGACCGTGCCGGCTATTCGATCGCGATGCGGCGCAAAAGTTTAAAGTCTGTCAGCATGCGGCCCGTTCCTAACACCACACTGGCCAGCGGATCTTCCGCAATAGAAACAGGCAATCCGGTTTCTTCGCGAATGCGGCGGTCCAGATTTTTCAGCATAGCTCCGCCACCGGTCAAAACGATACCGCGGTCGCTGATATCGGCGCTCAATTCGGGCGGGGTGCGTTCGAGCGCAACGCGTATGGCGTTCATGATGGTGGCCACGCATTCGGCCAGCGCTTCGCGGATCTCCGAATCGTCGATGCTGATCGTCTTGGGCACGCCTTCGATCAGATTGCGGCCCTTGATTTCCATTGTCAGCGGCTTATCGAGCGGGAACGCCGAACCGACTTGCATTTTGATCTGTTCCGCCGTGCGTTCGCCAATCAGCAGATTGTACTTCTTCTTGAGAAACTGCATGATCGCATCGTCCATCTCATTGCCCGCAACGCGGACTGAGCGTGAATAAACAATGCCTGAAAGTGAAATGACGGCTACGTCGGTAGTGCCGCCGCCAATATCCACTACCATGTTGCCCGAGGGCTCGGTGATGGGAAGGCCCGCTCCAATTGCAGCGACCATCGCCTGTTCCACCAGAAACACTTCGCTCGCTTTCGCACGGTAGGCGGAGTCAATGACGGCGCGTTTTTCCACCTGCGTGATTTCGCTGGGAACTCCAATGACGATGCGCGGGTGGACCAGCATCTTGCGGCCGTGCGCCTTCTGAATAAAATAATTCAGCATGCGCTCGGTGACTTTGAAATCGGCGATAACGCCGTCTTTCATGGGGCGGATGGCAACGATATTGCCGGGCGTGCGGCCCAGCATCTCCTTGGCTTCTTTTCCAACAGCTTCAACTTCTCCATTGGTTTTATTGATGGCGACAATGGACGGCTCATTTACGACGATGCCTTTTCCCTTGGCGAACACCAGCGTGTTCGCGGTACCGAGGTCTATCGCGAGATCCGACGAAAATAAACTAAACAACGACCGGAGATTCATGAATGCTCCAACTACTCCTATGGCTGCGGCAGGCTGCTAGTGGGGGTCCGGAATCCGCAGAAAGAAACCGGCCAGTCTCTTCGTGATGAGGGGGAAGCAGTCCATCACAAGGGTAACACACGGTTTATCGAATCATCAACAACAAAACGTCATGGAGTCTTTGTTTCGTTATGCTTGCGGTTAATTTCGAGGCCCGCGAATTTCAGTTTATTAAACGTGAATTCTAAGGCCCGGCGGTGAACGGCCTTTTCGGCAAGATTTTGTTTGGCCAAAGTGCGGGCGATTTCGTCCACCGCCGGACGCAATGCAGGAAAGCTCTCCGACATTGCCTTTTCAAAGCGATCTGACTCTTTCCATTGCGCTGGATCGATGCCAAGGCGCACATCCACCCACATCGCAATTTGCGCCAGCCTCTGGCAAACCGGCGGCGCCGGTTGCGTTGTGCCGGTCTTTTCCAGTTGCTCGGCGGTCTTTTCCAGGTTTTGTTGCCAGCGTTCGCGCCATGAGATTTTACGCAGGTCTAATTGTTTGCGGATGAGCACGTGCTGCACAATGTCGCCCGAATTGATGGCCAGACACCCCGCATCGCCTCCCTGATAAACTGGCGAAGGATAGCCCTGCGCTTTTAGCCAGAGGTGGCCGAACTCATGCCCCAGCACCGCTTCGTAACCACTCTCATCGGTAAGCGCAGGGTTGATGAGCACGAAATGATAGCGCCCGTTGGTGACGCTCATAGCCTCGGCGCGGGAGAATTGCGAGGCAAACCCTGGACTGCGGAAGACTTCCGTAATGATTGCCCGCGCGCCGGGATCTTCCGGAGGCGGGGTGTCTTCGGTTACCTTCATGATCAGGATCTTGCTGTGATCGAGCTGTTCAATCTCCGCGCGCCAGTTGTCGAGAATAGCGGTTTGCGCAAATAGAAGAATCGCGAGAAGCATCCTATTCCAGAATAGGCCATTATGGTGATCCTGTGCTTTGCAAACCGGGCACTCCACCGCGTGCAAACCGTGCAAACCGGGGACAGCCGCGTGTTTCCGCGTATTTTGCCGGAAACACGGGCTGTCCCCGGTTTCCAACTGCTTTCCTAGGTTGATCGCATCACTACGCGGCAGTCAGGAACAGCGTAACTGTTGCAAAATTCACTTGACGAGATATCCATCACAAACTAAAATAAGACATGCAGATCCAGGCGATGGAGCAATGGGAGACCTTCGTAAAGGAGCGCTACAATCCCGAGCGCAAGAAGGAAGAGTTTCGTCAGTACGATGCAAAGGTGAATCCGGTGGTGCGGGAGTTTTACCGCCAGAATCACGCCTGTCAAACCCTTGAATTCGTGAAGGCTAAGAAGAAGCAATACTCGGCCTTGAACCAAAGAATCATGGGCATCTGGGAAGCGGCGGAGTATTTGAATACGCTCGTGGACGACAGCGATCCGGATACCGATCTTTCGCAGATACAGCACCTGCTGCAGACCGCGGAAGCCGCCCGGCGCGATGGCCGTCCTCGCTGGTTCATCCTGGCCGGGTTCCTGCACGACTTAGGCAAGATCCTCTGCCTCTATGGCGAGCCGCAATGGGCCGTGGTGGGTGATACGTTCGTAACGGGTTGCAAATATTCGGACAAGATCGTATTTCACGACTTCTTTGCGGCGAATCCTGATTTCCGCAATCCGGAACTGCAAACGGAGCTTGGCATCTACAGCCCGCACTGCGGCTTAGACAACGTCCACGTCTCCTGGGGCCATGATGAGTACATCTACCTTGTCACTCGCGCCTACATGCCGGTGGAAGCGCAATACATGCTGCGTTACCACTCCTTCCATCCCTGGCATCGCGAAGGAGCCTATGAACAGCTTTGCAACCAGCAGGACCGCGAGATGCTGTACTGGGTGAAAGAATTCAACCAGTACGACTTGTACTCCAAATCCGATTCCGCACCCGAAACAGAGAAGCTGAAGCCCTACTATCTCGATCTGATTGCAGAATTCTTCCCCAAACAGATCTGTTGGTGAGTAGAATAGTCAGGAATGCCTTCCAAAGCTTTCTTGCGACAGGCCAACGAGAGCCTGGTCATGAATCTGATCCGCGAGAATCCGGGAATCTCCCGGCTCGAGATCGCGAATCATTCGAAACTCTCTCCGACGGCGATCACCATGATCACTGCGCGGCTGGTGCGCGGGGGATTGTTACGTGAGGAAAAGTTGCCTCCCACCACGCAGTTGGGAAGAAGACCAACGGCACTATATGTGGAGGCAAAATCGAGGCTGGCGATCGGCGTGGAAATCAATCCATTTGACGCCCAGGTCGTGCTGGCCGAGCTGAACGGACGAACCGTGGAAGAGATCGATGTGCCGGCCAATACAGACGCCGATGCGATGCTGGCAGAGATCCATGGCGCCATTCTGCAACTAATAGAAAAGTCTCACGCGCCAATTCTTGGGGTGGGTGTTTCCGTGCCGGGAATTCTCGAACCCAGTACGGGTAAAGTCATTGCCGCCACAAATTTGCACTGGCGCAACATCGAAGCAATCGCGGCTCTTCGACGTGGCATCGACCTGCCTTTTTACTACGATAACAACTCCAATCTTTCGGCGCTGGCCGAGTGGTGGTTCGCGGCCCCCCGGCTCAGCAATTTCGTATTCGTCACTTTTCGCGGTGGGATTGGCGCAGGCGTAATCGCTGGCGGTCATTTGCAGGAAGGCGCATCGCGCCGCATGGGTGAGTTCGGGCACATGACGGTGGAGATCGACGGCCGGCAATGTCTGTGCGGGAGCCAGGGATGCTGGGAAGAGTATGCCAGCGACCGGGCTATGGTTCGGGCCTACAATGAACTGGGCGGCCCTGCGGACAATGCGCCCGAGATCGTGCGTTTGGCCCGCCAGGGCGATGCAACTGCGCTGCGAGTCATCGAACAAACCGCCGATTCGATCGCTCTGGGGTTTGGAAACATCGTGGTGGCGCTGAATCCGGAGGCAATCATCGTGGATGATTTTGTCGCCGCGGGATGGGATCTGTTCGAGCCACTCATCTGGAAAAACCTGCGCGGACGGCGCCAGGAGCTGTGGCTGGCCGGCTTGCGACTTGTGCCATCCGAGCACGCGTCGGACTCTTCGCGGTTAGGCGCAGTGGCATTGGTGCTATCGAAGTATTTTAGGGAGTCTGGGCCGCTGGGCTAAGTGGGTGTGAACATTAGAATCTGGACAGGCGAATCGCTTGTCCAATTCACGGTCGAACTGATTCCTCCACCGCTTAGGAGGTTCGTGGCGCGGGCACGCCCAACAACTCTGAAACGGTCACCAGCTGGAAGCCCCTCTCACGCAATTCCGGCAGTAGGGTAGCGAGGGCGCCCGTGGTCGAGCTGACATCGGGGCTTGCCTGCTTTTCGCGCCCGTCGTGAAGGCAGAAGATTGCTCCGTTAGCGGCGGCGGCGGCAAGACGCTTGGAAACCTCTGGCCCCGTCAACTTCCAATCCAGCCCTATGGCCGACCACATCACACCTTGCAACCCGAGTTCTTTCTGTACCTCTCCGAGTCCGAACCATCTCACTCCATAGGGGGCGCGAAACAGTTTAGGGGTGACACCAGTGGCCGAGGCGATGGCGTTCTGGGCATCTTCCAGATCGATGCGCATGAACTGGCGCGGACGAAAGTCGAGACGGGAATGGGAATAGCTGTGGTTGGCCACCTCGTGCCCGGCCTCGGCAACCTGGCGGGCAACCGCAGGAAGCCGCTCGACATTGGCGCCACACATAAAAAATGTGGCCTTCGCGTGGTTGGCGGCAAGCAGTTCCAAAACGGCAGGCGTCGATTCGCTCGGTCCGTCATCGAACGTGAGCGCGATGGCCCGCCGGGAACGTGGCCCTTTCCACACCGATGGCGCGAGCAAGCTGGCGGATCTTCCGCGGACGGCCCAGCCCATGCCGCCTGCGGCAACAACGCCCGCCGCGGCGGGCAGCCACATTACAAAACCCATTTGACACTATGATCGGACACAACCGCAAAGGTTTCCGGCGGAGAGAAGAGCGTGAAAAACGACCACGGGCCGGGTTGCCAGGGATATTTCTCAATTACTGATTCGTCGATTTGAACGCCGAGCCCGGGGTTTCGCGATACAATCAAATCGCCTCGCTCAATGGCAAGAGGTTCGGCCAGGATCTCATGCGCCAACGGAAACTCGTACATGAATTTACTGCCGTCTTTCGTATACAGCGGATATTCCAGCCAGGCGACAACCGATTCAGGCCAGCAGATTCCCAACTGGGCGGCCGCCGCAACCTCCAAATCAGTACCCCAGCAGTGAAAGGCAAAGTTCATCCCTTCCCGTGCGATGGAGGAAAAAATGCGCTGGGCCATGGAAAAGCCACCCTGACAGACGACATCCATCTGAACCGTATCGACACATCCGTTTTGGATCAGACTGAGAAAACCCGCCTCATCAGGCTCATGCTCACCACCGGCAACGGTCACCAGTTCGGTCTGCCTAAGGTCCCTGTATGCCTCATGGTCGGCCGGGGGTAGAGGCTCTTCGAGCCAGGTAATATCCAACTTGCCAAGTTCTGCGGCGACCTTCGCTACGGTTTCTGGCGAGTAGCTGCGGTCACCCATTCGCCACCAGGTGTGTGCATCCACCATCAGGCCAAAGTCCGGTCCAACGGCCTGGCGCATGCGGCGAACGGTTTCGATGTCGCCTTCCGGCCCGGCAGCAGGGCGCATTTTGTAAGCTCCGAAACCCATGTCACGCGCCTGTACCGCTTCGCGTGCGTAGCCATCCGGATCCATGTACATTCCGGCGCTGCCATAGAGAGCAATACGATCGCGAACGCGTCCGCCAAGCAATTCCGATACGGGCACGCCCTGTTGTTTTCCGGCGATATCGTACAAGGCGACTTCGACGCAGCAGTATATTTTCATCAATTCCACGCCAGCTCCGGTCGAGGTACCGAATTGAACGCGAAGCGCATCCGGATCTTTTAGAATTCGGCCCTGCAGAAATGGAGCGATGGTGTTTTCGATGAGAGAGAGAGCATGCTCACTGCCAGGCCCAGGCGCGTAACCTACAACTCCGCTGGCGGTTTCCACGCGAATCAGCATGGCGTCGCGCTTGACAATTTTGCGGGTCCCGCCGAAGTAGGAGAGCACAATCGGCTCGGCGAAAGGGTAGGACAGCAGGAAGGCACGCACTGTCGAAATTTTCATTTTGCTTCAGTATAACTCCAAAAAAAAGCCGGGTGTTGGTCAGACGCCCGGCTGAGGAGCACCCACAAACCGCTCGGAGGATACGGCTTGTGGTAGTGGAGGAACTTTACAATATCAGAAAAATCGAGGTACTAGTACATTGACAACTTAATACAGAAGCATCATTATGGATGCATGAAGCAGACTGAATTGCGACTGAAAGAGTCTGACCGGGTCGCCTTGCGGATTTTCCGCAGCAAGGGAGTGCAT
>CAIRSA010000006.1 GCA_903881085.1 uncultured Acidobacteriia bacterium
CTGCATAAAATGGCAGTCCCAGGCGTGGCGCAGAGTCTCACGCCAATGTCGCTTACATTGATTAGAACGACGCGTCGCATTTGGGGTCTGACACCGTTTTTCGGCCGTTTTCGGCCGAAAATGGGATGTCTGACCCCAATTGCCCTTCACCGCAATACCCCAATGAATCGCTCACCATATCGGAAGCTCGCCTCATCAGCGCAATGTAAGCGACATTGGAGTCCCACTCTGTCGCGTCCCGACTCCTCGGGGCGCCGGTCCGCGGAGAAAACGCTGTACGGATAAGCTATCATCAAGGCATGCGGCGATCTGTTCTACTTCGTTGTTAACCCATCCTGGCAACAGGACGTCGAATAGTGGTACCCGCGTTCCCCATGTATAAATCTGCCAGCTTCAATCTTCTCTTCGTTCCCTGCGCCTTCATACTTGCTTTTGCGGGCGCATCGGCGAAGCCGGACGCTGCCGGCGCGTACCTTGGACCGGGTCTGGAGAACTATCTGTTGAGCCTCAATCCGGCGCCTCTGCGTGTTCCTCTGCGAGTGACGAGCTCAAACGTCGATCGGGAGAGGGGCTTCAACCTTTACACGCACGAACTGGACCGCATTGATAAAGGAGGACATTGATGGGCCTGACAGCGGCACAGCCAACACCGGAGAGCGACGCCATTCGTCTTGCACAGGCAGGTTCAGCTTCCATCCCGCTCACTCCCATTTCCGGCCGTTCCAGATTCAAAACCGTTCTCTGGATTGGCATTGGCCTCACTACGCTCTTTGTGTTCATCACTTCGGAAGTCTTTCTCGTAATCGATTATCCGATGTACCACGCCTACCGTCTGCAGGTCATCGCCGACCGCGATCTGCTTATTCCCCATACACTCAGCGGCCTCATTGCTCTTCTGGCCGGCCCACTACAGTTCTCCTCGCGCCTTCGCCAGCGTCACTTGAAATTCCATCGCGTCCTCGGCCGAATGTACGTCATCTCGGTCTTTGTCGGCGCCTTGACCGGAATCGCCCTGGCCGGCGGTCGCCCCGGCTTGCCAGGAACCGCTATGCAGGCTGCCGCCTGGATCGTCTGCACCACCGCCGCCTTCCTAACCGCGCGCAACCGCCAAATCGCCCAGCATCGCCGATGGATGGTCCGCTCCTATGCCGTCACGTTGACCTTCATCTCAACCCGTGTGCTCAATCTCTGGCCCCTCTATTGGAGCCATCTAGGCGATACTCTCTCTGCCGTCGGCGTGATCGCTTTCACGCTAGCTTCCCTGCTGATTGTGGACCTCGCCTTTGACTGGCGCGAACTCACCACTCGTCGTCCTTGATCCTATTAACGGGCCCTTTCGCACAGATCAACGGCTTGCGCTAAAGTTGCGCGGCCAACTGCCGGTTTGCCCCACGCGAGACGGCCCGCAATGCGAGTCACGCGGCAGGTGACGAGCCCGTTGCATGAAATGTTGGAGATACCTTTTCCAGATGCGTTCAACTGATCTTTCCCAGTATAATCCGGCGGAATCTCGCGATAAGAATCTGGAACGAATTTATCCTGCCAATCAACCCGTTCAGCAGTGCAAGCCCCATCTATGCCCCGCAGGTGGCGCAAAGCGCGCCGTCACAGAACCCGGTTAATAATCAATCGTAGGGGCAAGACACTGTTCAACTTCGCAAGGCGGCTCTTGCGGCGGCTAAGGGGGAGAGTTCTACAATCCAGACGCTGTCATCGCTGTTGGCTATCGCGTCAACTCCCTCCTGGCCACCCACTCCCGCATCTGGGCTACGAATATGCTCTGCGAATTTGTCGTCAAAGGTTTTGTCATTGACGAACGGATGCTTAAGAATGGCCGTGCCTTCGCTCAGGACTACTTCGACGAACTCCTGGAAAAAATCAGCGAGATCCGTGCGAGGGAGCGTCGGGCCTACCAAAAGATCGCCGATGTTTTTGAACAATGCAGCAGCGGCTACTCGATCAGTTCAATGACAAAGCAAGTGTGACGGGTACGGTGTCAAGGCAAAATAGAAATGTCCGGTTTCGAGTTTCCATGAAAAAACCAGTGATACTCTGGCCGTGCCGGTGAACCTGGAAAAAGCAGTTGGATGGGCCTCAGCCAATTCGCACGACGCCGCGCATTTGGGGTCTGACACCTTTTTTCGGCCCGTTTCCGGCCGAAAATGGGATGTCTGACCCCAATTGCCCTAAACCGCAATGCTCCAATGAACCACTCACCCAATGGGTTA
>CAIRSA010000007.1 GCA_903881085.1 uncultured Acidobacteriia bacterium
CAACAACCGCCCCAGGCACAACGCCAGCAACAACAGCGGAATGCCCAGCCCCCACCGCCGCAACAGCAGCGTGCGCAGCGGTCGCAGCCGGCCCAACAGCCGCAACAACAGCGCCAACAACCGGCCCAGGCACAACGCCAGCAACAACAGCGGAATGCCCAGCCCCCACCGCCGCAACAGCAGCGTGCGCAGCAGCAGCCGCAGCCGGCCCAACAGCCGCAACAACAGCGGCAACAACCGCCCCAGGCACAACGCCAGCAACAACAGCGGAATGCCCAGCCCCCACCGCCGCAACAGCAGCGTGCGCAGCGGTCGCAGCCGGCCCAACAGCCGCAGCAACAGCGGTCGCAGCCTTTACAATCGCAACAGTGGGCCCAACAGCAGCAGGGTCTGCGTGCTCAGCAACCTCAGCCACGGCAACAGCAACCGCAACGCAGCAGGCAGCAAGCCTCGGCGTGGCAACAGCAGCGCGGATGGCTCAAACAGGGCGGGGCATGGCAGGGGCAGGGTTCCTTCCAACAGTCTCGGGCGCAGACCTGGGATACCCAGCACCGCACATGGGAGCAGCGCGGCGGCTATGGCGGTTATTACATTCCGCAGAACAGCTACAACCTGTACTTTGGCAGCCAGCACATGTTCCGCATGAACAGCCCTGTCATTTACATGGGTTATCCGCAATTCTCCTACGGTGGCATCTCGTTCCTGCTACTCGATCCATGGCCCGAATATTGGGCGCAGGACTGGTATGAGACAGACAACGTCTATGTCGATTACGAAGACGGCTACTACCTTTACAACACTCGGTATCCATACATCCGGCTGGCCATTACGGCGGTACTTTGACTAGCGCAGCCGTGCGTCAGGTGGAACGGCACAAGACGGCCCGCGTCGGATGGCTGCGGGCTGCGGTGCTGGGCGCGAATGACGGCATCCTTTCCACTGCAAGCCTTGTCATCGGCGTCGCTGCCGCGCATGGGCATCACAACGACATCGTTGTGGCCGGTGTCGCCGGACTGGCCGCCGGTGCCATGGCTATGGCTGCAGGTGAGTATGTCTCCGTGCACTCACAGGCAGACACGGAAAACGCCGATCTCAAGTTGGAGCGCGCGGAACTAAAGGCGGACTTCCCTGGAGAGAAGCAGGAACTGGCGGCGATCTACGTCAAGCGCGGATTGCAGCCGGCGCTGGCAATGCAGGTGGCGGAGCAACTGATGGCGAAGGACGCATTGGCCGCGCATGCACGCGATGAACTCGGCATTTCAGAATCGTTTACAGCTCGTCCGCTGCAAGCGGCGCTGGCTTCCGCCGCCAGCTACGTTACCGGTGCGGCGCTGCCGCTGGCTGTGACCACACTGGCTCCGGACGCCATGCTCGTTCCACTTGTCGCCACCACATCGCTGCTGTTTTTGGGTCTGATGGGCGGCTTGGCCGCGCATACCGGCGGTGCGAGCATCCGGCTTGGCGCTCTGCGCGTCATGTTCTGGGGCGCCCTGGCGATGGCAGTCACCGCCGGTGTCGGCGCTTTGTTTGGCACCACCGCAATCTAAAAGGAAAACATCATGAAAATACAAAAGAGCCGCGAGATACGTTTCGCTTCCTATCCGCACGGACTTCCCACCGAGGCGAATTTCACCTTGGCGTCAGAGGAATCAGCACCGCTCGAAAGCGGTCAAGTTCGTGTCCGCAATCTGTTCTTGTCGGTTGACCCGTACATGCGCGGCCGCATGACCAGCCGGAAGTCGTACATTCCGCCCTTCGAGACAGGCAAGGTAATGGATGGCGGCGCAGTGGGGGAAGTGGTCGAATCGCAGGCGGCGGAGTTCCAAGCCGGCGATGTTGTGACTTCGAACTTCGGCTGGCGCGAAACATTCACAGCACCGCCGGATGCGCTGCATAAAGTAAGCCGCGATGTGCAGCCCCTTTCGGCATACCTGGGAATCTTAGGCATGACCGGCATGACCGCCTGGGCAGGCCTTCGGTTAGTCGACGTCCAGAAGGCTGACACGATCTACATCTCCGGCGCCGCGGGCGCGGTGGGCAGCGTGGCCGGGCAACTGGCGAAGCTGCGTGGCTGCCGTGTGGTTGGCTCCGCAGGCTCTGCGGAGAAGGTGCGCTTTCTGGTTGAGGAGTGCGGCTTCGACGCGGCCTTCAACTACAAGTCAGGCCCCATCGCGGAGCAGCTCCAATTCATCCAGCCAGACGGGATCGACGTCTATTTCGATAACGTCGGAGGCGAATCGCTGGAAGCCGCGCTCTCGGTCCTACGCGTAAATGGCCGCATCATCGCCTGTGGCGGCATCTCCAGCTACAACGCCGAAGAAGCACGGCCAGGGCCTACGAACCTGTTCAACATAACTGTGAAGCGGTTAACCATGACAGGCATGATCGTCACGGATTTCATGGGCCAGCAGGCCGAGTTCGAAAAAGAAGTTGGCGGATATTTTAAGGAAGGCAAATTGAAGAACAAAGAGACGGTCGTAAAAGGAATCGAGAACGCGGCAGCCGCTTTCATCGGCCTTTTCCATGGAGAAAACACCGGAAAAATGATTGTGGACGTATCATGACTATGAATGTGCATCCGCTCTTTCAACCCTACCAGTTGAAGTCGCTGGCAATGAAAAATCGTATTGTCATGGCGCCCATGACACGGTCGTTCTCACCGGCTGGCGTACCCGGGCCGAACGTGGCCAACTACTATGCACGGCGCGCCGAAGGTGAGGTCGGCCTGATTATTTCCGAAGGCACGGTGGTAAACCGGCCTGCTTCATCCAACGACCCGGACATCCCGCACTTTCATGGTGAGACGGCTCTGCACGGCTGGAAGTTCATCATTGATGAAGTTCATGCCGCCGGTGGCCTGATGGCGCCACAACTGTGGCATGAAGGCATTGTGGCACCTAAAGCGAGTTGGCTGCCGCCAAGTCCGTTCGAAGGGCCTTCGGGTTTTGTTGCGCCAGGCAAAATCGGCGGCGTTGCCATGACGCTGGAAGATATCGCGGCGACGATTCAGGCCTTCGCGCAAGCGGCGGCAGACGCCAAGCGGCTCGGCTTCGACGCGCTGGAAATCCACGGTGCGCATGGATATTTGATAGACCAGTTCTTTTGGCATCCCACCAATCAACGTACGGATGCGTACGGCGGCGCGACGCTGGCGGCACGCTCTCACTTCGCTGCTGAACTCATTGCAGCAGTGCGCGACGCCGTGGGCCCGGACTTCCCGATTATTCTTCGCCTGTCGCAATGGAAGCTGCAGGACTTCTCGGCGAAGCTGGCGGCCACGCCGCGGGAGATGGAAGCATGGCTGAAGCCGCTTGCCTCGGCAGGCGTAGACATCTTTCACTGCTCGCAGCGGCGATTCTGGGAGCCGGAATTTGCGGACTCGGATTTGAACTTCGCCGGTTGGGCGAAGAAGTTGACCGGCAAGCCATCCATTACAGTCGGATCGATCGGCCTCTCCGGAGAGTTCCTCGCCGCATTTCAAGGCGAGGCCTCAACTCCCAGTAATCTGGATGAGTTGATGCGCCGCTTCGATCGCGGCGACTTCGATCTGGTTGCCGTCGGCCGTGCACTGCTCGCCGACGCGAACTGGGCCCACAAAATTGACGCCGGCCACTTTGCTGAACTGGTTGGCTTTGACAAAACTGCCCTCGCTACCCTCTCATAAACTAATGGACCTCAATCTCGAAAACGCAAACAAGCATCATGTCTACAATTTGCTGATCGGCCTGGTAGCACCGCGGCCCATCGCATGGATTACCAGCATGAATAGCGAAGGCCAACTGAATGCCGCGCCATTCAGTGCCTACAACTATGTGGGCATCGATCCGCCTGTCGTCGCCATCGGCATCAGCAACCGCCCAGGGCCGGGCATCGTCCCTAAAGACACGGCGAACAACATTCGCAGCACCGGGGAGTTTGTCATCAACGTTGTGACGGAAGATTGCGCGGAAGCGATGAACCTCTGCGCGGTCGACTTCCCTCCGGAGGTCAGCGAACTGGACATCGTGCATTTGAAGACGGAGCCCTCGTTGGTCGTTAAGGTGCCTCGCCTTTGCATCTCACCGGCAAGCCTGGAATGCCGCCATATCACAACTATGGAAATCGGCCGCAATCACATCGTGTTGGGGCAGGTGGTGGCCATCCACGTAAAGGACGAATTCGTGGATACGACCGGGCCGTACATCCGGGCCGAGGAGATGCATGCCATCGGGCGCATGAATGGCCTGGGCTCGTACGTAAAAACCCGGGACGCCTTTCTGCGAATCCCGCGAATGAACTACGCACAATGGCAGAAACAACATGAGTAATGCCAAAACCGCTACGCTGTAGCGGTCTTGCGTTTTAGATTAGAAATTGTACAGGCGGATCCACCTTCGCCAAGGCTACGGCGGACAGGTCGCCTGTCCAATTTTCGGTTGCCCTAAAGCAGGTCGTGCCGCGCATAAAACCACGACTTCACCGCCTGCACCAAAACCAGATACGTGACAGAAAGCAGCGCAATCACGCCAATCAACGAGGCAGGCAGGGGCGTGAAGCCCATCATGGCGCCAAGTGGAGTGTACGGCAGCACTGCCCCGATCATGGTCACCGTAACAACTCCCGCTAACAACTTGCCGCTAGGCCTGCTCTTAAACGGATTGCCCGCGGTGCGGATCACGAACACAACCAGCGTCTGCGTTGCCAGCGATTCCACAAACCACCCGGTGCGAAACAACGCCGGATTGGAAGAAGCGTTGAACATCCACAGCAGCACCCCGAATGTAAGGAAGTCGTAGATCGAACTGATTGGTCCGATGATCGTCATAAACTGTTTGATGAACCCGATCTGCCAGCGCTTGGGGTGACGCAGCAACGCCGGATCGACATTGTCGCCCGGCACGGCAATCTGCGACGTGTCGTAGAGAAAGTTGTTCAATAATATCTGCGTTGGTAGCATCGGCAGAAAAGGCAGGAACAGCGAAGCCGCGGCCATGCTGAACATATTGCCAAAATTGGAACTGGTGCTCATGATGACGTACTTCATGATGTTGGCAAAGCAGCGCCGCCCCTCAACCACTCCTTCATTCAGAACGGAGAGATCCTTTTCCAGCAGGATGATCTTGGCCGCATCCTTCGCAACGTCCACGCCGTTCATGACTGAGATGCCGACGTCGGCCGTATGCAGCGAAGGCGCGTCATTGATCCCGTCTCCGATGTAACCCACCACATGTCCGCGAGCCTTCAACCCGAGGATCACGCGGTTCTTCTGCTCCGGCGATACGCGAGCGAAGATGGCGCCGTGCTCGGCCTGATAGGCCAACGCGGCATCGTCCATCTTGTCCAACTCCGATCCGGTGACAATATGGTCCGTCGGCAACCCAACGTCATGCGCCACTTTTTTCGTCACGTACTGGTTGTCGCCGGTCATGATGACGATAGAGACGCCGTTCTTCTTCAACGAATCGAGAACCGCAACAATCCCTTCCTTAGGAGGATCGAGGAATGCCGCGAAGCCCGCCAGCGTCATCTCCTTCTCAACCGCCGTTGTATAGGGATCTTGTTTCTCCACCTTGCGGCTTGCCACGCCGAGCACGCGAAAGCCATCCGCGCTCAACTTCTGAAACGTGGCGTTGGCCTTGGCGCGCAGGTTATCGTCGAACGGCTGCGGCGCACCATCGACCATAACGCTCACGCAGGTTCCGAAAATACTCTCCACTTCGCCTTTTGAAACCAACATCGTTTCATCCCCGCGCTGCGCCACCACGGAAAGACGCTTGCGATTGAAGTCGAATGGGATCTCATCGATCTTCGTGTATTCTGTAATGGCGGGCCGCTCATGCTTCAGAATCGCATCGTCCAGCGGGCTCTTGATGCCGGCCTGAAAAAAGCTGTTCACGTAGATAAATCGCAGCACCTCCTCGTTCTCCACGCCGGAAATATCCACGTGCTTATCCAGCACAATCTCGCCCTCGGTCAGCGTACCGGTTTTGTCGCTGCATAGAATTTCGATACTGCCGAAATCTTCAATCGCAGTCAACTGCTTCACCAGCACCTTCTTCTTTGCCATGCGCCGCGCCCCCTGGGCCAGAGTTATGGTGATGATCATTGGCATCATCTCCGGCGTCATGCCGACGGCGAGCGCCACTGAGAAGAGAAACGATTCGAGCAGCGGCCTGTGCAGCAGCACGTTCACTAACAGTACAAACAGAACCAGCAGCATGATCACGCGCGTGATCATCAAACCAAAGTGCCGGATTCCGCGTCCGAATTCCGTCTCCGGCGGCTTCCTCGCCAGCCGCTCAGCGATCTCGCCGAAGGCCGTATCCTTGCCGGTTCGAACAATGACGGCGGTGCCGATTCCGGTTTGAACTGCGGTTCCAAGAAACACGCAGTTGATGGCGTCGGCAATGCTGTGATCGCCTGCCGGAAGATCCTTCCCCTCCTTCGCGGCGGGCAGCGATTCACCGGTAAGCGCGGATTCGCGGACTTGCAGATCTTTGGACTCGAGCAGGCGCGCATCGGCCGGCACCAGGTCCCCTGCGTTCAGTTTCACGATATCGCCTGGCACAAGCCCGGCAACGGGCAGTTCGATCATCTTCCCATCGCGCAGAACTGCCGCTGTTGTTGCGACCTGTTTCTTAATGTCCTCCACCGCATGGCGAGCCTGAAACTCCACGTAAAAGTTCACGACGACGCTGAGCATTACGATGGCAATGATGATGCTGCCGCCAATCGGATCGCCCAGCACAATGGAGATGGCGCTCGCCGCCAGTAACACCAGCACCAGCGGATTAGCGAAGAAGTTCAGAAAATTGATCAGCGTGGCAAACCGCGATTCCTCGGCCATGCTGTTGGGCCCGTATTGCTGCAATCGTCTTTTCGCTTCGCTTGAATCAACTCCGGCCGGTGTGGCCTGGATCAGACTGAGCAGGTCAGCCTGCGGCACATCCCAAAATCGGACCAGCTTGTTTGTGGGTTCAATCATATGCATCGGACGTCAGTGCACCCCAATTGCCATTATCAGATCTCCTGATGGCATACTGGGATTTTCGCTGTGAGTGGAATTCGGAATGATCCCGGGCAACCGCTCTCTTAAGGTCGCGGCTCGGTGGCATTGGGAATCTGCCGCGACCGTAAATGCGCTTTCAACTCTTGCGCCAAGGGAGCGGTGCCTCATCATTTCGAAATTGGCTCAGCTCATTTTTCGGGAGATCAGGATGTCTGATTGTAGGGTCTCCGATTGGGCAACAGATTGCTTCTCAGAATATGCGGAGAGTGCAAAATGCTCGTGTTTGTGAAGCGGTGCTTTGGGCTGTGTCTGTTTGGCATGCTGCCGTTCACGCTGTCGGCCCAACAATTTGAACCCTTGGACGTGAAAGGCAAAGCGCTGTTTCATGGGGAGCGTGTTTATGGCCTCGACTCGATGGCAAAACTCGCAGCGGTCGCCGGAGTTTTGCAGCTCCAGAACGCCCCCGAAGAGTGGGGCCACGGCGGAGCGGCCTATGGCAAACGGCTTGGCGCCACCGTCGGTTATGAGGCTATTCGCAGCACCCTTGCCTTTGGCCTGGATACTACATTGCACCAGGACCCGCGCTATTTCCGCTCTACCAGCACCAACTTCTGGCGCAGAACCGGCCACGCGCTGCGCGGAACCGTCATCACGCACAAAGACGACGGCCGCGAGACGTTTTCCACGTGGGCCGTGGGCAGCGCATTCGGGGCCGCGTACCTATCGAACATGTGGGTTCCGGACCGCCTGAACACCGTGGGACTTGGCGCGAAAGAGGGATCGCTGCAATTGGTCTTCGATTTCGCCAGCAATATGCGCCGCGAATTTTGGGCCGATATCAAACAGAAATTCCAGCATCGGAAACCATGAGCCTCTCAATCGAACAGCACGAATTGGAAGGTATCGTCGTCCTTGACTTGAAAGGACAACTCACCATCGGCGAGGACGATATCAAGCTTCGTGACACATTGACCTCATTTGGTCAGTCGGGGAAGGTGCAGTTGGTGTTAAACCTCAAAGGCGTGGATCTGATCGACAGCAGCGGCCTGGGCACACTGGTCTTCGCCCAGGCGAAGCTTACGAAACTTGGCGGAAGATTGGCACTGGCGAGCGTCAACCCTACGCACTTGAAACTATTCCTGCTGACCAGGCTCGCGCTCGCCTTTGAGTTTTTTCCTGACGATCACGACGCTGTCAACAGCTTCTTTCCCGACCGTGCTATCAAGCACTTTGACATCCTTGAGTTCGTCGAGCAGCAGGAAGGCCACGGTGCGGCGCTGTGAATCAAAGCCCAGGCGGCTTTCCTTCCGCACGCTGGCGCGAGTCATGCGCCAGGCATCCACGGAATGGATCGCCGATAACGCCACGCGGCTGGGCGCATCCGTCGCATTCTACACGCTGCTATCCCTGGCCCCGCTGATTGTCATCCTCGTAGGTATTGGTGCGTTCTTCTATGGCGAGGTTGCCACGCAAGGCCGCCTGGCATGGGAGATAAAGGGGATGGCGGGGCCGGAGGTCGCCCGGACCATTCAGAACATTATCGTCAGCGCCTACCAGCCTGGAACCAATGTGATTGTCACGTTAATTGGATTTGTGACGCTGGCCTTTGGCGCCTCTTCCGTATTCATGGAACTGCACGATGCCATGAACACCATCTGGAACGTTCCGCAGCCCAGGGACCGAACCCACACCGCAACGATACTGCGCCTGATCAGAGATCGCTTCCAATCCTTCGTTTCCGTTCTCTGCATCGGATTCCTGCTTCTGGTGTCCATGGGGCTGAACGCAATCATCGTAGCCATGGGCATCTCGCTAACTCCTGTCGCCACGTTTCTCATCTCCTACCTGGTTGTGGCCGGCTTGTTTGCCTCGTTATATAAAATTGTCCCTGACGCCCTATTGCAGTGGAGCGATGTGGCTCTGGGCGCCGCCATCACAGCCCTTTTGTTCATGGGCGGAAAACAGCTTTTGGAACTGTATTTTTCCAACACCAGCTTTGGCACCACCTACAATGCGGCAGGCTCTCCGATTGTCGTACTGCTTTGGGTTTACTATTCCGCGCAACTGTTTTTCTGGGGTGCGGAATTTAGCAAAGTTTACACCATCACGGCCGGTTCGCAGAGGGGCTTGGCTGTGGCCAGCGGATTGCTTCATAAAAGCGCACAAGCCGCTTCGGCGCGGCAATAAAGCGGAAGCTAAACTCGACATCCCAAGCGCCGATGCGAGTCTGTTGTGCGCGAGTTTATGAAAGATAGAGGATCACAAAAATGGAAAAAACAGAATGCACCAGTAGTCTGAGTTCGTCCTTACTGATATTCATCAGCGGCGTTGGCGCCGGGGTCGCTTTGGCTGGACTGCTAACCCCGCGCTCAGGCGCGGCTACACGCCGCATCATCGGCCGAAAGGTGGACGAGGGAACCGATTGGGTGAAAGAGCGTGCCGCGACAGCGCAGTCGTATGTGCGAACGCAGGCCGATGACTTGCGCGACCGCGCGATGGACGTGGCTGAAGTAATCGGCAGACGATGAAGCGGCGAATCCGGCTGTGCGCTTCTTTGTTGACGCTTGCGGCAAGTGTGGCGCTGGCGTCGGATGCGGATGTGCGCGACATCGTAAGGCGCTCCGCCGCCGCTGAAGAGCACAACTGGAATCTGGCACGGAACTATACCTTCTCGGAACGAACAAACCTGCGGCACCTGAATGCGGAAGGCAAAGTGGAATCGCAGGAAGTGACGATCCATGAAATCACGATGCTGGAAGGTAGCCAGTACCGGCGGTTGGTGGCCTATGGAGGCCGTCCGCTGACCGCCGCCGAAGAGCGCAAGGAACACGACAAGTTCGCCAAAACCAGCGCCGAGCGCCAAAAGGAATCAGCCTCCCAACGCGCGCAGCGGGTGGGCGACTACAATAACCGGCCGGAGTGGCAGCGCGAAGCATGGCGCGACTTGCCGGAAGCCTTCGACTTCCGCCGGGCCGCCGACGCCATGTGGCAAGGGCGTCAGGTATACGTGATCGATGCAACCCCGCGCGCCGGCTTTCAACCGCATTCCAGAACGGGGAAGGCGATGCAGCATCTGAAATGCAAACTATGGATCGATAAACAAGACTTCAATCTTATAAAAGCGGATGTGGAAGCGATCGATCCCATCTGGGTTGGGCTGTTTCTGGTGCGTGTTGCCAAGGGGACTCGAGCCGGTTACGAGCAGATGCGCGTGAATGACGAAGTGTGGCTGGCGAGCCAGGTGCAGGCCTCCATCTCCGCGCGATTGGGATTGTTCAAAGTGATCCGCCTGGAACACGAAGCGAGCTATAGCAAGTGCCTCGAATACCAAGCCGGTGCGCTCGTGGGCAAGCGCTAGCGCGAGGCGGCAGTCTTCAGTGGGTTGCACGAGCCGTGTGAGTCGAGAGGCTCAAGCACGGTCCAGTGAGAGCCGCGGGGTGAAATTCCCCGCGGCGACTCGGCGGGGGCGTTACAGTCCTCTTCTACTCTACTGGCTAAAGTCTCCGTGCTCGTTTGGGGTTGAAATTCTCAACAAAAATTAACCACGGATGAACACAGTATGGACACAGATGAAGACAACAACATGAAAGTCTCTTCACGTTAAGTCCTCATTAACACAGTATCTTACGCCAGGTTGAACGCGTCTTCTTCATTGACGGCCAAAGAATAGGCCGCAACAAATTTACAAAGTGGAGAATACGAAAATGAAAACCTTGACAACCATCCTGCTGGCAGCCATCGCCACCCTGGGAATCGCCGCCGCGCAGACCCCTGCCGTCCCGGCCAAGACCGCTACACCGGCCGCCAAGACCGCCGCCGCCACCCCGGCTGCAAAGACGGCTACGGCCTCCAAGATCGTCGACATCAACACCGCTTCGGTCGATGAATTGAAAGCCCTTCCAGGCGTTGGCGATGCCTACGCCGCGAAAATCGTCGCTGGCCGCCCGTACAAAGGCCGTAACGAACTGCTCGACCGCAAGATCGTTCCTGCCGACGTCTATGCCAAGATCCGCCTCAGCGTCAAAGCACGCCAGCCCAAGGCCGCCACCACCGCAACCAACAAGCCTGCCGCCCCGAGCGCCGCCGCCAAGCCCGCCCCAGTAACCAAGTAGGCCGCTCCGCGCGACGAAACTTTGATCCAGCGTATGGGTTATTATTGGTTAACCGATGCTATCTCTACGCTGGATCACACTGATATTGTTGAGTCTCCCCGCTCTGAATGCGGCCACTTTCGGTACCGTTGTCCCGTTTACCAGCAGCGCTTCCGATATTATTCTGGATGAGCCGCGCAGCCGTCTGTACTTTATCCGCCCGCTCGCCCCGAACACCCTCGATATTTACTCGCTCACGCAGAAACGCGTAATTGGTTCCGTCAAAACAGACGCAACGCCGCTTGCCGGTACCATGTCACGGGACGGCAAGTTGCTCTGGATCACCTGTTACGACGCATCCTCCATCATTGCCATCGACCTCGATGCCCAGAAGATCGTCACCCGCGTCAGCCTGCCCGCTAAGCCGGAAGGCATCGCCATGGGCAACGACGGACGCCTTTTGATCACCACTATCGGCACCGGCGCCAACAACCTGCTCGACACGCTGCTAGTCTATGACCCGGCCAACAAGAACTCTTCCACACAACTGGGTGTAGTGGCTGTCGCCCCGCCGCCGCCCCAGTCGCCCATCCTTCCTCCGGTTGCCGGCCGCGCTTTTCTTTCGCAGCGCAGTAACTTGATTGCGACCAAGGATGGCAAACGCATCATCGGAGTGAACGCCTACGCCAATACCAATCGCGTCATGTTCATCTACGAAGTGGCGTCTGGAACGGTGGTAAAGAGCCGCGAGATCATCGGCGACCAGTCCACCGTGCTTTCCGTCTCGCCCGATGGCACAAGATTCATGGCAGGCTTGCGCCTGTTTGATGCCGCAACGTTGACCGTTATCGCCCAGATGAATGCCGCCAACGCTCCCTTCCCGCTCAACGCGGCGACCACAACCCAGGGTTTCACTGCGGTCGCCAATCAGTTCAACACCCAGCAGAATCAGGGCGGTAGCGTGTTTGCCCCGACCGGCGCCAATATTTACGCCGCCTTCAACGTTGCCCCGATTCAAAGTCCAGCCGCCCTCACCAATACCACGCAACTGATGATTGCCGACCCCGACAATCTGCTCATCAATATGGGCGTTCAGTTGCCTGAGAATCTGGCAGGAAAAATGGTAATCACCTCCGATGGCGCCACCGCCTACGGCCTCTCCGATTCCGGTTTCATGGTGATCCCCTTCGGCACCTTGCTTCAACAACCGATTGTCGATCCTTCTACCCGAGTGCTTCTGTTGGGCAACGATCAGTGCGGCGTCATCGACAATGCGCGCCGGGCTTCCATAACGATCAACAATTTACAGCAGTCAGGTCCAGGTGGCAACCGCGGTGGCATCCAGGCAACCCCCACCTTGCTCTCCACTTTAAGCGCAACAAATGTGCAGGGACTTGGCGGCATTGGCGGCGCAGGCGGAGGCTTGCCCGGCGGCGGTGTGATCATTAACCTGCCGGGCGTTCCCGGCGCAGGGTTTCCCGGTGTTCTTCCAGCCGGCCAGACCACCCAACAGGCGCAGTTGACGCAGCTCGCGCCGCAAGCGCAGATCACTCGCGACAATACCGGAAACACGGCCTTTCAATTCAGCTTCAGCAGCCTAGCCGCACGTTCCATCGGCACGCAGGCCCCCAGCGACTTCCTGATCTCCGCGCCGCAGGCGGTCAACATTCCTCCTTCCATCCGCATCTTTCAAAACAACCGGGATTCGGAATCCCGCGGCTCCATTGTCCCTATCCCTGTCGGTCTCTCCCCTAACGAAGGCCTCATCGACATGGTCTATGATAGTTCGCGCCAGCGGCTGTACATCTCCAATTCCGGTCTAAACCGTGTGGAAGTCTATGACATCCGCACCGCCAGGCTCCTTACGCCGATTAAGGTCGGCCAGCTTCCCCACGCCCTGGCGCTCACGCCCGACACCAACACGTTGTACGTGGCCAACACGGGCGGTGAATCCATCAGCGTTGTCGACCTAACGCAAAGTAAAGTCGTCAACAATATCCAGTTTCCGGCGCTCCCCTTCAACGGCAGCGCGGCTGTTATCAATCCCAGTGTGATCGCCTACAGTCAGCGCGGCCTGCAAATCGTTATGAGTAACGGAACGCTGTGGAAAGTGATCGGGAATAATGCTTTACCTCGCTCGGTAAGCCCGGTCATCGGTACCGCCACCATTCCCGCTCCCCGCACCATGGCCTCCACTCCCAATGGCGAATACATCCTCTTGCTTGACGGCAACGGCAATGCCAATCTTTATGACGCGATAGCTGACGACTATGTGCAGCGCCGTCAGGTGCAGCCCGCGCCCATCCAGGGCTATTACGGCCCCGTTAGCGCTGGTCCGCGCGGACAGTATTTCCTCGTCAATGGCCTGGTTTTGAACTCTTCGCTTTCGCCCATCGCCTCGGCCGGCACCACGCAGGTGATTTCCGGCGGTGGTTTCGGCGGCGTGCCTGGCCGTGGCGGTGCAACCACAGCACAGACGTTTGCCCGTCCGGTTCCGGCCGTTTTCGCTTCCGGCGCCACCACTTTCGCCCGTTTCACCGTGCCTGTAGTTGCAAACAACACCCAAACGAATACCGCCGCGCCGCAGTTGGAAATGGTTGACGTCAATAGCGGCTTTGCAATCGCGTCCTCACCCGCGCTGGAAGGGCCATTGTCAACTGTAGTTGGCACGCAACGGGCGAATGTCGCTGGCCGCACGCTGGCGATTGATTCCACCGCCGCCAACGCATATGCGATTACCACCAGCGGTTTGACCATCATTCCGCTCGATCAGATTCCGGCCTCTGCTCGTCCCGTTGTTGGCCCCAATAGTATCGTCAGCACGGCCAGCTATCTGCCCAAACTGGCGCAGGGTTCGCTGGCCTCCATCTTCGGCCGCAATCTGGCTACCTCGGCAGCGTCCACACCGGGTCAGAATCTGTCCACCTTCATAGGCGGAGTTTGTGTCACCCTCAACAGTCTCCCACTGCCATTGATTATGACCTCCAGCGGCCAGATCAACGTCCAGGTTCCCCCTGAATTGGCGGCCGGCAGCTATCCCTTAATTATCCGCTCCGTCGATCGCAAAGCTGCCTCGCTCGCAGTGCCCTTGACCGTGGTGAAGTACGCTCCGGCCGTGTTTGTGGATCCAGCCTCCAATCAGGCATCGATTTTCCATATCGACGGTAAGCCCGTGACCAAGGACAATCCTGCCAATCGCGATGAGGTGATTCAGATCATTGCCACAGGGCTCGGTCTGCCCCCGGGAACGGCAAGGCTGACCAGTGGGGTTGCCCCTAAAACACCTCTGGCCACCGCCGCGGTGAAGGTCTATTTCGGCGATCCCCGCTATAAAGAAGCGGAGATGATCGTCAATTCGAGCACGGTCCTGCCAGGCGTCATCGGCCAGTATCTCATTCGCGTCACCGTTCCCGGTGCTCACTTGCGCGGTAACACGCTCCCAGTCACTATCCAGGCTGGCGGAGTAAACAGCCCGGTGACAGGCCCCGCTGTCCCAACCGTTGCCGTGCAATAATTTGTGGGGCAGAGCGGAAATCGGCCTACCAGCGCTATCTCAACGTTCAGAGGTGAATCGCCCGCCTCACCCTTCGACACACCGGATGTCCATGGGTGGCGCAGGCGATTCGCCTGTGCGAATACTAACTCAAAGAACATCCGTTTGATAATCGGCTGTCTGGGGGGAGATCCGCTTTTATTGGCGGCCTGGCGGCCATAGCTTTTCGCTAGTGCGTTTTAATCGAAATAATTCCGTACCGTATCAAGATCCAACCTTCATCATTCAGCCATAGCCATCATTGCCGTGCATGTTTATCTCACATAAGCCAGTCTTGATCCTTAGGTATACCTTCACACATCCTGACCTCCCCGGAAATCAGCAAGCGGTTCTTCGGGATCAATGGAATTTCCATTTCCCGGCCCAATTCCCCGCCGAGGTCGGGATGTCTGACCTTGTAATGTATAGTATTTGCATGGCTACTTAGTTCTGGGCCATCATGGCGATTGCGCCCGACGCTGTTTTATGGTGAAGTGGAATAGACGCGCATCAGGCGCCCTGGACGAAGTTGCGCTCATTGGATTAGAAGCCTGGAACCCAAAGATTACTTATGAAAACCTATTTGCATCGCGTTTCGTTACTTCTGCTGATTACCTTACTTTCTGTCGGTTTTGTTTCCTGTACGCTGGATCCTGCGAAGAAAAAGAAGGATCACGTCGATCGTGGTAATACCTTTTTCACGGCCGGCAAATTCAAGGAAGCTTCCATCATGTACCGGCTTGCGATCAAAATCGATGCGCGGTATGGCGAAGCGTATTACCGTCTAGGTTTGTCTGAACTACGCGCGGGACGCACTCTTGAGGCCCTCGCCGCGCTGGAGCGCTCCTCTGAGTTGCAGCCTGACAACATGGACGCCCACTCCAAACTTGCGGATTTGTATCTGACCGCTTATCTGAGTGACCCGGTCAGACTCAAGCGTTTTCGTAAGGACTTGGAGGCTGTTGCCGACAAACTGCTGAAGCGCGATCCGAAATCGTTTGACGGATTGCGAATCAATGCGTATCTGGCGTTGGTGGACTACCAGGTGAAGCCGGACAACAAGCTGAAGCTGAAGGAAGCGATCGACATCTTCCACGCCGCTGACGCAGTCAAGCCGATGCAGCCTGACTTGATCATGGCTCTGGCAAATGCCTTGGCCAGTGATGATCAGGCGCCGGAGGCTGAGCGAATCGTCAACGCCCTTATTCAAAAGGATAAGACTTATAGCCAAGCATACGATTTCATTTATGGCATGGCGATACGTGCGGGGAAGCATGAACAGGGCGAAGCGATTTTGAAAAATAAATTGGCAGCCAATCCTACCAGCGAGCAGGTCTATATGCAACTTGCCGCCCACTACTTTGGCACACAGCAACCGCAGAAGATGAAAGAGACGCTCGGCCGGGTCTCTTCCAATTCGAAAGACTTCCCCTTTGGGTTTCGCGATGTCGGGGATTTTTATTTCCGCATCCGCCAGTTGGACCCCGCCTTGCAAGCTTACACCGATGGGCTGAAGGGTGCCACAAAACAGAAGAGCGTCTATCAGAAGCGTATCATTGAGATCTTCTCCGCGCAGGGCAAACCCAATGAAGCCCTGGTACAGGTCGAGCAGCTTTTGAAGGCTGACGACAAAGATGCCGAGGCCATTGCCATGCGTGCATCGCTTTGGCTGCAGGCCGGGCGCAAAGAGCAGTTGCAGGCGGCGATTACCGATCTCCAGTCCGTGCTCTCAAAGATTCCGGAAAACTTTGTGCTGCGCTTCAACCTCGGGCGCGCATTGTTAGCCAATGGCAACCCCGAAGCCGCTAAGATCCAGTTTCAGGATTCCATAAAGCTTCGCGCCGACTACATCCCTCCTCGTCTCGCGTTGGCCCAGGTTCAGTTGCAGCAGACCCAACTAGATGCGGCGATGCAGACGACTACTGAAATTCTCCAGATGCAGCCGAGGAATCAGGCCGCCCAACTGCTTCGCACCACCACCTTGTTAGCGAAAAAGGACTATGTTGTCGCCAAGGCCGAATTGGAAGCAATTCTGAAGGCCAATCCCGATTCCCGTGACGCCCGCTTCCAGATGGCGATGGTCTATTTCTCTCAGAAAGATTACAAGAAAGCGGAAGAAATCTTTAACAGTCTGATGAACCTGACGCCCCCCGATCCGCGCGGCGCCATGGGCCTCACTGAAACCTACATGGCCAGTTCGCAGTATGAAAAGGCTCTTGCTCTGATCCGCTCCCTGCTGGCAAAGAATCCCGACCGCCTGGACTACCGGGTTGCCATCGGAAACATCAGCGCCCGTGCAGGCCGTTATGACGAAGCCATGAATGAGTTCCGCACCGTCCTTGCCAAGACGCCAAACTCCTCCGATATTCTGGTGAAGCTGGGTGAAGTCTGCAAGCTGAAAAAAGACGACAACTGCGCACTGGACTTCTTCAAAAAAGCTGCCGCCGTAGATGAAAAGGACCCCGGTCCGCAAATGCGTCTGGCGCTGCTCTATGATACCCTTGGCATGCGTTCGCAAGCGCGTCCCGTTTACGAATCCATTCTCAAAGTCGAATCGAACAACTGGATCGCTCTCAACAATATGGCGTACATTCTGGCCGAAGAGGGTAAGGATCTCGACCAGGCGCTCACACTTGCTCAGCGCGCCAAACAGCAGCACCCCAATGAGCCCAACGTTGCCGATACCATGGGGTGGATTTACATCAAGAAAAACTTGAGTGATCCGGCCATCCAAATCTACAAAGACTTGACCGCTCGCGATAGTTCGGTGTCCACCTGGCATTATCATCTCGGTATGGCTCTGTTCCAGCGCGGGGACAAGATTCAGGCGAAGAAGGCGCTTGAATTGGCGCTGACCAAGAATCCGGCCAAGGACGAAGCCGGCAAAATCAGGGAATTGCTCTCGAAAATTGGATAGGCTTGTGAAGAGGAACACTTTTCGGGTTGCATCCAATACACTGAAGCTGGCGGCCAATCAATAATGGGATCCCCGGCCGTTCGCTACACTCTTCCTTTTCTTGTCTTCATCGCCTTTCTGGCAGGTCACCAGTACCTGCCAGTCTCCGAGCTTTGGGAATATCCGCTGCGCGTCGCAATTATGGGCGCGGTTATCTGGTATTTTTCGCGCGAAGTCGTGGATCTTAGGGTCCGCAATTGGGCCGGCACCATTGCTATGGGCATCGCTGTATTCGTCATCTGGATCATGCCAGACCTGCTGTGGCCGCATTACCGCGAGAGCATTATCTTCCAGAATTCACTCACCGGCAAAGTGACAGGCAGCGTGCCTGCCGCGCTGCAATCTTCCATGCTGGTGCTCGTTTTTCGCACGCTCCGTGCCGCGATCATCGTTCCCATTGTGGAGGAACTGTTCTGGCGCGGCTGGATGATGCGCTGGATCATCAATCCGGATTTTGAAAAGGTGGCACTCGGCGCCTATGCCGCCGGCGCATTCTGGATCACCGCCGCGCTGTTCGCCTCCGAACACGGCCCTTACTGGGAAGTCGGCCTCATCGCCGGCATAGCCTATAACTGGTGGATGATCCGCACCAGGAGCCTCGGCGATTGCATCTGGGCCCACGCCATCACCAATGCGTTGCTCTCCGCTTACGTTATTATGCAAGGTCAGTGGCAATACTGGTAGGACGCTGGCCTTAGGCTGTGCCATAATCCGAATATGAGAACTGATTGGGTAACTCCGCGCCTGAACGATAAAATCCGCACGCAACTTTACTACGCACGCCTGGGCCAGATCACGCAAGAGATGGAATATGTGGCCGCACGCGAACGCCTCAGTGCCGAAACGGTGCGCGACGAAGTCGCGCGTGGGCGTATGATCATCCCCGCCAACATCAATCACAGCGTGTTGGAACCCATGTGCATCGGAGTTGCCTCCACCTGCAAAATCAACTCCAACATCGGCAACTCCTCCACCACCTCAAACATTGACGGCGAACTGGAAAAGCTGCGCTATTCCATCAAATATGGCGCCGATACCGTGATGGACCTCTCCACCGGCGGCGACATCCCGGCTATCCGTAAGGCGATCATCGCCAACTCGCCCATTCCAATCGGCACCGTGCCGATCTATGAAGCGCTCTCGCGCGTTCGCCGCGTGGAAGACCTCACCCCTCAGGTCATGCTCGAAGTCATCGAAGAACAGGCCGAACAGGGCGTCGACTACATGACCATCCACGCCGGCGTGCTCATCCAGTACGTGCCCATGGCCGCCAAGCGCGTCACCGGCATCGTTAGCCGCGGCGGTTCGATCCTTGCCGAATGGATGGTGAAGAACCACCGCCAGAACTTCCTCTACGAACACTTCGATGCCATCTGCAAGATCTTCCAGAAGCACGACGTCAGTTTCTCATTAGGCGACGGACTGCGCCCCGGCTCGCTAGCCGATGCCAGCGACGAAGCCCAGTTCGCCGAACTCAAGACCCTTGGCGAGTTGACCCGCAAGGCGTGGGAATACGACGTCCAGGTCATGATCGAAGGCCCCGGCCACATCCCCATGGATCAGATCCAGATGCAGGTGGAAAAAGAGAAGGAGCTTTGCTACGAAGCCCCCTTCTACACGCTCGGCCCCCTGGTTACCGACATCGCCCCTGGCTACGATCACATCACCAGCGCCATCGGCGCGGCCATGATCGGCTGGTACGGCACCGCCATGCTCTGCTACGTCACCCCCAAAGAACACCTCGGCCTGCCTAACAAAGAGGATGTCAAAGTCGGCGTCATCACCTACAAGCTCGCCGCCCA
>CAIRSA010000008.1 GCA_903881085.1 uncultured Acidobacteriia bacterium
AAGCCGGCGTCTGCAGCTTTTGCCACAGCGGGAAACTCTGCAGGTTCTTGTCCCAGGTTCCGAAATTCCAGATGCCGTACGTCTTGTTGTGGGAATAGCCGATTTCAAACAGCCACGTCCCCACCTGCCGCTGCAAGTGCAGGCTCCATTCCAGTGAGTACAGCCGCCCCAGGTCGGGGCTGTCCCACGTTCCGATGCCCTGCCCTAGATTGGTCAGCGCACCCAGCGAAGAGCCGGTCGGTTTGGCGATCCCTGCGCGAAATGGATTGGCCAGCGTGTCGTACGGAGTCAGGAAGTTATCCTGCGTGGCGTTGAGGTTGGCTGAGGTGCTGAATCCGGTCTGGCTGCCGGCCGAAAACCCAGCCTGCGTGAAGCGACCGAATCCGCCGCGCAGCACGGTGTTGCGCGCAAACTGATAAGCGAAACCAGCGCGCGGCTGCCACTCATGATAATCGCCATTAGTGGCCGTCCGCGGCGTACCGTTGACGCCGGCGAATCCCAACACGCCAGGCACCTTGAAATTGCCGGCCGAAAGATACTGCGCTGCCAGTTGCACGGCGGCGTTGTTGGCGTTGGCGGGACTGCTAAGGATGGCGGCATATGCCGTCTGCGCCGCCTGCGTGATGGGGTTGGTCGCGGTGGGATCATAACGATCCGTCAGGCGGTTAAACCGTTCCACTACCGGCCGCTCGTAATCCCAGCGCATGCCCAAGTTGACCGTCAACTTGGAGGTGACGCGCCAATCGTCCTGGAAGAAGCCCCCGGTGAAGTGTTGCGAATAAATGGCGCTGGCGTTGATCGGCAGGTTGCCTCCGGTAGGCATGCCCAACAGGTAGGATGCCAGTGCGGAGCCGTCGCCGGCCCCGGCGCTGTTGTTGTTGTTCAGGCGCGTCCAGTTGGCGTTGAAATCAAATTGCCCCTGGTTCCCGACGCCGCCGCGCGCTTCCTGCAGCAGCCAGAATTCGCCGCCGTAGCGCATCACATGATTGCCGTGCATGTGCGTGATGTCGCCCTTAAACACATGGTGCGTGTTGTTGGTGAAGCCGTCCGCCTGCGTGGTGCCGAAGCTGGCGTAATTGCTGATGGTGATGTAGGGAAACGAAGGCTTCTGCAACTGCGAGACCCAGCTCGCCGGGAAGCCGAGCTTGGTCGGGTCGAACCCCGCCCCAAGGCTCTTCGACGGCTCTTCAAACCGGTTCAGTGTGTACTTCACGTCCAGCACCATCGTCGGCGAAAGCGTTACCACATGATCCAGCCCCAGGCTCTTCGCCACGCGCTCCGTCTGCCCGCCGGCAAGAATGCTGTCCAGCCCGAACGTGTCGCCGCTGATCTGTTTCAGATGGCTCCAACGGATTGTCGCGAAGCTATGGTTTGAGCCGTTCCAGTTCTGGTCGGCGCGAATGGAAACAACCGGGACTTTGTTCGACGTAAAGTTTGGCGGATTGTAATTGTTATGGACGTTGCTGGTCCCATCGGCCGCCTGGTTCGGCAGCGGCAGATAGGAGATCATCGCTTGGGCGATGGGGTCCAGGCGGCTCTTGGGCATCACCGCTCCAGGGAACACCGCGCGGTTTCCGTTGCCGCTGGTCACCGTCATGGGATCGTAAACCACCACCGGGTACTTCACCAGCGCGCCGGCCGAGGTCAGCGTGGTCCACGATTGGCTGAAGTCGCCGCCGCGTTCGGCCGCGGTTGGCAGCGATGTTGGGCCGCTGTTGGCTGGAATCGTCTGATTGGTCGGCTCGATGGAAACGAAGAAGAAGGTCTTGTTCTGGCCGCGGTAGACCTTAGGGATCCACACCGGTCCGCCAAACGTGCCCCCATAAAGGGAGATGCTTTCCGGGCTGCCTGTAACGCCTGACAGATTGTTCTGGAAGGAATTCGCGCCAAGCTGGTTGGGCTGCTTGAAGTAGTAAAACGAGCCATGATAATTCTTGCTGCCGCTGCGCGTCTGCATATTGACGGTGGCACCGGCCTGCCGGCTGATGGAAGCGTCGTAGGCATTGGTTTGCACGCGGAACTCCTGCACGGAATCCTGCGGCGGAATGAACGAAATATAGCCGCCGCTTTTGCTGTTCGCCATGCCGTCGAGCTGGAACGAGTTCGACCAGATGTTGTTGCGGCCTCCGTTGGCGGTGAACGATGACGCGCCGATGTACGACCACATGTGCACCTGATTGTTGTCCTGGTCCGTCTGCACCACACCGGGAGACATCAGAGCCAGCAGCGAAACGACATGCGACGATGTCGGCATCTCAAGGATTTCCTGGGAACTGACCACCGTGCCTGAAACAGCGGAGGTAGTGTCAAGCAGCGGTGAATCGCTGGTCACCTCAACGGTCTGCGAGGCGCTGCCCAGCTCAAGCTGGATGTCGATCTGCTTCACGTCCGCCGTTTGCAATTCCACTCCCTGCCGTTCTGTGTTCTTGAATCCGGGTGCGGCGATGATCAGCCGGTAGTGGGCCGGCAGCAGGAACTGTACGTTCCAGATGCCCTGACCGTTGCTGACTGTATCGTGTCTGACGTTGGTATCTTCTGAGATCACCGTCACCTTGGCGCCGGGCACAACCGCACCAGCTGGATCAGTTACGCGGCCGCTCATGGTCGCCCGCACGTCTTGTGCGCCCGCAGGACCTGCGGCAAAATAGAAAATTAGAGCAATAATTACAGAGAAATGAATCTTCATATAGCGCTCCTGAAACACTGCCCCCATTATAGTGCGAAAGCCTCAAGAAACGAGACACTTCGGTATTTTCAAGGGTGGGGCGGGCAATTTGCCTGCCCTGACTAACTTAAAAGTCACCTCGGCCTCCCAATTGCTAACCAACAAAAGTGTCCTGTTCTACTCGCAGTATGATACGCTTTCGGACTCATGCCACTCCACGCATTCGACCTTTTCGCAGCCGCCCGACAAGAAATGATCGATGAGGGCTTCCAACCCGATTTCCCACCGGACACCGCCCTCCAAATGGAAGCCCTCAAACTCCACCCACCACCCACCGCAGACACCAACATTCGCGATCTGCGTTCCCTGTTGTGGTCCTCAATAGATAACGACACGTCCCGCGATCTCGACCAGGCCGAAGCCGCCGAGCGGGTCAACGGTGGAATTCGCCTCCTGATCGCAATCGCCGATGTCGATGCCGACGTGCCGGCCGGCTCGCCGATAGACAACCACGCCGCAGCCCAGACCACCAGTGTCTATACCGGTGTTCGAACGTTTCCGATGTTGCCTGAGCTACTCTCGACCGACCTGTCTTCACTGAACCAGGACGCCGACCGGTTGGCGGTAGTGGTGGATATGGTCGTCGATGGCAGCGGATCGATCACCGCCGGAGAAATCTACCGCGCGCTCATTCGGAACAAGGCGCAGCTAACGTATAACAGCATAGGACCGTGGCTGGAGGGAACCGCGCCCGCGCCACGAGCCGTCGCCGCCTCAGCCGAGCTCACCCTGCAACTCAAACTGCAAGACGAGGCGGCGCAAAGCCTTCACGACGAACGGCAGCGGATGGGCGCATTGAATATCGACCGCGTAGAGTCGGAGGCCCTGATTACAGACGGTAAGGTCCAAGGCATCGGTGCCCGCAAAAAGAACCGCGCTACGGAACTCATCGAGAATTTCATGGTTGCCGCCAACGGCGTCATGGCGCGAACGCTCACCAATGCCAGCGTCTCTTCCATCCGCCGCGTGGTCAGAACACCGGAGCGCTGGCCTCGCATCGTCGCCCTGGCTGCGCGATATGGCGAGACACTTCCGCTGCAACCCGATTCCGGGGCGCTCAATCTGTTCCTTCAAAAGCGAAAAGCCAGCGACCCGGTTCACTACGCGGACGTCTCCCTGGCTGTCGTCAAACTGATGGGTCCAGGCGAGTATGTGCTCTCACGCTCAGGCGATCAGGGTCAAGCGCACTTCGCCCTTGCCGCCCACGATTATTCGCACTCCACCGCGCCCAATCGCCGCTTTGCCGACATGGTGACGCAGCGCCTGATAAAGTCCGTGTTATCCAAGCGTGACGCTCCGTATTCAGATCAGCAACTCAGTTCCATTGCGCAGAACTGCACGCTGAAGGAGGACGCCGCCCGTAAAGTAGAGCGCATTATGAACAAGCGCATCGCCGCGGTTGCGCTCCAGCCCCGGATTGGAGAGACATTCGCCGCGGTGGTGACCGGCGTAACCCCCAAAGGCACGTTCGTCCGCATAACGAATCCACCCGCGGAAGGACTGCTGATTCATGGACACCAGGGAATCGATGTGGGCGATCTGCTTCAGGTGAAATTGGTCAGCACGGACCCGCACCGCGGGTACCTTGATTTTGCCTGCTAACGGCGATATTGGCGTTGCGCAGAAAGCGTCGTAGCACAGGCAGACCCACGCCAATTGCCAATTAAGAACAAGAGCACGATATGTGTACGGTGCATGCCAAAATTAGTCTGGCGATGACCAAGCGGCTGAATGGTTTGATCCGGAAGCAGAATAACCTCCCCCCGCCTGCGGGTTACTGAATGGGACTAAGTTTGAATGGCTAACCTTTTACCCGGTAAAAAGCTGTTGCCCGAAAATTCTGCCGGAATGCACGACTCTGCAAACCAGGGACTGCCTCCGTTTTCCGGCGATTTCTGCCGGAAAATGGCTGGCCGTCCCGGTTTGCCCCACGCTACACTCCCCGCAATGCGAGTCACCCGGCGGGTGACGAGCACGATGCATGCAACCGATGCCAAATGTTGCAGATACCTTTCCCAGATGCGTTCAACAGCTCTTTTTCGGTTTACGGTACCAAATCGAGGATTTTGCATTCGCATTGGGCGAAATCTCCCCGATATCGATCCGCTGACCATCTGCTTCAACGATCTGCAAAAGTGGATCCGCGAGTTCGACAGGTTTAATGATGACCCCGCGGCATCGAATGAATGCAAGCCCAAAGCCGTGCCGGTGGCTTGACGCGCGGACCACAAAGACCGCAAAAATGCGGCATTCGCAACGTGCGGACTCTGCTAGACTGTAGCTGGATGTACAGACTAATCGCTCGGATTTTCTTTTGTTAGGGAAGCAGGCAAGTAATTCGGACTTGTATGATTTGCACTGGCGCATCATCAGCTCCCAGAGAATCCGCTCCGGCGGAACCGGCGAGATTGTGAACAATGTTGTCATCGCATGCAGCGTGAGACAAACTGGCGCGCAATTACATTCGAGCTTTTATATCCTTATTGAACGTGAACCTTGCCAACCGCGTAAGCACTACATGAAAGGTTTCCGGAACTGGCGGCTTGAACTCAGACGGCGACCCGGACATCCTGTAGCAGCATCCGACGAACAAAGAACTGTGGGCGTGGACTATGAACTGGCCAGGGGTGACGCGGTCCACGCTGCTCAGTTTGGGCACGCCTTGACGGCAATTGGAGCGAGGTAAATAAATGCGAGCTATCATATTACTCTTTTGTGTGACGGGAATCGGGCAGGCGTTTCAGTCTTACTTAACCTGCACTAATGCCTCTGGAATCCCCAAGACAATCCGAGACGGCGGATTGGCCGAACTCGTGAGCGATATTGTAGTCACGTGCACTGGCGGAAACTCCGGTGACCTGGGATACAACAACATCCAGATATTCTTGACGTCAAACGTCACCAGCCGCATATTGGATTCGACAACCGGCGCAACGGAAGTTTTCCTGCTTATTGACGATCCCGCAACGCCCGTTCCCGGACAATCGCTTTTTCAAGGATATCTGGCGGCTGCCAATTCCATTTCATTTCAGAACATACCGATAGCCGCACCAGGACCATCCGGGACCCGGACCTTGCGCATTACGAACCTCAGAGCGAATGCCAGTTACACGCCTACCCCATATTGGCTGCACCCAACGCAGTTGGGGGGATTCTTGAGCATTATTGGGTCGTCTATGATCGCAATGCAAAACCCTGAGGCATTCCTTGGAAACTTCGCCCGCGGATTGACGTTCGGACTCCGCAATTCAAGCAATGCTCCGATCACAAGCCTGACATTTCAACAAGCCGGCGGTCTGAATACCGCGCTGGCCACTTCTGCAACGGCAACAGGCGGCGCGCTCACGCACACGCTTGTGTTCACGGAAGGCTTTATCACAGCATTCAACAAACGAAACACTGCGACCACAGCGGCCAATCCATCGGCGCTCGCCAACCAGAATGTTCCGGGAACGAATTACGGCACGGAATCCGGCTATTACAACTCTTCGCTACCGTCAACAGGGGGAATGAATGTTGCCGGCCTGGCCACGCAAGGCACTCGTCTCATAGCCCAGTTCAGCGGCGTTCCGGCGGGCATTGCGCTGTACGTTACGGTGAGTCAAACTTCCGGGCCTGCCGCGCGGTTGGTGGCGGGCGGCCCGTATTCGCCAATCGCGCAGACCACTACCGCAAATGGCGTGGGGATCGCGCCCGTCCAACTGACCGCCGGTGCAGGTTCGGCAACCTGGGAGGTGCTCGATGCCGACCCCGCGGCGATTGACAAATTGGAGTTCGGCGTCGCGGTTGCTTATCTCGCCCCGCAAGCTAGCCCTGCGCCGGTCAGCGGGAACTTTGCGCCGCTCAGCGCAGCCACTGCGGCAGACTCAACTTCGCCCGTTCCAAGGTTTCCCAGCCCCGTAAGCACTTCGTTCAGCCAGTGTACTCTACTGCCATGCCTCCAAACGCAGTCGGCGGTGACGTTCAATTATCGGGTAGGCGATCCGCTGCCGGCGGCTGTTTCCGTTCCGCTTGAGAGCACGGGGCCAGCGATCAACTTCAGCTTTTCGAGCAGTACTTCGAATGGGATAACATCGGATGGAACCACAATCTCTCCAGCGATTGCCAATTGGTTGAGTGTCGGGGCATCCGGCGGCGTTACTCCAGCATCGCTGACTCTATCTGCCAATCCCACCAATTTCTCTCCCGGCCAGTATCCTGCTCTTATCACGCTCACTTCCAACGGCGCGGGTAATAGTCCTCAATCCATCTCCGTCATGCTGAATGTGTTGCCTCCGCCTACCGGGACTCCTTTTCCGATGAGTTGCAGTTCCAATGCAGGGGTACCGCCACTCATCCGCGCGGAAGGGCTTGCGGAGCCTTTGGGCGATATTATCTTGATCTGCACTGGCGGGACACCTGGAACGTTGTTGAACCTTAGCCCCAAGATTACGCTAAACACAAATGTCACCAGCAAGATGCTCAATACCGGGAATAGTGCTACCGAGGCGCTGCTGTTGGTTGATGAACCGGGCCATACGCAGAAACTCGTTGGGACCAACCTCTTCCAGGGGACGCTGGTAGCCAACAACGCTATCTCCTTCGGCAATGTTCCCGTTACCGTTCCGGCCGCCAGTGGCGTTCGTATCCTGCGTTTGACTAATCTCCGCGCCGATGCAAGGGCGTTGGGAATTTCGACAACGAACATTCCAAACCAAGTTGTGGCCACCCTCTTGATACCAGGCGTTGGGATTACCAATCCGACACTTACAGCCGGATATTCGATGCCGGGTAAGTTGTTTGCTTTGCGCACTGCTGCCGATGCCACCGCCACAGCCATGACCTTCCAACAGTCCGGTGGATCGGGCTCGGGAGTAGTAAGTTATCTCGCAAAGTTCACAGAACTCTTCGCTAGCGGCTACAAGAAGCGCGGCTCTGCGGATCAGGATACGCCGGGCACATCGTACAACACGGAGTCGATTTTCGATAGCACCCTTCTCCCTGCCACCAACGGCTTAAACCAGGCAGGTTATGCCACGCAAGGCACCAGGTTGATGGCGCGCTTTAACAACGTCCCGCCAGGAGTTACACTCTATGCCACCGTTACCAACCTAAATTCGGGAACCTTGTCGGCGCGGTTGATAACGACTGATTCACAGGGCGCTGGAGCATACTCCGCGACCACGCAAACCTCTACAGCCTCCTACAATGGTGCGGCATATGGAATTGCGCCCGTCACAATCGTGAACGGGAGTGGCATCGCAGTATGGGAAGTGCTCGATGCGAGTCCATTTGCTGTCGAAGAGGCTCGTTTCGGTATCGTGGCAGCGTATTCAGCTCCTTTGCAGGGCAGCTTGACGGTCAATGGTGTGCTTGCTCCGCTCAGCCTTGTGGAGGCCGCGGACAGCATCTCGCCGGTCCCTCGCTTTGGCGATGGCACGTGCCCGGCGTCAACTTGCCCCGTTATTCCAGTAGCTGCCATCGCCATCACGGGTGCCCAGTCAACGGCGGTCAACACTGTCTTTCCCTCGCCTTTGAAAGCGTTGATTATCGACGCCAACTCGAACCCCGTCGCCGGCGCGAGCGTTACCTTTGGAATCAACTCGCAGAATAGTGCCAGTGCAGCCTTCCCCGGTGACAACTGGACCGTTACCGTCGTTTCGGACGCCTCCGGCACTGCTACCAGTCCTGTGGTTTTGGCAAACTCATTCAGCGGGACTTACAGCGTGGATGCAAGTGTGCCCGGAGGAGCGTTGGGCGCCACGTTTACGCTGACAAATTATCTTAGCTCATATTCTATTTCCGGCCAGGTGACAGGCGCCCCCGGATCGACGTTGACACTAATCGGAACGCAGAGCCGCACGACGATAGCGAACAGCTCCGGCAGCTACGCATTGACCGGTTTGACCCCTGCAGGCACCTTCACCATCACACCTTCGCTGGCAGGCTACACCTTCAGACCTGCCAGCTCTACATTCACGAATCTTGGCGCCAATCAGACGGCGAATTTCGCAGGCGGCGTTATCAGCAACCTGAGTTTCACAGTGTCGCCTTCTACCGTAATTCTCGGCCAACCGGTCACGGTGAGGGCAACGGTGACTCCGTCCGCGGCGACGGGCACGGTCACTTTCTACGAGGGGTCCAACATAATCGGAGCCCGCCCGATTTCTGCTGGAATTGCAACTTTGGTGACGAGCCTTCTCCCTGCCGGCACGCGCTCCTTGCGGGCGTATTATGGAGGGGACGCAACCTACTCCCCAATTGCATCGGCTTCGGCGCCACTGCTGATCACGGCGAACAGCTCCAATAGCTTCGTGAAGACCTCCACTATTGTAAACGGGAATACCCCGCTTTCGATTGCCATTGGGGACTTCGACGGCGATGGAAAGGCCGACTTCGTTACCGCGAATTATGGCGCCAGGGCCCTTAGCATATTCTTAGGCAATGGCGACGGTACTTTTCGATCGCAAGTGAATGCATATGTGCTCAGCGAAAACCCTTGGTCTGTGGCAGTCGGCGACTTCAACAGAGATGGCAAGTCGGATCTTGTTGTTGCCACTTCGCCAGGATTCCTAAAGATACTCCTGGGCAATGGAGATGGGACCTTTCAACCGGCAGTGAGTTATGCGGGTAGTCTTTACTCCACTTCCGTGGCGGTAGGAGACTTCAACGGAGACGGTAAAGCGGACCTTGTCTCGGGTAATGGTCCCGACGGCATAAGCATACTGCTGGGAAACGGAGACGGTACCTTTCAATCCGCCGTGAATTATGCAATTGGGAATTCCGCCAATTTCGTGGCGATAGGCGACTTCAATGGAGATGGCAGGCCAGACGTTGTCACCGCAAGTGGCGGAAGTCCTGGTACGGTAAGTATACTCTTGGGGAATGGAGACGGAACTCTCCAATCGGCGGCCAGTTATGCGGTAGGCGGCGGTCCTTCTTCCGTCGCGATCGGCGACTTTAATGGAGACGGCAAGTTGGACCTCGCCACATCGAATGCGCAAGGCGTCAGTCTCAGCGTACTTCTGGGAAATGGGGATGGAACGTTCCAGTCGGCCGTAAGTTATGGAGTGGTTTCCCCTAGTGCCGCGACTTTTGTGACTGCAGCCGACATCAATGGCGACGGTAAGTGCGATCTTATCTCGACTAATCCGGGTGCGGAAACCGTGGGTGTGTGGCTCGGCAATGGAGACGGGACCTTTCAGCCGCCGGTTATGTATCCGGCTGACTTTGGCGCAAACGCAGTCGTAATTACAGACTTTAACGGTGACGGCAGATCCGATTTGGCGGTAATGAATACTGCCGCATACAACATCACCATACACTTGGGCGCCTCTACCGACACCACTCCACCTACGGTCGCGTTCAATTCCCCTACATCGGCCTCAACCTACTCCACATCCATCGGCACGCTGAATATTTCCGGCACCGCATCCGACAACATTGGCGTAACCCAGGTTACTTGGATCTGCGACCGCTGCGGCAGTGGGACCGCCGTTGGTACGACAAGTTGGGCAGTAAGCAACATCGCGCTGCTGCCTGGCGCCAACGTAATTACCCTAAAGGCGCGCGATGCGGCGGGAAATCAAGGAACTGCCATGCTCAATGTCACTTTGATCACGCCACAGTCGCCGACGCTAAGCATCGCTAAGTCTCACACTGGCAATTTCAATCTCGGGCAGAGCAATGCGTCCTACTTGTTGACCGTCTCCAACGCATCCGGGGCGGGCCCCAGCAGCGGTGTAGTGACGGTTACCGATACCGTACCCACAGGGCTGGCGCTGGTTTCGATGTCAGGCAGCGGATGGCTCTGCACCGCGAATACCTGCACTCGCAGCGACGTGCTGAATGGTGGGGCGTCGTATCCGTCCATTTCGGTTCTGGTAAACGTCTCGGCGAACGCGCCGGGGTCAGTTACCAATTCGGCATCTGTCTCCGGAGGCGGGTCTGTATCGGCGAATGCGAGCGATCCGACTACCATCACCCCTCTCGTCCACAACTCCAGTGTGGTCTCGCTCGCACCTGTGACGAGTACGGGCGCGAGTCAAAGCTACACCTTCCAATTTGCCGACACTTCCGGCTCGGCGGATCTCACCGTGCTCAACGTGCTTATCAATAGTTCCTTGGACGGACGTCATGCCTGCTACCTGGCATACGTGCAGCAAAGCAACACGTTGTTCCTGGTCAATGATGCCGGCGATCCAGGCGGACCCTTCGCGGGAGGCCTCGTGCTGAACGGCTCCGGGAATATGAATAATAGCCAGTGCACCATCAGCGGAGCGGGTTCCTCCGCGGTGGCCAATGGCAATACCCTCACTCTAACGCTGAACATCAACTTCAGTTCTTCATTCGGTGGCAATAAGGTGATATACATGGCGGCGCGTGACACGGTGAACAACAATTCGGGATGGCAAACCATGGGCATGCACGGTGTCCCTCCGCTGCCGGCTACTTTCCCTATGCCTGGCGGAATGAGCCCATCGTCCGGCGCGGCAGCGGCTTCGACATTGTCGCTTACGTTCAACGATGCGGCAAGCGCGACTAATCTGCAGACCGGCTGGGCATTGATCAATACTGCAATCGACGGGCGAGCTGCCTGCTATGTGGCCTACTTTCGGCCCGGAAATCAGATCTATTTGTTCCCGGACAACGGGGATGGTACGATGGCCACGAGTATTGTTTTGAGCGGGACGAATACGATCAGCAACAGCCAGTGTACGATCTCGTCGCAGGGGAGCAGTGTTACTGCCAGCGGGGCACAGTTGATTGTAAACCTGAATATTACGTTCAATCATTCGTTTTCGGGTCCGAAGGGTGTATGGATGGCGGCACAAACCATGGGTGGGTTGCAAACCAGTGAGTGGCAAGCACTGGGGACGTGGCGTGTGCCGTAAGGGGCAGCATTACTGGTCAAAGGATTCCTGGCGACAGCCCTTCACCCAGTGGACAGGTGGTAATGAATTGCCAATCGAGTTTGTCTAAACGACTCTGAAATTGCAAATCCGCTTCCCTATTTAGGCCCGCAGCAGGGAGCAGCTACAGGAATCGGGCTGCTCAAATACGGCTTGTTTACCCCAGTGATCCCACGCCGGGTCCTTTTGCCCGGGCAGAATGGTTGTACGATACGGTGGATTGAGGCAGGTTGTCTTTCAAATTCCACATCAAATTCCAGATCAACTTGTCGACAGCATAAGCGCTGGCGGTGACTTGTCACGCCGCCCACTGGAAGCGTTCGCGCTTGAAGAGCTCCGGGCAGGCCACATCACGGAACCGCAGCTTGCCGAAATGCTCGGTCTGGCCCGCATCCAGATTGACGGTTTCCTTAAATCACACGGCGTCTTCTGCGACTACACAATGGCTGATTTTGAGCGAGAACGAGCTGCTTTAAAGCGGGTGGGATCATAGATTCGTGCAGTTGATGATTTCGGGCACGGGACCGGTTAATTATCTGCGATTAACAAGATACATTGGCATTCTCTCCCGTCTCTTTGCGCGAGTCATTCTTCCCAGCGTTGTCCTGCAAGAACTTTCCCATTCGCTGGCTCCAGCTCCAGTCAAACTCTTGGCGCAGGCCTTACCCGGTTGGATCGAAGTAGTAAATTCCCCTGAGGTTACCCCCTCGGCTGGAATTCACAGGGGTGAGGCCGCCGAACGCGCCCTGATTGACTTTGTACAAGCCGCAACCGCCCTCGAACAGACAACTTTCAGAATGCCGGCGAAGGTCATGAGAGAATTACTCAAGAAACACAGGAATTAAGACGAGCAGTTTCGCAAGAAAGTTGAACGAACATGGCCCTTACCGAACGAGCAAATGCATGGCTCGCTACCCTCGACCGGGAGACACCGCTAGCCGCCGCCGTCGTCGACCGCCTGATTCGCGAAGCGGGCAGCACACCGCATCCCGAATGGCTCGCCTTCCATGACAACTACGCCGGCTATATTGAGCAGGTAGGGCCAGGCGACATCGCGATCTGGGGCCTCGCCCGACCGGCGGACGCGAGCCCAGCACCGATATGGTTCGCGCCTGACAGCGATTCCATCGTACCGGCCCAGTATCACTTTCCCGAGGCAGTGCTCTGCGCCGACGCACACCCGGTCCATGGCTACGAACTCGGCGCGGACGGCGCGTTTCGCGGCATCGGCGGCCCCGCGGCCACGTTCGAAATGAAATTGGAACGCCATGGTTTGATGAAGGAATTTTATGATCGCGGAAAGGTCCGGCGAACTTTTGTCACCCGCAAGTGCGACGAGCCGCAGAACCACTACCTTCTCCGCGACATGGCAGAGGCCTTCGTGCCCGAGGCCTCCGACAAGGCAATGCAGTTCTTCCTCGAACCGAAACGGCTCCTCCAGTTCTGTCCGTTCTCCAAACAATTATTGTTGTTCGAACTGGACGCCGTCAGCTGACTTGCAACGAGGTTACCATTTCGGTAACCTAAGAGCAGTGAGAATCATCAGCAAGGCGGCGATTACCGAATTCGCCACAACTCACCGCACAGCGTTGGAGCCTCTACTGCATTGGCACGGCGTGGCGAAGAGTGCGGCTTGGAGACACCTGGTAGATGTCCGCGCGGATTTCCATCATGCGGATGCCGTGGGTCTTTTTACGGTGTTCAACATTGCCGGGAACAAATATCGGCTTGTTTCAGTGATCAAGTACCGGTGGCAAGTGGTCTACATCCGTAACATCCTGACCCATGCCGAATACTATGAGGAGAGATGGAAATTATGAGCGCAACCCTGCTCGACGAAACTCAATATCGCAAACTTCTCGATGAGACGCAGCCCATCGTCATTCGAACCGAGGCGGAGTACCACCGGTTGCTCGCCGCCGCCAGTGCGATCATGGAAACACCAGAAGATGCAATTTCCGAGGAGGAGGGCAGACTACTCGAACTGCTCAGCATTCTGATCGAAGAGTACGAGAACCGGGCACACCCCCTCCCAAAGGCAGTTCCCCACAAGATGTTAGCCTATCTGCTTGCAGAAAAAAACATGAAGCCGAGCGACCTGTGGACCGTACTGCCCAAAAGCCGTGTCTCGGAAATCCTGAACGGGAAACGCAACATCAGCAAGGAACAGGCCAAACAACTTGCCGCACTTTTCCGCGTGCCCGTCGACCTGTTTTTATAGCCGACTGTAATTATTGACCAATAAAGCCACGCACACACTATATTGCTCAAGAATTACAGGAGTTTGCCAGCGCAGGAGCACCGTCACAATAGAAAGATCTTTATTTCTTGTTTGTTTCTTACAATTTCCCCAAAACTCCCAGCAGACTCCCCATCCCGCCCTGCTAAAAATCAATGCGAGGAGGCTCTCATGAGCACGCATTTTTCACCGTCCGCAACCAACAAAAAATCCTTGGCTTACCCAAGACCAACCCAAGCGCGAACAACCCATTCTCCACCAATCAGATACCCTGTGGATAAAAGGCACTTCTTGGGTTCCCGGGTTGCTTTTCAATTCTTGGGTTCCTACCCAAGGGAAGGCTCCGTCCAGTCAACTTTGACGCCCTCTACCGCGCGCTGATATGATAGCTCCTTACTGCTGTTCACAACCCCGGCCACGGCCGGAACAACATGCCGGCCACTGAAACTGATTCCCCAATCCGACGCGTGGAGATCGAAAAGATCGTCCGCGACCTCATCACCACTCGCGTTCGCGCCACGCAAGGCAACAACGCTCCCACGCTGGTGGTCGACGCCTCCGCACGCCATTGCCACGTTTCGCGCGAAGACCTCGACGTGCTCTACGGCAAGGGCTACGAACTCTCCATCCACAAGGACCTCTACCAGCCCGGCAACTACGCCGCCCGCGAAACCGTCACCATCATCGGCCCTCGCAGCCGCCTCATCTCCAACCTGCGCATCCTCGGTCCCATCCGCCCGCAGTCGCAAGTGGAGCTCGCCTTCACCGATGCCATCATGCTCGGCATCAACGCGCCGATCCGCCTCTCAGGCGATATCGCCGGCACGCCCGGCTGCTTCCTCATGGGGCCCAAAGGGATGGTCGAACTGAAGGAAGGCGTCATCCGCGCCGCCATCCACGTCCACATGAATCCGGCCGAAGCCGAATACTACGGCGTCAAACACAAAGACTTTATGAAACTGCGCATCGGCGGGGCCGCCAGCGTGGTTTTCAACCGCGTGCAGGTGCGCGTGGACCCATCCGTGCTCCTGAACGTCCACATGGATACCGACGAGGCCAACGCCTGCGGCCTGCATCTTACAAACGACATCGAGCTATATAAATGAAACAAGCATTGGGAATGATTGAAACCAAGGGCCTAGTGGCCTTGATCGAAGGCACTGACGCCATGCTCAAAGCAGCGCGCGTGACTTTCGCCGGATGGGTCTCCGTAGGTTCGGGCCTCGTCACCGCTTTCGTCGAAGGCGACGTCGGGGCCGTGAAAGCAGCCACTGACGCCGGAGCCTCCGCCGTGCGCCGCGTGGGCGAACTCACCAGCGTGATGGTGATTCCGAGCCCGCACGATGAGCTGCCGAACTTCTGCCAGTACGTGCCCAAGGAACCGAATCCGAAAGATCCCAACCGCTTCATGGCCATCGGCATGATAGAAACCCGCGGCTTGGTCGGCGTAATCGAAGCCAGTGACGCCATGGTCAAAACCGCCAACGTCGAATTGATGAAGAGCATCGAGATCGGCGGCGGCTTCGTCACCACCATCGTGCGTGGCGATGTCGGCGCAGTTCGTGCCGCAGTCGATGCCGGCGGCGCAGCTTGCCGCATTGTTGGCGAACTCGTTGGCAGCCACGTTATCGCACGTCCACATGAAGGTGTCGTCGATGGCATCGTCCGTTAAAGAGGCACAGAGGAGACCTAATATGAGCCAGGCAATTGGAATGATCGAAACCAAGGGATTGGTCGCGCTCGTGCACGCAACGGATGCGATGCTTAAGACGGCCCACGTGCATTACAAAGGATGGCGCAAAGTCGGCAGCGGCCTGTGCACCGTTGTTATCGAAGGCGATGTCGCCGCAGTCCGCGCCGCAGTCGATGCAGGCGCAGCAGCCGCACGCAACGTCGGCGAAGTGAAAAGCATCCACATCATCCCGCGTCCGCATGACGACGTGCAGAAGGTCCTGCCGAAATGAGTTCGGGCTACGAACAACTGGTTGCCGAAATCACGCGCGAAGTAATCGCGCGGCTGGGCGATAAGCTCACTTCCCTGCCCTCCGCCGGCAAGTCATTCGGCGGTGAGAGCGGCGTGTTTTCCACCGTCGATGAAGCGGTGAAAGCCGCCGGAGCAGCGCAGCCGAAGGTTGCCGCGCTCGGCCTGGAAGACCGCTCGAAATTGTGCGGCATCATCCGCCGCCTGTGTCATGACAACGCAGGCGAGTGGGGCCGCATTGAACTCGAAGAGACCAAACTCGGCCGCCTCGATCACAAGATCACCAAGCTCAAAAACGTGCGACTCACCGTGGGTGCCGAAGCAATGTCGAGCGAAGCCAAGACCGATGCCGCCGGGCTCTGCCTTATCGAGCACGCTCCGTGGGGAGTCATCGGCATGGTGCTTCCCGCCACTCACTCGGTGCCGACCATGGCTACGAACGCCATCAACATTCTGGCTGCCGGAAACACCGCCGTGTTCAGTCCGCACCCGGCTGGAGCCAAGGTTGCGCAGCTGGCGTTGAAGGCCTTCAATCGCGAAATCGAGCGTGAATTCGGCATCTCCAACGCACTTACGACCACGACAGAAGCCACGCTGCAATCCGCTGGCGAGATCTTCGTTCATCCCGGCGTGGCGCTGCTCTGTGTCACCGGTGGACCAGCCGTCGTCAAGGCAGCTGCGAAATCCGGCAAGCGCGTGATCGCCGCAGGCCCGGGCAATCCGCCTGTAGTTGTGGATGAAACGGCCGATTTCGATGCCGCCGCGAAAGCCATCATCGCAGGCGCAAGCTTCGACAACAACCTGCTCTGCATCGGTGAAAAAGAGATCTTCGTCGTCGCCTCCGTGGCCGATGCGTTCATAGCCGCGATGCGCCGCGCGGGTGCGGTTCAACTCGATGCGATCGCCATTGACCGGCTTACCAAGGCAGCGTTCAAATTCGACGAGCCCGCCACCGGTTGTGGCGCTCACGTGAAAAAGGAATTCGTCGGAAAGGATGTCGCGGTGCTCGCCCAGGCCGCCGGAGTCCAGGTGCCCGCAGGAACCGATCTGCTGTTCGGCGAAACCAAAGAGGACCATCCGTTCGTTACAGAAGAGCAGATGATGCCCTTCGTTCCGGTCATCCGCGTGCCTGACGTGGACTACGCCATCGCCGCCTCTGTAAAAGCGGAACGAGGCTACGGTCACACGGCGATCATCCACACGCGCAATGTGGATACAGCCACTAAGATGGCGCGTGCCATGAACACCACGCTATTCGTACACAACGGGCCGTGCTTTGCCTCGCTCAATACGCCCAGTTACTTGAGCCACAGCATCGCCACCCCCACTGGAGAAGGCGTCACAACGCCGCTCACCTTCACTCGCGAACGCCGGTACGTCATCGGCGGTGGCGCGCTGCGGGTGCTATAAGGAATTTAGTATGACCATCAACCTTTCGGATTTGAAAGTCATCACGCTCAGCGATATCGAGGCCGCCGCTCAAAAAGGCGCTACCGAAATCGTGACAGCGGAAGGCGCGATTCTTACGCCCTCGGCGAAGGAAGCGCTGCAGACCAAACGCATATCGTCCCGTAGCGGCGCAGCGGCTAAAGCCGCAGGCAGTTCTACCGGAGCATACGGTGCGCCCGCTGCGGGCGGCGTAGTCCCCACCGATCCGCGCATCGCCGCATTGTTTGATTCAGAAGAAGCCCGCGCGGTGAAGGAAGAGATCTGCGCCGTTGGCAAAAAGCTGTGGATGCGCTCTTATGTGGATGGCAATGGCGGCAACATCTCCTACCGCATTGGTCCCAATGAAGTGATCTGCACGCCTACGCTGTGCAGCAAGTACGACCTGACGCCTGACCAGTTGTGCATGGTCGATCTCGATGGCAAGCAGCTCGCCGGATTGCGCCCGCGCACCAGCGAAATTCTGCTGCACCTGGAAATCTACAAGGCCGTCCCGGAAGCGAAGGCTGCCGTCCACTGCCATCCGCCGCACGCCACCGCGTATGCCATCAGCGGCAAGGTGCCTCCCACTTGCGTCATTCCCGAATACGAAGTCTTCATCGGCAAGGTGGCATTCTCACCTTATGAAACCCCAGGCTCGATCGAATTCGCGAAGACGGTGGTTCCCTACGTCAAAACCCATAACAGCGTGTTGCTCGCCAACCACGGCATCATCTGCTGGGGCGACACCGTGACCCACGCCGAATGGTATGCGGAAGTGCTCGACACGTATTGCTGGACGCTGATGAACGCACAGATGATCGGCGGACCCACGTTTATCACCAACGAAAAGTCGGCCGAGCTGCTTGCCATCAAGAAGAAGTTGGGCCTGCCCGATCCGCGCTTTGAAATGCAGGAATGCCAATTATGCGACCTGCCTGATGGGCCGAACCAGATCGCGATTACGCCGCGTCAATGCGTGCCCGATGCGGCCCCTTCCGGCGCAGGCAGTCTGAGCAAAGACGAACTGGAAAAACTGGTCCAGGCCGTGACGGACCAGGTGATGGCCGCTCTCGCCAAAAAGAAGTAACGGGCTTCGAAAACATTCATGCTTACCAGAACCATTCTCGCGATGTTGGCAGTTGGCGCTGGTATGGCGCAAGCCCCGGCTAACCCTGCCCTGCTGTTGATTTCCATCGACGGCATGATGCCGGAAACGGTTTTGAAGGCCGATCAACACGGCCTGAAGATTCCTAATCTGCGTACACTATTGCGCGACGGTGCGTATGCCACTGGCGTGCGCGGCGTGATGCCAACCGTCACCTATCCCAGCCACACCACCCTGCTTACAGGCGTGTGGCCGGTGAAGCATCATATATATTCCAACATCACCTTCGATCCGCTGGATAAGAACCTGCAGGGCTGGTATTGGTACAGCGAAGACATTGCTGTCCCTACCTTGTGGGAGGCTGTATCGAAATCGGGCAAGCTGGTTGGCAGCGTTTCGTGGCCAGTGGCTGTCGGGGCGAAAGGCGTCAGCTACAACGTCCCTGAATACTGGCGCGGCAAGGCTACGGCCGATGATCTGAAACTGCTACGCGCCTTAAGCACCACCGGCTTGATGGAAGAGATTGCCCGTACTGCCGGGCCTTACGTCAACGATCTGGATGCTGCTTATGAAGGCGACGCCGCCCGCACCAGGTACGCGGCCTTTATATTGCGCGAGAAGAAAGTTCAGTTCATGACCGTTCATCTGGCCGCGCTCGATCACATGCAGCACGGCTCAGGCCCGTTCAGTGCGGAATCGAAAGAGGCGATCGAACGTATCGACGCCCACGTCGGCGAATTGCAGGCTGCGGCGCGAAGCCACTTTCCGAATGTGATCACCTGCATCGTTTCCGATCACGGCTTCTCCCGCACAGATCACAGTTTGAATTTATCCACTGCGTTCGTGAAAGAAGAGCTGATTACGCTTGACCCGTCATCCAAAACGCGCAAGGTGGTCGACTGGAAAGCCATGCCTAAGAACGACGGAGGCTCGGCGATGATCATGCTGAAAGATGACCGTGACGAAGCCACACGAGCCAAGGTGGAAAAGTTGTTGCGAGCACTTGCCGCCAATCCGGCCAACGGCATCGCGGCGGTTCTCGACCGCAAGCAGATTGCCGCGCTAGGCGGCTCGCCACAAGCGGCCTTCTGGGTCGACATGAAACCAGGATTTGCCGTCAGCGCCACTGAAGGCCCGATGCTGAAGCAAACGAAGATCGGCGGGGCGCACGGTTACGCACCCACGCATCCGGAGTTACTTGCCTCGTTCTTTATCAGCGGCCCTGGTATTCATAAGGGACTGAATCTCGGCGAGATCGACATGCGCAGCATCGCCCCTACCATCGCACAATATTTTTCGGCTAAGTTGCCGGCAGCGGATTTGAAACCGCTCCAAGTCTTCGATAACAAGAGGTAATACAGTGCCCAGGAAGCCACGGATTGCAGTCATTGGCAGCGCTAACATCGACATGGTGACTTACACCGATGATATCCCCCGCCCCGGCGAAACAATCTTCGGGCGCGAGTTTCATCTGGGGTTTGGCGGCAAGGGCGCCAACCAGACCGCCGCAGCAAGGAAATGCGGCGCAGAAGTTAGCATGATCGCACGCGTTGGCGATGACCTCTTCGGGCCTGCGACGATTCAGAACTTCCGGTCCATGGGCATCGATACCACGCACGTGCAAGTAACTCCGGGCGTTTCCAGTGGCGTCGCTCCCATCTTCGTTGACAGCAAGGGTCAGAATCGCATCTGGGTAATCAAGGGAGCGAATGACAAGTTACTCCCCGCCGATATTGACGCCGCGGCGGACACGTTAAAGCGGGCTGACTTTATCGTGATGCAGTTGGAGATTCCGCTGGAGACAGTCTATCATGCACTGCAGTTTGGGCGCGAGCACGGTATTCGCACCATCCTGAATCCGGCCCCTGCAATGCCGCTCGATCTGACGGCGGCAGGCGTGGCGGACTATGTCATCCCCAATGAAACCGAGGCGGAAACGATCGGCGGCAGTCCGGTTGGCAATCTGGACGAGGCGAAAGCCTGTGCCAAAAGGCTGATCGCTGGCGGCCTAAGCCGCACCATCATTACGCTGGGCGCCAATGGGGCGCTGGTTGCGGGCAAAGATGCAATGCACCACGTGGCGGCGTTCCCGGTTTCCCCGGTGGACACGACCGGTGCGGGCGATGCATTCATTGGCAGCTTGGCCTGTTTCCTTGCCGAAGGCTTCGAGGAATTGGAGGCGATCCGTCGGGCGAATCTGTACGCCGCGCTATCGACGCTTTCAGCAGGAACTATGAAATCGTTTGTCGACCGGGATCTATTTAATGAATTGTGGTTGCAAAAGTCGCCTGCCTAAACGGGGCTTGATATAATCGCGAGCGATAGGGAGTTTTAACAGGTATGTCTGATCAAACAAGAAGAAGGTTTTTCCTCGGCGCGGCATCGGCTGTGTCGGCAATGCGCGTGATGGGCGCAAACGAGCGGGTCAATGTGGCGATTGTCGGTCTTGGTGGCCGCGGATCCGCGCACTTAGGGATCTATTCGAAATTGAGCGAGGCCCGCGTGGTGGGCCTGTGCGACGTGAATCAGGCGGCGCGCGAACGTTCGCAGGCCACGCTGGTGAAGAACACCAGCGAGAAGGCCAAAGAGTTCGAAGATATGCGCGAGGTGTTCGCGGATAAGAACGTGGAAGCGGTTTCCATTGCCACTCCGAACCACTGGCACGCACTGGCGGCGATCTGGGCGATGAAGGCGGGCAAGGATGTGTACGGCGAAAAGCCGGCCTGCTACAACATCTACGAAGGCCAGAAGCTGATCCAGGTGATGAACGAAACCAAGCGCATGATGCAGGTTGGTTCACAGCACCGCAGCACGCCGTTCAAGATGAAAGCCATGGAAGCAATCCACGGCGGCCTCATCGGCAAGGTGTACAGCTCGAAAGGTCTGTGCTACAAGCGGCGCCCGTCGATCGGGCACAAAGAGGACGCCCCGACGCCTGCAGGCGTGAATTGGGATATGTTCCTTGGACCGGCGCCGATGCGTGCGTTCAACGAACTGCGCTTCAAGTACAATTGGCATTGGTTCTGGGATACCGGCAACGGCGACATCGGCAATCAGGGCGTGCATGAACTGGGCATCGCACGTTGGGCGATGGGCGATCCGGCTTGGCCGAAGAACGCTTACGCACACGGCGGAAAGTTCGTCTATACCGACGATCAGGAGACGCCGAACACGTTGACCGCGAACTTCGATTTCGGCGGACGCGAACTGCTGTTTGAAGTGCGCGGACTGCTGACCAACGCCGAAGGCTCTCCGGGCAGGCGCGTGGGTGCTCCCGGCAATCCGGCGCCGTCGGATTCAGCGACTGCTCCGAAGGGAGGTCAACCGTTGAACGTGATGGTGGGCAACCTGATCTATGGCACAGAGGGCTGGGCGGCCATGAGCGACCAGGGCTTCCAGGCGTTCAAGGGCGAAAGCAACGAGATGATCATGGAAGAGCGTCCGCAGCGCATGGCGGGCGGCGATGCGACCGGCTTGCATATGCAAAACTTCCTTTCCGTGGTGAAATCGCGGAAGTACGAAGACCTGCATGACGGCTTGAAGAATGCCGTGCTCAGCGCTTCCATGTGCCATATCGCGAACATCAGCTATCGTGTGGGCCGCAAGGTTATTTTGGCCGACGGGCCGAAGTTTGTTGGTGACAACGACGCGAACAAGATGCTGACGCGGGACTACCGCAAACCCTATACGGTGTAAGTTGTGGGCAAAGGGACAGGCGAATCCGCCTGTCCTACCCAAGAACGGTATAATAATTGAATGTTGACGCCTACAGAAAAAATCTGGTTTAACGGTAAATTTATTGACTGGAACGATGCGAAGATTCATGTTCTCTCGCACGTTGTCAGCTATGGCAGTTCGGTGTTTGAAGGGATCCGGGTGTACTCCACACCGAACGGCCCGATGGTATTCCGCCTGAAAGAACACGTCCGCCGCCTGCTTGATTCCGCGAAGATCTATCGCATGGATGGAGTTAGCTTTTCGATTGAGCAGCTATCCGAAGCGATGCTAGAGCTTGTACGCGTCAACAAACTCGATGCCTGCTACATCCGTCCGATTCTTCTGCGTGGTTACGGCGATGTGGGTGTGATGGGCGTGAACAATCCGCTCGACATCTACGTGGCGTGCTGGGAATGGGGCAAGTATCTGGGCGAAGAGGCTCTGGCCGAGGGAGTGGATGTCTGCATCTCGTCCTGGACGCGCATGGCGCCCAATACACTTCCAGCTTTGGCCAAGGCCGGCGCGAACTACATGAACTCGCAGTTGATTCGCATGGAAGCCGCGGTCAATGGTTATGCCGAAGGCATCGCACTGGACTCTTCGGGCTACATCAGCGAAGGCTCCGGCGAAAACATCTTCGTTGTTCGCGACGGCAAGATCCACACGCCGCCGCTGGGCGCGAGCGTTCTGCCTGGCATTACGCGCAATTCCATCATCAAGCTGTCGGAACGATTGGGTATTCCCCTGGTTGAAACGTTGGTTCCGCGCGAGATGCTGTACATCGCCGATGAGGTGTTCTTTAGCGGCACCGCCGCGGAGATCACGCCCATCCGTTCGGTGGATCGTATCCAGATCGGCACAGGCCGTCGCGGACCCGTGGCCGAGGCATTGCAGAAGGAGTTCTTTGGAATCATCAATGGCGACAGGCCTGATTTCGAAGGGTGGTTGACGCCGATCCACGCTCCGGTTCAAGTTACGGCTTAAGGTTGTTTTTGAGGGTTGGTTCGGAGGGAGTTCCACAGGCGCGTTGTTGAATGACCACCTCCCCCGAGCTAGCCCTTCTTCAGTTCGCGCCTGCGGAAATCAGTTATAGTTTTAGCAGGAATCCGGGCATCAAAGCTAGCCGCATCAGGGGATTTCAAACGCTTTATATTTGCATTGAAATCATACGTGTACAGGCCACCGAATGTGCGAAACCTGTGCAAAAAACAAAACTACCATGAAATGTTTAGGCATCGATAGCATCACCCACCAGGCAGTAGAGATTTCCGCCAGCACAGTGCTCAATCAGGTGGAGCCATTGATCACTACACCGGAGGGGCTGGATTACGTCGCGCCGGGCTTCATCGACATTCAGGTGAACGGCTTTGCGGGCGTGGACTACAACTCGCCCACAGCGCCGCATGAAGAGATAGGCCGGTCCGTTCGTGCGCAGTATGCGTGCGGCGTGGCCCGATTCTTTCCTACAGTGATCACCGGTGGTCCGGAAGAGATGATGGGCTCGCTGCGCAATCTTGCAAATGCCAAGGAGAGCCTGGCCGAAGGCGTGGCGATGGAGGCCTTTCACGTCGAAGGTCCGCACATTTCGCCGGACGACGGGCCGCGCGGGGCGCATCCAAGGCAATGGGTTCGCAAACCGGACGTCGATGAGTTTCATCGCTGGCAGGAAGCGGCACGGGGCAATGTACGATTGGTCACACTGGCTCCGGAGTGGCCGGAGGCGCCGGCCTATATTGAAGCCCTGGTGCGGCAAGGCATTGTTATCGCGATCGGACACACCAACGCATCGGCGGCGCAGATCAATGACGCTGTGAGCGCGGGAGCGACGCTGTCGACCCATCTGGGCAATGGCGCGCACCAGATGTTGCTGCGGCATCCGAATTACATCTGGGATCAGATGGCCGATGACCGCCTGGCGGCCGACTTCATTGTGGATGGCATTCACATTGGAGCGCACTTTTTGAAGGTCGCGTTGCGCGCCAAGGGGATTGAACGTTCCATTCTGGTTACGGATGCCTCGACGCCGGCTGGCGCGGAGCCTGGACGCTACTATCTGGGCGAACAACCTGTAGATCTGACCGAGGACGGGCGCGTAGTTCTGGCGGGACAGACAAGACTGGCGGGCTCGGCGCTGAAGATGCACGTTGGCGTTGAGAATCTGATGAAAATGGTGGGGCTGTCGTTGCACGAGGCGATAACGATGGCGACGCGGAACCCGGCGCGCATCGGACGCATCGGCGGTCGCATGCGCGGGTTGACTCCGGGCGACCGGGCGGACGTGGTGCGGTTCCGCTATGACAAGGCGGCGAAGTCGATTCAGATTCTAAACACGTGGGTGAGTGGCAAAGAGGTTTTCGCGGCCTAAAAGCGGTTGGATGATGACAAGCATTTGGGCCGTATGGTAATATGAAATTCTCACCGACACGGCGGCTGTAGCTCAGTTGGTAGTAGCGCCAGATTGTGGTTCTGGATGTCGTGGGTTCAAATCCCACCAGCCGCCCCAGCTAACTTGTTGATAAAAAAATAGCTTTAAAAGTTGATAGAACTCAGGTGCCAAACGTGGTAGGGCTTGGCCATGACGAACCATCTTGACCGTCCCTTCCGTCGTCATCTTGCCATAGGCTGCATCAAAGACCTTCCCCGCCACAACGAATCCTTCATCGAACTATTGAACCATTCACTCCAACCGAAATCAAGCTGGACTGCGTATGCCCTATCGTGGTTTCCGGCTGGCGGCGAGAAGAACTTACACCAGACGGCAAGCAACGCCGGATTCGATATCAATCAACAGGTGAAACCAACTGGGAGCGTGCGAGTGCGAGCAGGAAGAAATGGATGGACTGCGGCGGCTTCACACTACCACTTGATCAGGCCGTAGCGAAAGTTGTCACCGTCCAAGAAGCTGTAAAAACGTTTCTCGAATGGCAGGGTGCGGCTGGCAAGGGCATGGAACGGGATACCCTTCGTCGATACACAGTTCTGTTGAACAAACGCCTCTTGCCGTTCTGCGCCGAGATCAGGAAATCACCGACTTCCAAGCTTTCGATGATTTCCAGACATGCCAATCCTTTTAACTAAGCTGGCGAAATCTCAATCCAAACGAGAACAAGCCGGACGTAGAGTGGGAAGACAAAGTCCTTGCCGGGTCAACCAAGGTTTTGGAGATGGGGAAGGAACTAAAAGTTAAAAGTCCAAAGACGCAAAAAAATAGTAAGGTATGTTGCTGGCCGAAATGGATCGTGTGATGAAAAAATCGATGATTACCCAGATTCTCACGGCAGAACAGGCCAACTGAATGCTCAACGTCTTCGTGCTTTTTGTTGGGTGATGTTCAACCTAAATAGAGCAGTCGCCGGCAAATTCGGATGGGTGGCGAGACTGCGCAAACCGGGGACTGCCTCCATGTTTCCGGCGTTTTTTGCCGGAATCATGCGGGCTGTCCCCGGTTTTGTC
>CAIRSA010000009.1 GCA_903881085.1 uncultured Acidobacteriia bacterium
AGTGGCCTTATACGAATGCCGGAACTGCGGCCATCTCATGCCGACTCCCGCCGGACAAGCCAAGGTGGACCGCAATGTCAACATGGGAATCAGGCTGTTCCTTGGACAACTGCGCTGAATTCCGGTGGGAATTTACATGCGAAGAGGGCACTACGCATGCTAGCCGGACGCTCACGACATAGGCTGGGCGTGTGAGGCTGGCGTTGGCGCGCATGAGGCGGATGCGGTCGCCGTTGGCGCAGAAGCCCCAGAGCGCCTGGCCAGTGTGGTTGAGGCTATCCTGCAGGGCGGAGGCGGCGGAGCGTCGGCGGCCTTCGCCTGTCAGGTAGGTGCTGGGGCGGTCCAGATCGTCCGCAGGCGGAACCACGACGACAGGGACGCGTCCCTTTTTTGCCTGAAGTGCGACGCCAGATGAATGGTTGTGTTCCGCTTCGATTTCTGTAAAGCCGAGGACTTGCCTGAGCAGTCCATCCATGAAGGTGAGTACCGCAGTGGCTGATGGCGTGGGGCTGGCGGAGTAGTCTTTGAACAGTGCCGCGCCGATGCGGAAGTAGCGGGCGATCTCGTCGCGCAGCGTCAATCCCTTGGGAACGTTGTAGTCGGCTTCGGATTGATTGCCAGCATCCCGGGCGGCGATGCGGGCGAGCATGGCGGAGGAGATGAGTCCGCCTTCGAGCGTGATGGTGTCGAATATGACCGACTTGGAGCGCCTGGACCTGGTGGCCTTGATGTTGGTTGATTTGTGGGCGGCTGTCTTCTTGGCCACGCTTATATTCCCCCAGGGATCAACGCGAAGACTCCCATGACGTCCGCAGGCAAGACAGGCTCAACTGTAACTCGCGGAACATTGATGCCTGCGGCTCGAACGCGGCCATGATCTTCGGCCAGGGACTCGGCCCGCTGCTGGGCGTATGCGGCGATGGGGCCGTCGAGTAACGAGGCAATTCTGTTGCGGGCCTGTTCCACCATGCGGTCGCGGGCCACGTCCGCGAGGTTGCCGCTGGCATTGGTTTCGAGCAGGCTCCAGGCGTCCGCGCCAGTCGCGCAGGGAGATTCGGCTAAGCCTTCAAAGGCGAGGGCGGCGGATTCTTCGACGAGTAGCAACCTCTCTTTGCGTCCCCGGATAATCAGTTTGAAGCGCAGGCGAAGAAGCGCGAGTGTGGTGATGGTTTTGACGGCTGGTGTGAGCCAGGCTCCGGCGCGACCGATTGGAGGGACAGGGCTTGAGCCCGGATCGAGTGCGGCTTCAAGGAGCGACTCGGCAAGTGTGGCCGGAAGTGGATGGCTGCGGACTACCACTTCCGTGTTAGCGGAGCCGGGTTCCTCGAAGGCAAGGCGGATGGAGCCTTCCAGGCCGCGAGCGGCTAACCGTTCTTTCAAGGCCGAAGGCAAAGCGCCAAGGTGAGCCTGGGGCGCGCTGCCGCTCACATCCAGCGGTACGTCCAATCTGCTGAGCGCGCGTTCCACAAAGCGGCGGACCTCCGCCGGTCCGCCGAGGAGTTCGCGCCAACGACGCCATTCCGGAGCAACTTGTTCAGGCTTGATCGCGTTATGCGCGAAGCGGGCGCGCGAGCGGCTTTCGCCTTCCTCTGCGTCCCGCCAGCGGATTTCCATGGATTGCGCATCCTTGGCGAAGCCGAAGTCGAGGCTCAATTGTTGGTGTTTTCTCTTTCTGAGGAGCATCGCATTCATGAGCGCGCCGGTGACGGCTCCACGTTCATCGGGAAGCGGGACGGATACGCCGGTGGCTTTGCGAATTGCGGCGGCCTTCCTCAGGATGACTTCCAACACCGCGCCGTCGATGGCGCTATCGGGTGAATAGAGGAGAACCGAACGTACGACGGCGGATGGCTGCCCGAAACGGTCCACACGGCCTTCGCGCTGTTGGTGGCGCGTGGGGTTCCACGAGAGATCGTAGTGGACAACTGCATCGAACAGGGTTTGTAAGTTGATGCCTTCAGAGAGGCAGTCCGTGGCTACCAGCAGACGCTGCGGGGCCGTGCCCATGTCTTCCACGCGAGCGCGGCGCTCTTCAGCGGGGAGCGCTCCTGTGACCGCTTCGACACGGAGTTTGGGAAACGCTTTGCGAAGTCCATCGGCGACTTGTTCGGCGGTGGCGATGAAGCGGCAGAAGACGACAGGGTTTGCGCCGTCGGCAACGAGCGGCTTCAGAAGATCGATGACGGCGGTTAACTTCGGATCGCGGGACTTCATTAGCCGGTCGGCCATGTCGATCAGCTTTTCCAGCGACCCCTGCTTTTCCAGGCCGGAGGCAGGTTCCACATCGATTGACTCCACTTCGTCATCGTCGAAAACTTGCTCGCCGAGTTTTTCCAAATCGCCGGAGAGCCGATTGCGGAGTGCGCTTGCCGCGGCGGCGGGCGAGGATCCAACGCAGCGCATTAGTGCGAGGGTGCCCCAGAATGCGAGCCGGCGGCGATGCTGATCTTCCCCGGAGGTGGAGACGACTTCGAGGCAGTAGTCGAGGACGGCTTCGTGGAAGGCTTTGTGGGCCGAGTCCAAATCGTATGGTTTCTCGGTTGTTTCGTGGTGCGGGAAGGATCGGCTTTCGCCCCATTCACGGCCAGTGATGTCGATCCTTTGGCGCTGCACGAGATGCCGCGCTAGGCGGATTCGCGAATCCTCGTCGTCCAAAGCACCTGCGGAGAAGCTGGGGTCAAGCAGGCCCAGGAGACGGTCAAAGGCTGCTTCGTCTCCGCTGTGGGGCGTGGCGGTCAGCAGGATCAGATGGCGTTCCTGGTCTTCGGATAGACGCTTGAGAAGTTCAAAGCGCTGTTGCCTGCCCTGGTGCGCGCCCACGCAGGCGTGTGCCTCATCGACAACGACAGTCTTAGGGCAGGAGAGTGCGAAGCTCTCGCGACGCTTGTCTGCCTTAATGTAGTCGAGGCTGACGACGGTGAACGGGTGGGCGTCAAAGAGCGTTTGCGAGGCCGGAAGCCCTCGTTCCAGGCGGGCTGCGGTGGCGGCGGTTACGGCCACGGCGTCGAGGTCGAATTTGGTCTTGAGTTCGGTGGTCCATTGTTCGACGAGGTGAGGCGGACAGAGGACGGCGATGTGATCGATCTCGCCGCGATCAATGAGTTCGCGGAGGATGAGGCCAGCTTCGATGGTTTTACCGATACCAACATCGTCGGCGATCATGAGACGAACAGTGGGCAGGCGAAGTGCCATCAACAAGGGGACCAGTTGATAGGCGCGTGGTTCGAAGCCGAGCCGTGCGGCGGAACGGAAGGGACCAGCGCCTCTGCGGAGAGAGAGGCGAAGGGCATCGGCGAGGATTCTTGCGGCGTCCTGCGTGGCCAGCACGCTCGCGTCTGGCAAGCCGAACCGTGCAGATCGCACTGGGTCTCGTTCCAGTTCGGGGCGCAGATATTGGATGTCCGCTTCGGCGCCGGAAAGAGGCCGTAGGCAGAGCCAGTCGGCTTCCGGGGAGGGCATGGTTACCCATTCCCGTCCGCGAGCAAAGACGAGATCTCCTGGGGCAAACTGCGTGCTCATTGCTGAACTCCCAGCAAGCTTTTGAGTTCGGTTGGGGGCTCGCTGGCATTATTGTTTTCGATTTGAACGAAGGAGAAGCCGAGAGCTTCGAGGGCCGATTGTTGTTCCGGAGTGATAGCCAACTCCGACGCTACCACGAGGTGAGAGCGCCAGACTAGAGGGAAGGCAGCTTCGCCGATGACGAGCGGACTGGCGTCTGGAGCGGGCAAGCCCCAGCGGTTCATATCCTCCGTTGTGCCAAGTTGCTTCGACACGACGGGAACGACCTGGCAGCGAGCAAGGCGAAGCAGGAGTTCCAAGAGTTCCGGATCAGTACGATCAATCCATTCGTGATCCGGCTGGTTGTAATAGGAGAGGAGGCACCGGTAGCAGCCTTTGACGCAATTGGCTGCCGGATCTTGGATAAGGTGAGCCGGATCACCTGTAGAAATTGCATGTTCGAGATTCTGAAAATGCATCAGGCCCAGGGCCGCCCTGGCGACTTCGGAGAGTCGCTTTGGCTCTGAGACTAGACGCGTCAACACCCCGGCGCCGCCTTCGGTGGATTCAAATGTGAGAATGGCCTTTCGGTCATCCCTTCCCGGCACGGGTTCGGTAAGTGTCTCGCCTTCCTCCAACTGGAAGACGGTTTCGAGTCCGCGCGTGAATGCATGTTGGAGGGAAGTTGTTGTAATGCTGGACTGCGGTTCCGCAGCCAACCTGAGCAACGCGGCGTTTTTGTTGTCCGCGACGATGGGCACGATCCGCTGAACGACGGCTTTGTCCGGCAGGGCTTGATCTTCCTCTTCATCCTCCGGACCGGCAACCCAACGGCCTGAGGCTGGTTCAATGCCAAAGCCGAGAAGGCTCTTTTTCTTGCGGCGGCGAAGGCCTTTGTTTACCCTGCTGATTGTTGCGCCTGGCGCATAGTCGATTCTAAGGATGGGTCCATGTTCATCCTGCGCGATGGCGGATTCGACATCGAAACGCCCTTCGCGCTGCGGCCAGGAAAATACGGTTTGGATTTCGAAGCCCTGGCGCTGCCGGTCTTCATCGTTGGCGGTGATTCGCTCGGCCGCCTGGGTTTCGACGTTGTCTATTCGGACGATGTTGCGGATGGGATTTACGTCGCCCATGTTTGCGCTGCAGACGTGACAGCGTTCGGGCTCATCATCATGGGCCGCTCCGCATTGGTTGCAGACAAACAGGGTCTTTGTTGCAAGGCGTCCACCTTCGGCTGTGCGGAGTTCCGGCGAGAGCTTTGCTTTGTGAACACGGAAGGCACGCCCCTCATGGTAGATCAAACTGCGTGGTCCGAATTCGGCAATGGCGAGGAAGCGCGCACGCTGCAGATAGGCGGCTTTGGGGCCTCCGGCACCGAGTGCCGGGACATAGGCGTAGATGGGAAGGCGCGGGAAGTTATAACCCGGCAAGAAGCCTTCCGTGGCGAGGTAGCGGTAGGTGTAGAAGTCCGATCCGCCGGTGGAACGTCCTTTTTCGAGCAGGGCGAGTTGCTCATTGGATTGAGCCTGGGCGATCTTTGCATCGCGGCGTTCATTGCCGCTGAGCCCGTGCATTTCGGACTTGCGGTTGGCTTCCATTAACTGTGCGTGGGCACTTAAGTAGAGTTGCCGCCAGCGGTCGAAAGCGGCGGCGAACCGGCCCGGTGCGGCGGCGGAGATTCCGGTGACGAAAGCTCCGCGGTCCTCGGCCCACGGGGCGTTCGAGGGGTTAAGCTCCGCACTCACGCTGTCCAGGATGCGGAGCATAGCCACACTTGCACGCTTTCCGAGTTCGGGCGTGGAGATGTTGTCTTCGATCTCCTTGCGAATGGGCAAATGGCCTATGCTGAGGTCGAGTACATGCGGGATATCCTCTTTCAAGTTCTGCCCGGATTCGGCGAGCCAGACCGCATGAAGATGGGATTCAATCAGATCGCGGTTTGCCAGCTCCAGAGCGGGCGGACGAACGATACCGTTCACCATTTCCTGTGGCTTGGAGAAATAGTGTTGGTCGTGGGGGCTTTGGGCCGCGCAGTAGGTAACAATCAGAGCAGCCTGGCCTGAACGCCCGGCGCGGCCGGAGCGCTGGGCATAGTTGGCGGGAGTTGGCGGGACATTGCGAAGATAGACGGCGTTGAGGGCGGAAATATCGACGCCGAGTTCCATGGTTGGCGAACAGAAAAGTGCAGGCAGGAACACGTTCGGCTCGCCTTCTTCGCGCAGTTTTTCTTTGTCGCGTTCCAGCTTGTCTCGATCTTCGGCACCCCAGCGGAAGCGCCATTCACGCCATACGCGCCGTTCCTGTTCGACCTGTGCCGTATGCTCGCGGCTTTCAAGCCCGAAGAGACCTTCTCCTCCTTGTGCTAATGTGCTGGCGAGGGTTTCGTAGAGACTGACGAAGTACTTGTTGACTGGTTTCGCGTCCTCGCGGCCATTGCCTTCCACCAGGCGAATTGCATTTGCTTCGAGCCTCCAGCCATCCATGTCAAAGGTCGTCGGTACGCGGCGGACAAGCTGGTAATGTTCTGCGATTGCCAGAAGCGAGCCTACAACTTCCATATACCTCTTTGCGGAGAGACGCTCGCCCCAGATTTCACTGCGGTTGAGTTGCTTGGCCAATCTGCTCCGCGGCCCGCCGCGAACAATCAGAGGCTCGCTCCGCAGCCTGACATCCTCGCGGCTCGGTGCTTCCAGCATTAGGGCTGAAGCGATGCGAAGATTCTCTTGTTGGGCGATGGACCATGGATGGCGCAGCGTCTGTCGTGCGGCGGTTGCGATGATATCAACCATGGCGGGATCCAAAGCATCGGCCGTCACGGCCAACCCTCGACGCAGTGTGTCCAGAAGTATGACGAGCGCCTGCCTGCGTTTTTCTGGTGTGAGGCTCTGGACCTCAGGAGCAGCCTTTGCGAAGGCTTCGGGCTCGGCTACCAACTCGTCAAGGCCGACATAGGCGGCGCGGATCAGTCCGAGTTCCTCGAGGCTCGGGTTAGTGAACCTCCAGCCACGACGCTGATCAGCCCAAACACGGTGAGCGAGCACGCGAGCGAGAGTGCGTTCCGCCTCAATCAGCCCAACTCCCACCACATCGGGGCGGGACAACCATTCGGGCCGCCGATCCTTGTTTGTCGAAGTGAACTTGAGGGCTGACTGAACACGCCTTCCGAACTCGTCGTCGCCTAGGCCATCCGGGCCGGCTGCACGAACGGCAGCGAGTGTCGCCGCGCGGAAGAGCGACACGAAAAGAAAGTCGTTGAAGTGTCCGGCTTGCAAAGCTGCATCCTGACGATTGTCTGTGAAACCCAACAGCTTTCGCTTATCGGCAAGAACTTTGTTTGTGGGCCGATTCATCCAGCGTAGAGCGCTCGATACAAGCAGGGTTGTGGCCGAGCTTCGTCCCTCAGCGGAGAGACCGGCAAGCTTGTTGATCTCGCGCGCCTGCCCCGGGGGTTGATCTTTGCAGTTTGGACAGAACCGGAACTTGCCTGGGAGAAAAAGTGATTTCCTGCCACCTTCTTCAATTGCACCCGCTGCGTTGACCGCGATGCGCCGAGGCTTGTTTGGATTCCGGCCAAGCTTCACTCGGCGCAGACCGCCTGGTCCGATTTCCGTCCATTCTTCAGGAAAATCTTCTGCTTCGCCGGAGAAACTATAATCCGGATCGTTGTGAGGTTCCGGCATCAGATACCCGGCTTCCTCAACCGTGTTTTCGTCTTCTATTGGGGTCTCATCAATTGCTCTCGGAAGCGCCTGACGAGTGCCATCCTTGTCAACGAGGATTACAGGATGAAACTCCTGTCCGCATGTCCTGCAGAAGAATGTCGGATAAAGGCGAGAGCCGGGGTCGTCCGGATCAAAGCGCTGTCCTTCGAGCGTTACTCGGCGCTGGCCAGTTCCCTTCAGGGTTGCGTAGACAAAGCCAGCTCCGGAGATGAACCGATGAAGCTTGAAGGCCAGGAATGCGCGATCCCCTGTTCCGTCACGATCCGCGGCGGGCCTGCTCATTAATGTGAGCATGTCCTGTAGTTGCGTCCGGCAACGTGACTCGTCACGCCCGGCATCCTTCGCTAACCGCGCTGCGGCCTCGCGGATAGTGATGGGTTCACGGCGGGTCAGCCGCTGGCCGTCTTTGAGCCCGATTTGCAATTCGATCCATATGGCCAGCGGATTCTGGCGTAGAGCATCGTCAGTGAGTGATGAGGGCACTTCGGAGTCTACGGCCTGTGCCAAGTCAGTGGCGGAAATAGACAGCGTTTCGTCAGTGGCTTGTTCTAAGCTCTCATCAATGATGGCGTCCGGGGTGACCTTGATCCCGAAGAGGCGCGTAGCAACCTTTGCGACCGCCGCTGCACGAGTTTGATCCTCGCCTTCATTTGCCATTGTTGCAGAGGTGCCGATGCAGATTGGCGCCTTTTGCCTGCACAGACGGTCGCGAACGCGACGGACTAGCATCGCGACATCCGCACCCTGCCGGCCGCGATAGGTATGGAGTTCGTCGAGTACAAGGAAATCCAAGCCCTCGGCGTTGGCGATTACTGTTTGGTCGCGCTCGCTTTGCCGGTAACAGTTCAGGTGGTAGGTTCCGGCGGCAACAGCGTGGGGCCCGGAGTTCGATGGCGGTGGGAAATCACGGCTGAAGTAAGGTACCCCAACACATGACGGTTCTGCATTCTGCAAGTCTGCACCGCTGTTAACAAGCGGCCGACGGCGAGCTCACCTTCACTGCTGCGATTTCCGAAACTGATTTTGCGCCACTGGACAGCAGTTCGCAACGCCCTTTCCGCTGCATTGTTGGTTGGCTCCACGCCGGGTTCTTCCAGGAAAGTAAACAGCCGCTCATGATGCGCCCCAAAGGCATTGGCTAAATTGGCTGTTTCACTGTCACAGCTATCCCAATAGGACACTGCCAGCGAGCGGAACTTGCTTTTGATTGGCTTGCACCGGTCGATCAACTGGGTGCGGTCGATAAGGCCGGCGCGAAACTTCCACCACAACCGAAACATCTTTCCATATTGCGCCAATGCATCCCGCGCGAAGCGCTTGGCCTCCAAGCTTTGCGACCGGTCGAGAATGCCTTGCAGGTCGCGCTTCAAGTGCGCCCAACAATATTGCATTCTGCCGGCGGAATGGTATTTGAGATAGGCTGAAAACCGGTCGCTGCAAATAATCCCTTGGAAAACCGCTCCTAACAACGAAACCAGTACCGCCGTGTTTCGATGGATGGCTACAGTGTAGAACACGAACTGGCTCGCCACCAGTGCCCAGATCCAGCGCTTGGCCCCATTGGTGCGCCAACTGGTCTCATCCACATTCAGTACGGCTTGGTGCGCCAACTGCTCCTGTAATTCACCAATAGGGCCATCGACGGCCTGACTGACTTCCTGCCAGGCTTTCTGTGTGCTCCCCAGACTCATCTCGATGCCCAGCACGTCGGACAGCATGGCTTCCACTGCCCGCCGCGGCAGCCGGCACTTTACCGTCATATAGGCAATCAGCGCGGTCAGTTGTGGCCCAAAGTGTCCCGCGATTTCTGCTGGCAGTTGCATACAGGTCACTTTTCCACAGCCGTTACAAACCACGCTGGGAAACTGATATTCAGTGACGTACGCCTTTATTGGTGGCACTTCCGTCACCTGATGCCGCCGCGACTCTCCTTGCGTGGCCACCTTGCCGGGATCTTGCGACAGAGGTAGCAAGCAGTGCCTGCATTCGTTCGGCAGCATTACTTCGATTTTGTCCACCTCAGCGGTGGGCACCAACGGGCGATGGCTCCCGGCGTGCCCGGGTTGGCCGCCCGGTTTCCGTTTGCTTTTGTTCTTACTGCCGCGCGGTCTCTCGAAACCGGTCAGACCGTCGGAAGAAGGCGGCTTGGAGGAGTTCGTAGAGTTGCGCTTGCGTAATGCCAGTTGGCGTTCCAGATCGGCAATCTGCTTGTCGCGCTCGGCGATTTGTTTTTCGGCATCCGCGATTTGTTTTTCGCGATCGATTAACTTACGCCGAAGGGCTTCATTCTCGCGCTCAAGCCGCTCGCTTTCATGTTGCCATCGTTCCGGACCACTCTTGTTGGTGTGCTCATGGCGATTTGCCGCTGCTCTGGATTGGCCTCTGCCGCGAGTTGGCTCCGCACTCATCCACCCTACGATAAACGATCAGGCTGGTTTTGTCCAGCTAATTCGACCAAGGTACCTGAACTGTTACG
>CAIRSA010000010.1 GCA_903881085.1 uncultured Acidobacteriia bacterium
CTTCCGCGCCGAGCTAGGCGCAGTTTCCCCCGCGAGATTTGGCCACGCCCTTGTTCCTTTCCAAAACGAAAAGTCGCCACGAAGACAAAAGCGGCCAAGCCAAAGAAAGCACCGAGAAAAACTGCTTAGTGACATTGGGCAGGAGTGCCTGCGCCACATGGTCCAGCGTAGTCAATGTGAAGTTATTTGTGAGTGGTTCCTAAGCAGTCTTTCCCGGCGCTTTCTATGGATTTGTTCAACGCCTGGCTTAAGAAAAACGGCTTAGTGACCTTGGGCAGGAGTAGCCGCGCCACGTGGGCTCGCGCAGTCAAGGTCAAGTTGTTTTTGTGCAGTGCCTAAGTCACTGTGGTAACATTTTCACATTGCCGTGCAGGCAGACCATTCGGTACGAATTCTCTACCTGCCGATATTCATGGGTTTTGGCCGGTTTTATCCGGCTCTTGAGGGACGGGGTGATGTTAGGAAATAGAGAGGCCGCGAAGCCCTCCAAACAGGAACGCTTCGCGTTGTTCGCGATTCTCGCAGTGCTGATTTGCGCCTTGGGGTTCCAGGCCTGGCGTGTTGGCATCACGGTGGATGAACCTGGCCATCTAATCTCTTCGCACTTTTACTGGCATGGCAACGATGTACTGAAACCGGGCGACATGCCGCCGTTGATCAAATTGGCAGGCGGCTGGCCCTCGTTGTTTTTCAAGCTCCCCATTCCCTACGACTATCCCGATGTCTGGAACTCGCAGCAGGAAGCACCTATTGCCGCGGAGACAATGGTCCGCCTTGGGCGCGAGCAAACCAGACGTTTGTTCTTCGTCAGCCGGATGGCATTGACCGTCTTCCCCTTGATGACAGCACTCCTGCTTTGGGCTTGGGGCCGGCAACTGTTCTCTCCCTTAACGGGTCTGTTGCTGGCGTTCGTGTTTGTGGCTGAGCCTACAGCAATGGGCCATGGGTCGTTGTTTAAGAACGACCACGCCGCGGCATTCACTTTCTTCTTTTTCTGGTATCGTGCCTGGCGCTTCTGGCGCACACCTTCCAATGCGGCAATCGGTTGGCTGGCGGCGGCACTGGTGCTGGCTTGTTCCGCCAAAATGTCATTGTTGATATTGGTTGGAATTGCGCCTCTATTGCTTGCCCTACGATTATGGCGAACGCCTCTGAGCTGCGCAGCCGCCATCGCCGGGACCTTTGCTTTGCTTTATGTGGGAATGCTGGCCTTGTTCCAACTCGACACCCGCTTGCTCACTACCGCCGATTTGGGCAAGGCCGTCTATCGTGGCATGCCCCAGGTTATCGCCCTGGCATCCAATCTGTTCCGTGTCCTCCCCCTTCCAAGACTGTTGTGGGAAGGTTGCACGGAGCTGTTCTTTTCGAATGCGGCGGCAAGCCCGGTTTACCTGCTTGGCAATCTGTATACAGGCGGGCATCCTTACTATTTTCTAATTGCCATAGCCCTGAAATTACAACATGGCTTTCAACTTCTGATGTTACTCGGACTGGTCAGATTAGCATTGTGGATCTGGAGGCCGGAACATCGCGTGAACGCATTTTTTCTGTTGCTACCGCCAATCATCTATGTTGGATTGGCCTCGCTCTCAACGTTTCAACTTGGACTAAGATTAATCCTGCCGGCATTTCCGTTCGGCATCCTGGTGGCGGGCGCAGGCCTATTTTGGCTAGTTGGATCGCGCCGGTTCGTCGTTGCCGGGGCGCTTGTCACTTGGATCGCAGTCACCTCGATTGGCGTTTATCCGCACGGCATCACCTTCTTCAACATGCTGGCAGGTGGACCAGGACAAGGCCTGCTTTATCTCGCCGACAGTAATCTGGATTGGGGACAGGCTTTGCCTGATACTGCCGCATTCTGCCGTCAGAACGGCATCAAGAAGATACGCTTGTCCTATTTCGGGCTCGACATTCCGCAGCACTATTTCACGGATAAGGAAATGGAGTTGATTCCGCCGCCGTGGGAAGCAAAATACGCACGTGGCGAGAAATGGGTGCCAGAACCCGGCTACTACGCGATTAGCGCCAGCCTGATTCCCGGCTTTCTGTTCCAGACAAAATACAAGGATTACTACGAGAACTTCCGCAAGATGGAGCCGATCGGCAGGCCTGGGCACGCCATCTATGTTTACAAAGTGGATGCCCCGGCTGTCGTTTCCACGATAGACGGCGAACCGTAACGATTGGTTACGAAAGGCCCCGCCGTTGCTTCATCTCGGCTGAGATCAGCGTCAACTGCTCAGCGGACAGATACTTTCTTCCGATGGTGATGAGTTGGGACTCTTCCGTTGCAATGTGTTCGCGGTAGATGGCGTTGAACTCTGCGATGGCCGTGCGCAGGTTGTCATCCAATGAGACGGCCGCTGCTTTCAACGTTGAGTAGCAGGCTTCTGCTCGATGATGCTGAGCTTCCAGTTGCGTTACGAACAGGCGCTCTTCGTCGTTAAGTTGCGTTTCAATCCTGGGAAAGATGCTGATCTCTTCGTCTTCGGTATGCCAATGGCCATTGGTGTCGAAATACTTAAAGGCAGCTTTCAATGCATCGCGCGCCTCTACAGGTTTGGCATCCATGTTGGCGGCTACCAGATCCAGCGAATCAAGGCGCTGTTCAATGCGCCGGTGGCATGCGAGCAGATGATCCATCGGATCTTCGAAACTGTTCTTCGGTGCACAGCCGGCTTTGGCAATCTCTTCTGGTTTCATCATGCTTTTTTGTTCTTCTTCGCGGCGGGTTGGGGACTTTGGAAAAGTGGCGGTTTCAGCTGCTTGTTCCAATCAAGCCGGGCCGCTTCCAAGCGAACCAGGACATCCGGATTGCTGGCGGCGATGTCTGTCGTTTCCGAAATATCAGCTTCCAGGTCGTACAACGCCGAAGGATTCGCACCGATCTTAACAAGCTTGTAGCGGCCTTCCCGAACGGCAAAGGACGCGCCTCCCCCGGTGCGCCAGAACAGCCGCTGATGTGGCGGCTGCTTGGCCTGACCGAGAATGTGCGGCATCAGATCGACGCCATCGATGTTGGGCGGCGTGACTCCAGCAAGCGAGGTCGAGGTGGCGAAAACGTCAAGTGAGATGACCGGATCCGCCAATTTCTTTCCAGCGGGTATGCGCCCCTTCCAGCGCGCCGCAAAGGGCACGTGGATGCCGCCGTCATAGACCTGGCCCTTGGCTCCGCGATAAGGCGTGTTGTGCGAGCCGTTCACGGCAATCGGTCCGCCGTTATCGCTGAAGAAGAAGACGAGCGTGTCTTCTTCCAGCTTCTCATCCTTCAGGGCTTGCAGCACACCACGGACACCTTCATCCACGCCGAGAATCATGGATGCGTACTTGCGGCGCACCGGATCGGCAATGTTGGCGTAGGCGTCCAGATATTTGTCAGGCGCTTGCTGCGGCGTGTGCGGCGCGTTGTAGGCCAGGTACAGAAAGAACGGCTGTCTTGCGTTGCGATGGATGAACTCGACGGCCTCGCGCGAAAAGGCATCCGTCAGATATTCCTTCAATTCCACCGGCTTGCCGTTGCGCTCAATCGGGATGTTGTATTCACGCTTGTCCGGCTCCATGCTGGCCTTGAAATAATCGTGGCCGCCGCCGATGAAACCAAATTGCTCGTCGAAGCCACGCGCCGTTGGGTGATGCTTCGCCGTTGCGCCCAGGTGCCATTTTCCGATGATGCCGGTATGGTAGCCGGCCTTGCGCATATATTGAGGAAGCAGCGTTTCGCTGAGCGGCAGGCCGATGTCCGGGTCCATCGGCTCGTATGCCGGATTGTTCTCATGACCGAAGCGCTGCTGGTAGCGACCCGTCATCAGGCCCGCACGCGTGGGGCTGCAGAATGGGTGCGACACGTAGCCGTTGGTGAACGTGACGCCTTCATGCGCAATGCGGTCGATGTTCGGCGTGCGGATGTCCTTCACGCCGGTAAAGCCTACATCGGCATAGCCCAGGTCGTCGGCAAGGATCAGGATAATGTTTGGCTTGCGCGTGGCGGCTGCGGCCATGGCGACTGGCGCTACGGCAAGGGTCTTTAGAAATGATCGTCGATCCATCAGGCCTCCTCGTTTTCGGTCTTCTTCACAGGATACGGCACGCGGTCGCCGGTTTTGAAACGCCAGCTCTTGAGTAAGGCCAGCAACTCGTCGCGGATGCGTAAGTGCCGCGTTGAAGTAACCAGATTTTCCTTTTCAAATGGGTCTGAAGCCAGGTTGTAGAGATGAGTCGCCTTCAACTTTGCATCGACCACCAGCTTGTCATACCCGCGCACTACCATGCGCCATTCCTGCAAGCTGTTCAGCTTGCCTTCGGCATAAATGGACGAGGGCTCGTCGCCCTGCCCGGTCAGAATCAGTTCGCTCAAATCGCGGCCTTGTACGCTGGAGGGCGGCTCCACGCCACACATGCGCAGCAGCGTGGGCATGTGGTCGACATTGGACATCAGTGTTTCGCGCTCTTCCCCGCCCTTCAGCTTCCGCGGATAACGCATGACAAACGGGATTGCACACGACTCCTCAAACGGAAGACCTTTGTACTCCAAGCCGCGCGAACCGAGCATGTCGCCGTGATCGGAAGTGAAGACAACGATCGTATCTTCTACGAGGCCAAGAGCATCGAGCTTCTTCAACAACAGTCCGATGTTTTCATCGAGCGCCGTGCACAGGCCGTAGTAACCGGCATGGCCGATGCGGGCTTGCTTCTCATAAGCAGCTGGAACGTTTTCGCGCAAAAAGAAGGACTCCGGCTTGTACTTGTCCTTAGTGCGCTCCGGCGGGGTGCGCGGCGTATGCGGTGGTCCCCAACTAAGAAACATGTACCATGGGTCAGCCTTATTCGCCTCAATGAAATCCATCGCCAATTGCGTCTGGTAGTCTGGCTCGAAACCGCTGTGCGGAATCGGTTCCGGAGTATCTCGATAGTAAGTGGACTTGTAATAGAAATGGCCGCGATTGAAGGCCGCCCAATATTGATAGCCGCGGCGGCGCGGACCTGGCGGGACAAAGCCAGGGCGTTCCTCTCCATCCAGATGCCATTTGCCGATATAACCGGTTTTGTAGCCGGCTTTGCCGAGTTCCGCCGCAATGGTATTTTCAGTGAGCGGCAAAAGCAGATCGTTGTGCGGCATGTTGCAGGCATGCGAAAACTTGCCGGTCTGCATCGCCGCGCGCGATGGCGTGCACACGGGGTTTGATGCATAGCAGCGCGAGAAGTGAATGCCTTCTTTCGTCAGCCGTTCGAGATTCGGCGCAATCAGGTTGGGATCTTTCGAACCGGGCGTTGTCTGTGCCCGCCACTGGTCGGCTACGATGTACAGCAGATTAGGACGCCGAGGCAGCGCGGCCTGTGCAGCGGCGCCAATAAACTCGCGCCTGTTCAGCATGCGCCACCTTTGATGGCGGGAATGAAGTGAATTTCGCTATCGGGCTGAATCGTCTCCAACAGCCCCATCGGAGTGACTTCCCCATCGACCGCGATGGAAACGTTCGCCTTCAGCTTTTCGTAAATCAACGGATACGAGCAGGCCAAATCGGCAACCACTTCGGCGACCGTGGCGCCCTGGGCGGAGACCTCTTTCGCTCCGCCAAAATCATTGCGCCACATCGCCGGGATGAAGATGGTTGCCATGGCTTCTTACTTGCTTGCGATGGCCTTCCAAACAGCGGGAGGGCTCATCGGCAGATGGTTCATGCGAACGCCAATGGCGCGGTAGATCGCATTCGCGATCGCACCCAGCGGCGGCACGATGTTCGCTTCGCCCACGCCGCGCACACCGAACGGATGGCCAGGGTTCGGAACCTCAACCAGCACCGTGTCGATCATCGGCAGATCCAGAATCGTCGGCATACGGTAATCGAGGAAGCTGGAATTCATCATGGTTCCATCGTCGCGCATGAAATACTCTTCGTTGAGCGCCCAACCAATGCCCTGCACGCTGCCGCCCTGCAACTGGCCTTCTACGTAGCTGGGATGGATCGCCTTGCCGACATCCTGCACAGCGGTGAATCGCAAGATCGTGGTCTTGCCGGTTTCAGGGTCGACTTCCACGTCGACAATGTTGCCGGCAAACGAGCCGCCCACGCCCTTCGGGTTTACCGTGGCGCGGCCAACAACCGGCCCGCCGGTGCCATTCAACTTCGGCGCGATCTCCTTAATGGTCATAGTTCCCGCAGAGGACTTCAAGACTCCGTCAGCAAATTCGACCTCAGAGACATCGACAGACCACAACTTCGCCGCACGTTCTTTCAACTGGCGGACAATATCAAGCGCAGCTTCATAAGCAGCCCAGCCAGTGGCAAACGTGGTGCGGCTGCCGCCAGTGAGATTGGTCCAACCGATGGAGTCGGTGTCGACCACGGAAGGGTTCACGTCCGTCACCGGAATGCCCAACACCTCGGCCGCCTGCATGGCGATGGAGGTGCGTGTGCCGCCGATGTCCGTTGAGCCTTCGACCAGATTCACGGTGCCATCGGAGTTCACGCTGATGTTGCAGCTTGACTCCATGCCGATGTTGAACCAGAAGCCGATGGCGATGCCGCGCCCACGATTTGGGCCGCCAAGCGGAGCGCTATAGTGCGGGTGGTTCTTGATCGCTTCCAGAACCTCCACGCAACCGATGCGGCGGAATTTCGGGCCATCCATGCGGCGCGTGCCTTCTTTTGCCGCGTTCTTCAATCGAAATTCGACAGGATCCATGCCGAGCTTTTCGGCCAGTTCATCCACCACCGATTCCGCCGCGAACGCTGCATTCGGCGCACCTGGCGCGCGATAGGCCGCCGTGCTGGGCTTGTTAACCAACACGTCAAAGCCATCGATCAAACCGTTTTCGATGTCGTAGGCGGCAAACACCGTCATCGATGCGGGCACGACCATGGCGCCCGGATAAGCGCCGGCTTCAAACGCGAGATAGGCCTGTGCCGCGGTGATGGTGCCATCTTTCTTTGCGCCCATCTTCACGCGCATGAAACTGCCAGGCGTGGGCCCGGTGCCTTCAAACACATCCTTGCGCGACATCACCAGTTTCACCGGCTTGCCGGTCTTCTTCGATAGCAATGCGGCAACCGGTTCGAGATAAACAGGGATTTTTCCGCCGAATCCGCCACCGATCTCCATCGGCGTGACTTTCACTTGCGACACCGGAATGTCGAGCACCGCAGCCATAACATCGCGCACAATGAACGCGCCTTGCGTACTGGTCCACACGCTAACACGTCCATCGCTTGACCAGAATGCCGAGGCGTTCTGCGGCTCGATGTAGCCTTGATGCACCGTGGATGTGGTAAACTCGCGTTCCACAATGACATCGGCGGCTTGGAAGCCTTCGGCCACGTCGCCCTTCACATGCTGGAATTGATGCGAAACGTTCGATTCGCCATACAGCACCGGAGCGCCTTCACGCATTGCGGCGGGTGCGGTCAAAACTGCTTCGAGCGGTTCGTAGACGACTTCGATCAAGCCCGCGGCCTCTTCTGCCACATGCGGGCTGGCGGCGGCAACCGCGGCGATCGCGTGTCCACGATACAGCGCCTTGCCCTGCGCAAAAATGTTGCCGCGCACATGGCTCAGCGGCACTTCGCCTTCGCCCAGGTCGACCATGCGGTCGCCGCTTTCGGGCAGATCGGCGGCCGTCACAACAGCCAGTACCCCCGGAAATGCTGCGGCCTTGCTGGTATCGATGCTTACGATGCGCGCATGCGCATGCGGGCTGCGCAGCACGAAGCCGTGCAGCAGGCCTGCTGCCGAGTAATCGGCGCCATACAGCGCGCGGCCGGTAACCTTATCTGCGCCATCGTGACGAACAGGGCGCGTTCCAATGACTTTGTATTCTTTCACTGTGCTCATTGGCACACCTCCTGAACAGCGCGGACGATCTTGTCGTAGCCGGTGCAGCGGCAAAGATTATTGGCCAGCCAGAAGCGAATTCGCTCCTCGTCTGGATGCGGCTCATTGTCCAGCAGCGCCTTCGACGCAATGATGAAACCCGGCGTGCAGATTCCGCACTGCAGCGCGGCATTCTTCAAAAACGATGTTTGCAGCGGATGCAGCTCCGTGCCGCAGGCAATGCCTTCAATCGTGGTGATAGTGCTGCCTTGAATCTCAGGGCCGAGCACGAGGCACGAGTTGACGATGCGGCCGTCCATCATCACGGTGCATGCGCCACAGTTGCCGTCGTTGCAGCCTTCTTTGGTGCCGGTAAGGCCGAGGATGTCGCGCAGGACTTCGAGCAGGCTTTGTCGCGGCTCGCAAAGAAACTCCGCCGGCTGGCCGTTAATGGTGGCTTGAACGTGAATTTTCGATGGCATGTTAGTTTGCCTCCTTGGCGCGGTCGATGGCGATTTGCAGTGCGCGGCGGGTCAACACTTCGCACAGATGCGTGCGGTATTCGGCGGTGCCGCGCATGTCGCTGATGGGCTTTGCTGCGCTGGCCGCGATCTGTGCGGCGGCAGCGATGGAAGTGGCATCGGCAGGCTTGCCGGCAAGCGCCGCACCGGCTTCGGGGACGAACAGCGGAGTCGGAGCGACCGATGCCAGAGCGATACGGGCCGAGGCGATCCTATCGCCATCGAGCACCACGCTGACGCCGGCGCCGGCGACCGCGATATCCATTTCGTTGCGCGGAATAAAGCGCAAATAGCTGGAGCCCGAATGCGCCTCGGGCGCGGGGATGCGTATCGCCACCAGCAATTCGCCGGGCTTCAACTGGTTCTTACCAGGAGCCAAGCAGAACTCTTCCACCGGCACGGTGCGTTCGCCGCCGGGGCCTGCAATAACGCATGTGGCGCTGAGTGCAATCAGTGCCGGAACCACGTCCGCACTGGGGGCAGCGTTGGCAAGGTTTCCGCCGATCGACGCGCGGCCTTGAATCTGCGTACCGCCAATGAGCGAGGCCGCATCTATCAGCCCAGGATATGCTTTCTTCACCTCGTCGTGCTGATAGACGCGATAGCATTCCACTGCGGCTCCGAGCGTCAATCCACCGGCTGCATCGAAGGCAAGTTGATTCAACTCGGGGATCGCTTTGATATCGACAACCAGGTCCGCTTCGCGCCTCCCGGTGCGCATTTGGACAATCAGATCGGTGCCGCCTGCCAGAGCACGCACGCTTTTGCCTGGCGTGGCAAGCAGCGCAACAGCTGCTTCGACGGTCTTTGGGCTTTCATAGTCAAACCACTTCAATGAGAACGCTCCCTTCCGAATAGAACGAGATATTGATTATCTTTGCTCTAACAGTTTAACGCGATAGGAGGCAGGCTTACAGCCTATATAAAAAGGCGTCACCTTCCCAACCGTTGGGCAAGGCAAAGAGCCGCGTCATGTGCACGGCGATGCCCTTTGTCTGGCGGTCTTCGCGGGCATAGAAGTTTGATAGCGTGAGGATCGGATCCTCATTGGGAGCCTTGTCGTCAACGGTGCGCAGCGATCCGCGAATCAGCAGGCCGGTGTCCTGATCCACCTCGCCAATCACCAGCGGATAGCGCGGCCGGTTGCCACGCGGGTTTTCTGGAGTGATGTTGCCGATCCAATATATCTTGCCGTCGGAATGGTTGATTAGCTGCGAACACGCACTGGGGGAATAGAAGGTGGACTTGTCGTTGAATGTCCAGGGTGTGGGCGAGGTCCAGGTGTAGCCGCCGTCTGAGGATGTCGAAATCCATCGCCAGCTGGGAAGCTCAGGCTTGCGGTCGTTCGAACCGCGCATGATCAGGATGAGGCGATCTTTGGAAAGATGCGCGATGACTGCCTCGTCCAGGCCACGCGTGGTGCGCACAGGATCGGCAATGATGGGTTGGCCCATCTCAAATTCCAGTTTGTCGCCGCGCCATTTCGAAATCACGACGCCCGTGTTGTGATAGGTGTAGCCGCCGCCAGGATTGTACAGCTTGCCGTCCGCGGTCTTTGGCGAGATAGCCAGCGGCCACAAAATAGCGCCGTCTTTGCGTGCGATGGGCAGGCACGTACGTTCGCCGATCATTGCGCAGTTCTGTCCTGTAACCACATCGGGTAGCCAGTGGCGCTCATCGTATTGCGCGCCTTTGTGAATCATCTGGTGCGTTGGGCCGCCGTTTACTGAGTAGTAAATTCGCCATTGGCGCAACCCTTCCAGGGGATCGTCATTGGGAAGTACTCCTTCGAGCCAGTATTCAATCAGGCGTCCCGTCCGCGGATCAACCCAGCCTCCGCGAAGATGCCTGCGCATCATCCCGGCCGCTGTCTTCTCGCCGGTCCTGCGCTCAATAGACGTCGACCATGTTTTGCCATAATCCGAAGAGCGGCGAATGAACGCCACATCGATGGTGTCCGAACGAGACCATCGTTCCTCGATGGAGGTCATCTCTCCGCCCGACTTCTTCGTGTAGTATGCCATCGACATGACGGCAACACCTTTGCCCGGCGACCGCAGGAACACCTCGCGCTCGACCTTCCGTTGTTGCGGTGCGGCAACTGCCATGAGCGAAGCGCGGCGTGTGATCATTACAAGTCCTCCGATTCGGGTATGGGCGCGGACAGTCCCCGCGCAGGATATGATAGCAGGATGTATTTTCCCGTGCCCCAGACGGCAATCTTCTTTTTGGCAATCCTCAGCGCGCAGGCTGCGGAATGGCCGCAATTCCGTGGCGTAAATGGCGGCGGAGTGTCCACGGTGACCAGTCTGCCGGCTGAGTTCGGCCCCAACAAAAATGTGGTGTGGAAGACCGAACTGCCGGAAGGCCACAGTTCACCGGTCATCGACGGCAACCGCATCTTCATCACCGGGGCCATCATGGGCAAAAAGAAAAGCGCCAAGCGCGAGAAAGTGGTTGACGAAGGCGGCAGGCTTTTCACCATCTGTCTGGATCGCAAGACCGGCAAAATCCTGTGGCAGAAAGAAGCTCCCCGCCCGCGCCTGGAAGAGTATCAGCCAACCAATTCGCCGGCTTCGCCCAGCCCGGTTGTGGACGGCAAGAACGTGTACAGCTTCTTTGGCGATTACGGTTTGGTTGCCTACAACTATGACGGCGTGGAGTTGTGGAAGAAGCCACTGGGCCCGTTCAACAACATCAATGGACACGGCTCTTCGCCCATCGTCCACGAAAACCTTCTGATTCTGCTCTGCGATCAGGACACCAATTCCTACGTCATCGCACTCAACAAAAACACGGGCAAGGTGGAATACAAAGTGGAGCGGCCGGAAGTGACACGCAGCTACTCCACGCCAGTGCTGTTTCACCCCAAGCAAGGCCCGCCTGAACTGATCGTGCCCGGTTCGTACAATCTCATTTCCTACAATGCCAATACCGGCGAGAAGCTGTGGTGGATTAACGGCATGTCGTGGCAACCGAAGTCCACGCCCATCATCGTTGGCGACATGATCTACGCCCATTGGTGGGAGGGCGGCGGCGAAGCCGAAACACCCACAGTGACTCCGCCGTTCGAAGAGATGCTGGCAAAGTTCGACACCAACAAAGACGGCAAGATTTCGCGTGAAGAACTCGCAGCCGACCCCAAGCAGGCGCGCGGTTTTGAGAACAACGATCTCAATGGCGATGGCTTTCTCGACGAGCGCGATTGGAAGTTCTACGTGGCGCGGCGGGCCGCGCGAAACAACCTGCTCGCCATCAAACACAGTGGCGAGCGCGGCGACATTACGGACAGCAAAAACATCCTCTGGCGCATGCAGAAGTTTCTGCCCAACGTGCCATCTCCGCTGGTTTACGATGGCGTGTTGTATCTGGTGAAAGACGGCGGCATCCTCAGTTCCGTGAATCCCATGACCGGCGAGATCCTCAAGCAGGGCCGGCTGACCGGTGCACTGGAAACATATTATTCATCGCCCGTCGGCGGCGCTGGCCGTGTCTTCGTTGCCAGCCAGCATGGCAAGGTTTCCGTGCTTAAGGCCGGCGCGCAGTGGGAGATTTTGTATCAGGTGGACTTCGAAGAGGACATCTTCGCCACGCCCGCACTGGTCGACAACAAGATCTACCTGCGCACGCGCAGCACTCTTTACTGCTTTGCGGAACCCGATGTGCGATAAGCTAATCGGTGTATGTACCGTTTCGCAATTCCATTTCTGATACTCGCCGCCCAGCTTGCGGCGCAAAAAACGAACGCCCTGACGCCTGAAGAAAAGAAGGAAGGCTTCAAACTACTGTTCGATGGCAAGACATTGAAGGGCTGGGAGCAGGCCGCTGGAGCCGATTCCTTTTCGATTGAAAACGAATGCATCAAGGTCATGCGAAAGCCCAAACTTCGCCAGGATCTTTACAGCAAGGAGAAGTACAAGGATTTCGAATTGCGCTGGGAATGGAAGATCTCAGCTGGTGGTAATTCCGGGTTGAAGTATCGCATTCAAGATCGGCTGTGGCTGACGGAACCGCCAAAGATGAAGTTCGAAGACGCGGTGGAATACTCCTACCAGCATCCCATCGCCGGAGTTCCCGAAAAAGGTCAGCAATACGTGGTTTCGTTCGAATACCAGATGATCGATAACGACAAGCACAAGGACGCGCAACGCGGCCCCAAGTACCAAACCGGCGCGCTGTACGACATGATTCCGCCCACCAAAAGCGCTGCCAAGCCGGTGGGTGAATTCAATCAATCTCGGTTAATTGTCAAAGGCAAGAACGTGGAGCATTGGCTGAATGGCGAACTCGTGATGAAGGGTTCGCTCGATGACCCGGCCGTTGAAGCAGGCAGCGCGAAACGCTGGGGCAAGGATTCGCATGTGTACAAATTCCTGACTGGGCAACCCACGAAGGAATGCCAGTTTTCGTTGCAGAACCACGATGACGAGGCGTGGTTCCGCAATATTCGCATTAAACGGTTTAACTAAAAAGCCACCGCTCCCTTACGGTTTCCGAACGTGCCAATAATCCTGGAAAAAGCTGTTGCCTATAAATTCAGCAGGAATGCACGACTCTGCAAACCAGGGACTGCCTCCGTTTTCCGGCGATTTCTGCCGGAAAATGGCTGGATGTCCCGGTTTGCCCCACGCGACACTCCCCGCAATGCGAGTCACTCGGGGGGTGACTCGCACGTTCCATGCAACCGATGCCAAATGTTGGAGATACCGTTCCCAGATGCGTTCAACTGCTCTTTTTCGGATAATGGCCGGCCAACGGGCGTATTTTGCTGCACTTCGCGAAAAAGTAGACGACATTGGAGTCTCCCTATGCCACGTGGTACCGCGCAGTCAATGTGCAGTTATTTTTGCGTGGTCCCTAAGCTGTGTTACTTTTTCTTCTTGGCGGGCGCGGGCGTTGGGGCCAGCGGCTCAATCGTAACATCACTGAAGATGGCCGACTCAGCGATCTTCACATTGTGCGAGCAGACAAACAAGCCCGCGTAGACCTCGCCCGCCACCGGCGCCTGAATCGAACCCAATTCAACGAACGATCCATCGGGCTTCCCAAGCCACATGGAATAAACTGAACCGCGGCGTTCCAGTGCGAATCGCGCGGGGCCCACCACCGGGAAGCGGAAGCCGCGCGAAATGTCATCAACGGTTTCTCTCACCTGGATTGCAGTGAGGCCGTCGCCATGCACCACCGCGTCAACGTAGGGCGAATTGCCATCCAGCGTCTTGCGCATCATGATGCCGGCCTTGCGATGAGCCACTGCGCCGGTGCCGACAAATTGCATGGTGGCGGAGATGCGCGCGTTGCCGCTTAGTTTCTTGTGCAGAAACTGGAACTGATCGGCCTTCGCCCACATGTTGTCGCCCGCGCCGCTGAGTCGGTACTCGTTCTTCGCTGCGTCGTAAGCGGAGGACCCTTTGAGCTCCGGATTACCGACGTCAGCAGCGGTTTCGAAAAGCCCTAAGGCGGATGTGGATTGTGCAGGCAACAGGGCTCCCGCGCCAAGCATGAGAAATGTGGATCGTGTCATAGACGCTATGTATTCTATCTTGATTTGTAATGCGTGTAGTTGAGCAGCGAGACGGCGGGAAAATCATTGCTGAAAGTCAGCAGATTGACGGCGGCGTAGTCCTGGCCGATGCGGAATACATGTGAGTCCGGCACTTGCAGCGCCCAACCGAGAAGGATGCGGTTGACCCCGGCGTGGCTGACGATGGCCGCCGAGTGGCCATCGTGCTGGCTTCGGATCTGGTGAAAGGCGCGAAGGACGCGAGTGCGCATAATTGAAAAGCTTTCGCCGCCTGGAAACAGCACTTCGGTGGGCGAGCGCATCCACTCCTGGTAAAGCTCGGGATGGGCGGCGGAGACTTCGTCGAAGGTCAGTCCTTCCAGTGCGCCGAAATTCAATTCGCACAAGTCGGGCGTTGTTTGGACCGCACAGCAATGCGGGCCGGCAACGATTGCAGCGCTTTCCGCCGCGCGAGTGAGTGGACTCGAATAGATAGCGGACAGGGGCTCTTTGGAGAGGTATTCGGCTGTTTGAAGAGCCTGCGAGCGGCCTTCCTCGGACAGCGGAATATCAAGAGCGCCATAGCACCGGCCGCGCATGTGAAGCTCCGGCGCGCCGTGGCGGACCAGCCAAAGACGGGTTACGCGATTTGTGTTGTCCATAGAAATACGATCAGCCCCGCACACTCGCTCAACTGCAGATTGGCGCCAAGCGTATCGCCGGTGATGCCGCCGATGCGGCGCTTACAGTAAAGTCCGAAGCAGCTGGTAACGGAAACCATGGCGACCGCGGCGAACCAGCCACGCGCTTGGCCGGCAATCACCATCAACACCACAATGCTGAGCGTGCCCCACAACATAGCCGCTCGCCCCATGCCGTCGGCAGCCGACTGCGACTGCCGTGCGTATGGCAACGAAGTGGTGAGCAGCAACATCGACCAGCGGCTCAGCGCGGGAATCACGATCAGTGCGTGCGGCCAATTAGGCTGCCACAGCAAGGCATCGAAGGCGGCGATTTTGAAAGCCGCGAGTAGGATCAATGCAACGCCGCCGTAAGTGCCAATGGCGTGGTCGCGCATAATGCGCAGGACATCTTCCGCCGAGCGCCCACCGCCGAATCCATCGGCAGTATCAGCAAGTCCATCCATGTGCAACGCACCGGTGAGCAGCGCTTCTGCGACGACAAGTAGCACTGCGATAAGCGCCATCGGCAGGTGGCCCAGCAACACAAAGGCGAATGCGCAGTACACGACTCCAAGCAGACTGCCCACCACGGGAAACCAGCCCGCCGAACGGCCCACATCTTCGGCATTGTATTCGGCGAAGCGGCCAACGGGCACGCGGGTTAGGAAGGCGATGGCGGAAAGCAGCGGCCTCACTGATTGGAAACTCCGGCCGAGGCGAACGTCGCCATCTGCGTCAACGCCGCCACCGCGCCCTGCATCACTTTCATAGCCAACGCCGCGCCGGTGCCTTCGCCAAGGCGAAGCCCCAAGTCGAGCAGCGGGGCATCGGCAAACAACGCAACCAACGCTGCATGGCCGGGTTCCGTGGAGCGGTGCGCCAGAAACATATATCCAGCGGATGCCTCGCAGGTGCGCAAAGCCAACGCGGCTGCGGCCGTGGCGATGAAACCATCGACAACAACCGGGACGCGGTGCGCAGCTGCTCCCAAGCAGAAGCCGGTCATGGCCGCAATTTCAAGACCGCCTACGCAGCGTAGAATTCCCAACGGTGTGTGTAGTTCGGCTGAATGCAAGTCAAGTGCGCGCTGCACCGCCGATTGCTTGCGGCGCAGGCAATCATCGTCTGCGCCCGTGCCACGGCCAGTGATGTGTAGCGGAGATTGCCCGGTGAGCGCAGCAGTGATGGCCGCGGCGGCAGTCGTATTGCCGATGCCCATCTCTCCGAAGCCGAGAAGATCGCAACCTGCGGCGGCGGACGCGGCGGCAGCCTCCATGCCCAATTCCAAAGCCTGGTGCAGTTCCACTTCGGTCATCGCGGCTTCGACGCAGAAATTGCGCGTGCCATTCGCCACGCGGTGGCCGATGAGGGCGCTGCCCGCGGGCAATGGCGAAGCGACACCGGCATCGCAAACTTTCAACTCAATGCCGAGTGAGCGCGACAGTGCGCAGATGGCCGCGCCACCGTGCAGGAAGTTCATCACCATTTGCGCGGTCACTTCACTTGGATACGGGCTCACGCCTTCGGCGCACACCCCATGGTCGCCGGCGAAGATCACGATGCGCGGCGCAGTTGCGGTGGGTACCAGGCTCTGGCGAATCGCCGCGATGCGGTTGGCGATCTCTTCCAGGCGGCCGAGGCTGCCCGGTGGTTTGGTCAGTTCCAGTTGATGACGCGCGGCCGCGTCGATCCATTTCCGGTCGATCGGTTTGATTTGCTGCAACGTCGATTCCAATTGCGTCATGTAGCCCTCAGTTCTTCGCTCAGCGCATTCACCAGCCGCTCATTCTCTTCCGCCGAACGCACCGCAACGCGGATAAAGTGGCCATGCGTGAGACCTTCGTAGCTGTCGCAATTGCGAATCAAAATGCGATGGTGCTTAATCAAACGCGTGCGCAGTTCGGTGGACGAAGGCATGCGCGGCAAAAGTTCGACCAGCAGATAATTCGCGGCGGAAGGGAACACGATAAGGCCAAGCGCAAGAAGAGCAGCACGCAGCGTGTCGCGGTTCGCGGCGTTCTCGCGCAACGACGACTCCACGTACTGGCGGTCATCCAATGCGTCAGTAAGGGCATCGAGCGCCATCTGCATTACGGGCCAGGTGGGCAGCAATGAGGAGATGCGGCGAGCCATGTCCGGGTGGGCGGCAGCATAGCCCACGCGAAGTGCCGGACAGCCATAGAATTTTGTAAGCGACCGCAGCACTACCAGGCCGGGGCGCTCAATCGTTTCCGCAATCAGTGACTGACCGGGCGCGTAGTCAATGAACGCTTCGTCAAGCAGCAGCGTGGCGCCCGATGCATTCGCCGCATCCAGCACCAGGCGAACATCCCGGGCATCGAGCATTGCGCCCGAAGGGTTGTGTGGATTGCTGAGCAGCACAGCGTCAAAGGGTTCCTCCTCGATGCGGCGGCAAAGATGGGCAACCGGCAATTGAAACGAATCCGCATGGTGCAACGGGAATGGAACGTAGTGAACGTTTTGCTGTTCCGACGCGCGGCGATATTCACTGAAGGCCGGCACGGGAACCAAAACGCGACGGACGTGAAGTGCCCGCAGAATGGGCGCGAGCAGAGCTTCGGCTCCGGGTCCAATCACAAATTGATCGGCCGCTACGCCGGTGTGCGCACTCAAGGCGCGGCGAAGATGGCGCGCCGACGGATCCGGATAGAATCCCAGTAACTGAGGATTGCCAGCGTTGCGCGTCAACCGCAGCAGAGCTTGCATGGGCAGGCCCCGCGGATTGATGTTGGCGCTGAAATCGAGCAACTCGCTTGCGTCGCCACCCATCTCTTCCGCCACCTGCCATACGTCTCCGCCGTGGATGTTCATTTGCGCCGCCTTGTAAAGAGAAATAATACGGCAAGACCAACCGCAACGCCAGAGATAATTGCGACGGTGGTGAGTGCTGACCGCGCATCGGCAACAGTTGGCGTGCGGCCTTCCACGTTGATGACCGGGCTTTGATGCGCGACGCCATCGTAAGTGTTGCGGCCCCCGAGAACGACTCCCAGCGCACCGGCCATGGCCGCCTCGCTCTGCCCGGCGTTGGGACTCGCATGAAGGTCACCGTCGCGCAACCATATGTCGCGCGAGCGCGCAGCATCTAGTCCTTGCGTGCGCGCCGCCACTACAATGAGAAGTGCCGTGAGGCGAGCCGGCGCCAGATTCACCAGGTCATCCAAACGAGCCGCGGCGCGGCCGAAGTATTCGTAAGGCGGTTCGCGATGGCCGATCATGGAATCCATGGTATTGATCGCCTTGTAAGCCATCGCGCCAGGCACGCCGCAAAGCGCCAGCCAGAACAACGGCGCAATGATGCCGTCGCAGGCGCTTTCAGCCAGGGTTTCAATCACTGCGCGGGCTATCTCGCTTTCATTGAGTTTGGCTGTGTCGCGGCCTACGATGCGCGCAAGACGGGTTCGTGCAAGCGGCAAATCATCAGCTTCCAGAGCGCGGACAACACTAGAGGCTTCGCTTAAAAGAGAGCGCGTCGCCAGGGCGGTCCACCCCAGCGCAACCTGCCAGGCCGGGTTACGCGGACGGCCCACCGCCCAAGCGACTGATGACACGGCTGCGGTCAGTGCGGCGCCTGCAACCAGTTCCTGGCGCGGTCCGGCGATACACTTGCGCAACTGTCGTTCGCCGTTCGAGATCAACGCGCCGAAGCCACGCACGGGATGCGGGAACCATTCCGGATCGCCTGCCAGCAGGTCGATCGTGTAGGCCAGTGCGAGTTGCGATGGGCTCATCGCAGATCTCCCAGCCAGCCGCGAATCAAATCCATATTCAGTGATTTTCTGACGTGGGCGGCCCAGCGGTCCATGCGCGCCTCGCGTTGTGCGGACGCGTCAACCAGCGTCGTGGCAGGGTCCATGGCATACGCCCGGCGCACCGATTGCAAGAATTGATGCCGGAACGAATCGTCGTCGAAAAGGCCGTGGAGATAGGTCCCCCATGTGGAAGCCGGCTCTGCAATAGCGCCATCGCGCATCGGTTCCGCATCGCCTTCACGTCGTATTTCAGCGAACGGCTTGGTGCCAGTTTCGTAAAGGGTCTCGCCCATGTGGATCTCGTATCCGCGAAAGGTTTGTCCGGGCCACAACGAAGATTCACCAGTGGCGCGGCGCACTGTTTTTTCCCCATGTAGAATCGTGCAAACGGGAAGTACGCCCAATCCCGCGATAGAGCGAGCCTTGCCATCGCTTTCCACGCCGGCAGGGTCATCGATCGATTGGCCCAGCATCTGGAAGCCGCCGCAAATGCCAACCACTTGTGGATGCTTTTTCACGGCCTCTTCGAAGCCGCTGTCGCGTAGCCACATGCGATCATCCAGCGTCTGCTTGGTACCAGGCAGAATCAGCACGTGCGCATGCTCCACGCGCGACGGATCATCGAGAAACGCGACGGCGACCGAAGGCTCCATGGCGAGCGCGTCAAAGTCAGTGAAGTTGGCCATGTGCGGCAGCGCAATCACGCCGATGCGAAGTTGCGATGCGTCATCGGGCCAGTTGCTTTTGCGGTCTTCGAGCGAGACGCTGTCTTCGTCTTCCAGCCCCAAATTCGGCAGCATCGGCACAACGCCCGCGCATGGAACCCCTAACCGCTGCTCGATCATCTTCACGCCAGGTTCGAGCAGTGAAAGGTCGCCGCGAAATTTGTTGATGACGAAGCCGCGGATGCGAGCGCGGTCTTCCGGCTCCAGTAATTCCACGGTCCCCAGCAACGAAGCGAAGACACCGCCGCGATCGATATCGCCAACCAACAGACAAGCCGCATCGGCCGCATGCGCCATCCGCATGTTCACAATGTCGTGCTTGCGCAGATTGATCTCCGCGGGCGAGCCGGCGCCTTCAAGCAGCATTAACCTGTGCTGCGACGCGAGCCGGTGATAACACTCCAGCACCTTTGGATACAGGTCTTCCACGCGCCGTTGATGATAGTCGGACGCAGTCACCTGGCCCCACACCTTCCCCATCAAAACCACCTGCGCCGCAGTCTCCGTCGAAGGTTTAATCAACACCGGATTCATCTCCGCGCAGGCCACCACGCGGCACGCTTCGGCCTGCAACGCTTGCGCGCGGCCGATCTCGCGGCCATCGGGCGTCGCTGCCGAGTTGAGCGACATGTTCTGCGCCTTGAACGGTGCAACGGAGATTCCGTCGTCACTGAAGATGCGCCCCAGTCCCGCGGTGAGCAGCGATTTTCCCACGTGCGAAGCCGTGCCCAGCACCATCAGCGCCTTCGCACTCATCGTACCCAGTCCTTTCGCTGCGCGCCCCAGCGGTCGAAATGTATCACGTTGGCGAGCGACTCCCGGCACTCCCAGCCTTTCACTTCAAGGTCCGGCTGAACGCCAAATTCAGAGGTATAGCCGATGCAGAGATATGCCACCAACGTGTGTGCCGCAGGGATGCCCAGCGTGGTCTTCAAGCCATCGAGGTCGACGATGCTGACCCAACCGACGCCCAATGATTCCGCACGCGCGGCGAGCCATAGGTTCTGAATCGCGCACACGGTGGAATAGAGATCGGTGGCTGAATCGCTCTGCCTGCCGAGACCTCCGCCTTTGGCTCGGTTGTGGTCGCACGTGACGCAGACGCTCACCGGAGCCTCAAGAATGCCTGCGAGTTTCAAGCTGTCGTACAGCGCCCGCCGCTCCCCCTGATAAACCTCCGCAGCCTTCTGATTGGCCTGTTCAAAGTTGGCGTGGATCGCCTTCCGTACAGCCGCATCGCGTATCACCAGAAAATCCCACGGCTGCATGAAGCCTACGGAGGGCGCGTGGTGCGCGGCGTCCAGTATGCGGCACAACACGTCGTCACCAACTGGTAGCGGAAGAAAATGCGAACGAACGTCGCGCCGCTCGTAGATCGCGCGGTAAACTCCGCGCCGCTCCTCTTCCGAAAATGGTACGTTGGCCGGCATGAAGGTTTTACCAGGCCCTAGACCATCGCGGTCCAGCGTTTTCGGCCGTGCGCAATTTCGAATCGACGCCGCGCCGAGCTTCAATCTGGCGGCCGAACAACCACAGCAGGTCGGACAGGCGATTGAGATACGCGAGGATGTGCGGATTGCTGATCACGCCGGTTTCCATGAGCCCGGTTGCCAACCGCTCCGCGCGGCGGCAAATGGTGCGGGCCACATCGAGTGCTGCGCCATCGGGCGTTCCACCGGGGAGTGACCAATCGCCCAACACGCCGGGCTCAGCTTCAATGCGATGCACTTCGGCTTCGAGGGCATCAACCATTTCAGCTGTAATCACGGGCGGAGTCTTCTTCGATTCCGGCGGCGTCGCCAGGGCAGAACCAACTTTGTACAACTCGCGCTGAATGGCCTTCACCTTTTCGCAGATATCTTCATCGGGGCAGATGGCGCGCGAAAAGCCCATCTGCGAAATCAGCTCATCGATGGTTCCGTAACATTCCACGCGTGGATGCGTTTTGGAAACTCGTATGCCGCCGGCCAGACCGGTCTGGCCTCCATCACCGCGTTTGGTGGCAATGCTCATCGGTTGCTTTCTCCTTCTCTAATTGTGCGAGTATCTCGTGCAGCGAGTGGGTTTCGTTGAAGATGGCGGCGAAGCCCTCCCCTGCGCCCACGGGTTCAAGCGCGGCAAACATGCGCTCCATGCGTTCGTCACTTACACGGCGGTAGTCTTCACGCGCAGCGTTGCGCGCGCGGCATAGCGCGGGCGGCGTTGTCATTTCGACAGCCAGCGCCATGCACTCGCACTCGCTGGCGATAACAACCCAACGGCGGCGATGCTTGCGAGTGCGATTGGTGCGATCAACTATCACGGTGTGGCCATCGAGCAAGGCGGCGCGCGCAATGGCATTCTCTGCGCGGGCATAGATTTCCCGATACGCGTGTTCGAAGCCATTGGGGGTGATTGCGTCAATCAGATCGTCCTGCGAAACGTGAACAACACCTCGCCCATTTTGGCGCGCCCAAGTGGTCTTGCCTGACCCGGGCGGGCCAATCAGAACGATAAGCACAGGCTTTGCCAGCGGAGTGTTCATGCAACAACTCCTGCGATGATCTGGTGCACCTGCCGCACGCCGTCAGTCAGTGCCGCAGGCCCTGGTTGCAGAATATTGCTCGACTTGATTTCGTATATGTGCCCATTGCGAACGGCGCTGATACCGCTCCAGCCTTCGCGTTCGCGGATCTTCTCGGTCACAACTTTCCTGCCGCACCACGAAGCAATAATGATTTCCGGATCGGCGGCCGCAACCTGCTCCGTGGTGACCACTCGATTCTTCGCGCAGTGCTCAAAACGCAGTTTGGGGAAGACAGCCTCGCCGCCGGCGATCTCGATCAACTCTTCCACCCAGCGAATGCCGCTGATCAAGGGATCCATCCACTCTTCGAAGTACACTCGCGGGCGTCGCGGCAAGCGACTGGCGGCATCAGCGATCTCCTGCAATCCAGCACGCAATCGCGCCACCAGGTCCATGCCGCGTTGCTCAGCGGCCACGATGCGCGAGACCATCAGAATCGTCTCCAGCACCTCTTCCACCGAACGCTGATTGAAGACCAGAACGTTCACGCCGGCCTTGATCAGATCGCTGGCAATCGCCGCCTGCAGGTTCGAAAAGCCAATCACCAGATCGGGCTTCAGATCGAGAATCTGTTCGATCTTGGCCGAGGTGAACGCTGAGATTTTCGGCTTGCTGCGCGCCTCGGGCGGGCGCGTGGTATAGCCGGAGATGCCAACGATGCGGTCCTGCTCACCCAACAAATACAGGGTCTCCGTAGTCTCCTCAGTGAGGCATACGATGCGTTGCGGGCCAAGTAGATTCGTCATCGTCATATCCTCACATCGCCGAATACTGCTGTCTGCGTCGCAGCAACCAAAGAAATGCCGGACCACCCATCAGGCCGGTGATCGCACCAACGGGCAGTTCCGTTGATGGCATAGCCGTGCGAGCCAACGCATCCGCCAGAATCAGGAACGAAGCGCCCAGCAGCAGGGAACCCGGCAGCACGATGCGCAGGTCTTCGCCAAACATCAGCCGCACCGCGTGCGGAACAATCAAGCCCACGAAGCCAATAGCCCCGCCGGTAGAAACGGTGACGCCAACGATCAGGGCACACAGCGTATGCACCATCATCTCGCAGCGGCGGATGTTGACGCCGAGTGTGGCGGCGGTGTCTTCGTCCATCGCCAGCAAATTCAACTGTCGCGACATCAACAGCAAGGCCACCCAAGCCGGCGCAAGAATGATTGTCATGCGATAGATGGAATCCATGCCAACGATGTCCAGGCTGCCCACCAACCAACGCAGGATGCGCAGCGCACTGGCAGAGTCGGCCATGTATTGAATGGTCAGGACACTCGCCGATGAGACCAGATTCACCGCAACACCCGAGAGCAACAACGCGCCGGGCAGCACTACGGCGCCGGTTCGGGCGATGGTTCTAACCAGCGTGACCGCGACCATGGCGCCGATGAAAGAGGTCATGAACACCAACGGGACCCCGAACACGCGCGCGCTCCATCCCAGTGCAATGGCGATGCTGGCACCAAGCGCGCCGCCGCCTGAAACACCCAAAGTGAAAGGATCGGCCAGCGGGTTTCGGAACAATGCCTGCAAGGCCGCGCCGCACACGGCGAGGGAAGCGCCGATGACAAGACCCATCAGCACGCGCGGCAAGCGAAGTCGAAAGAACAGCGTGTTGGAGAAGGGATCGGACAAGACTTGAGACAGATCGATGTGCTGGCTGCCCACGGCAAGGCCGATGGCGACCGACACTAGAAGTATCGCCGTCAGCACCGTCAGCGCCATGACAATTCGCTTGCCTGCTGGGACCGGTGGCGTCACAGGTTCACCCACACCAGAGTCTGATCGCCCACGCGCTGCGAGCAGACGTTGGCATCGTCATAAACTGCGCGCAACAGCTTGTCCTGAAGAACAGCGTGAGGCGTTCCAACCGCAGCCACCGCGCCATCATGCAGGGCGACGATCTGGTCGAACGATCCGGTCAACTGCAGATCGTGCGTCACCATCACGACACTCAACCGTTTCGTATCGCGTAAGCGGACCAGCGTACGGATCAGATCGGCGCGATGCTTCAGATCCAACGCGGACGACGGCTCATCAAGCAGCAGCACACTCGGCTCCTGCGCCAGCGCGCGCGCCAGTGTCACCATCTGCCGTTCGCCGCCGGAAAGACTGGTGAAGGGGCGGCCCGCCAGGTTGGCGGCACCAGCCGCCTCAAGCGCTTCCATGGCCTTTTCGATATCGGCCTCACTTTCAAAACGGAAGCGCATGGTGTGCGGCGTGCGTCCGCTCAACACCATGTCGATCACCTGGAATGGAAATGCCGTGGCGGTCGATTGCGGCATGTAGGCGATTTGGCGGGCGCGCAATCGGGCATCCCAATCACGAAGCGGCCTGCCATCCAGCAGGATCTCGCCGCGGCTTGGCTGCAGAAGGCTGGCGAACATGCGAATCAGAGTCGACTTGCCTGACCCGTTCGCGCCGATTACCGCGGTCATCGTACCCTGCTCGACAACCAGGCTTACGCCGCGCACGGCCGGGCGGCCGTTGGCGTAACTGTAATCAAGATTGCGTGCTTCGAGCCAGGGTGCGGCCACGCTACTTCGCCTCCGGATGAATCAGCCGCGCGAACAACTCCGCAGTCAAGGCCACACGTTGCGAGGCGTGCGGCACATAGTCCTCTTTAACGCCATACACCCGCTTCGTGCGCACGGCTTTCAACTCCGGCATGGCCTGCCAGGCTTCCAGCGGGTCACCCGCGAGGCGGCTTTTGGGGCCGTGGATAAAGTCGAGAATCACGTCGGGATTGGCAGCCAGCATGTCCTCTTTACTGAGCTTTGCGTAGCCGCGCTTGGTAGGAGGCACGATAATCTGTCCGCCTGCGGCTTCGACTACTTCCGCAAGAAAGCTCCCGCCGGTTGCCGTATACAGGTCGCGCAACGTGCCCGGCGTGCGATCGATAATCAGCACCACGCGCACCTTGGGCAACCGAGCGGTCTTGCGCGAAACACGCTCCACACCTTCGCGCGTGGCGGCGGCAACTTTGCCGGCCTGCGCCTCGTTGCCTGTGGCTTTACCAATGGTGATGATGGACTCGTACACCTGCGGCAGCGACTTGTTGGAAGTGCGCAGAATATGCATCCCCAGGTCTTTCAGCTTCTCTTCGAGAAATGGCGCCTGGCCGTCGTTCAGGATGACAAGGTCCGGCCGCATCGCCATCAACTTTTCCAGATTCGGATTGAGCAGGCCACCCAACTTCGGTAACTGCATCGCCTCCGGCGGATAGGTTTCGTAGTCCGAAACACCGACCACGCGATTGAGCGCGCCGACCGCGTAGATCATCTCGGTAAGGTCCGGCGATAAAGAGACGATGCGTTTCGGCTGATCGGCCGCGGCCGCCAGTGCAAGGCTCATAAGAAGTGCGGTGATGATCTTCATGGATTAGAACTCGAACTGCATTCCTCCCACCGCGGTTGCGCCGGGAGTGCGGAAGCCATTTTCAAAATAGGTCTGGTTAAGCAGATTGTCCGCGCGTGCATAGAAGCGAACGGCGCGGAACTCTGAGAGCGGCTTGCGGTAACTCAAGCCTGCTGAAGCGCGGGTGCGGCCATCGAAGCGGAATGCGCGACCGGAGACAGAAACCAGGTAATCGGACGAACCACTGAAGCGGAAGAAGCCGGTGAGCCGGGCGGAGAATCGCTCCGTCGCGGAGAAGGAGTATTGTTCGCGTGGCGTTTCGTATGTCTGCCACACTCCGGCGACTAGCGGAGTGCGCTGGCGCGAATCGGTGTAGGTGTAGGTCCCTGTCAGTTGCAGCGAACGCGTCGCTGCGGCCGAGGCGCTCATCTCCGCGCCGCGCGCCAAACCGCCGCGCGTATTTCGATAGCCGCCGCTACGGCCGAGCGGATCGGTGACAGGGTTGACGGCGGTCGACGTGTCAAAGATGACGACCTCATTCAGCTGCGTGTAAAAGTAGGTGGCGGAAACCTGCACGCGCGAGTTGAAGAGAAGCTGATCGATGCCGCCATCGATCGAACTGGAGCGGTCCGGACGCAGACCTGGATCGCCGTAAAGCGTGTATTTCGAGCCGCTGTAAAAGACGCCGAAGCGTTCATAGAGCGCCGCGGCGCGATAGCCGCGGCCGGCATGCGACCGGATCTTTGTTCCCGCTGCACGGAAATAGTAGGCAGCCGAGACATCGCCGGTCTGCGCGGTTGGCGGAGCTTTGAACGCCGATGCCCCGTAAGGGGCGCCGTTCAGGGGCTCGAAATACGGCTTGTCCAAGGCGAAGAATTGCGCCCGATAGGCACCGGCGATCTGCAGGCGGCCATCGAGGAAGTGCAATTGATCCTGGAAGTAGAGAGAGTTGCTACGCTGCGTCACGTTGGTGTAGAACTTGACCGCGGGGGCAGGCGGCAGCAGGCGGTTCTGAAAGGTCTCGTTCTCAAATTCGTACCCTGCGTCGATACGTTGGAACTTGCCGAGCAGGTAGTCCGCACGAAGGTTGGCGGTCTGGATGTTGCCATTGTACAGGGAAAGCGAACTGCCCGTGGGCTGGCTTCCAGGTCCCGCTGGTCCATCGCCGTAGTTGCGCGTGGTGCCAAGCGCCTGGTATTCCGCCGTGACGCCGAACTGTTCGGTTGGCCTGACGTTCAAGCGCACCACACCGGAATAGAATCGACCGGCGCGCGTGCTGTCGGGGTTCAGAGCAGCAGGCAGGAACGTGGCAGAACCGAGCGCCAATTGCCCGAGCGGAGTGCCCGCCTCATAACGATGTTGCTCAGGCAGCGAGACTGGCACGGCGTTCACTATGCCAGTAGCAGGCAGCGTGCCCACAGTGCGTGACGTGAGCCGCACAAAGCTGAACGAGTCCCCCAGATAGACGCGGCCGGTGACGGTTGCGATGCGCGAAAGGCGATAGCTGAGCATGCCCTGCCCGCTGGTGTTGCGAGCAGGGTTCGCGCCGTCCACGCCGCGCGTCACATTCCAATGAGTGAGGCCTGCGCTGTATTGCAGGCGGTCGTGATCGAAGCCCCCGGCCACATGCGCCATGGCTCGAACCGATCCAAGCGCACCCCCATCGATCGTTACCGATCCGCGAGTGCGTCCGCCGCCTTCGTCTGTGACGATGTTGACCACTCCGCCGGTGGCGTTGCTGCCGTAGAGCGCGGAGCCAGCGCCGCGCAGCACTTCGATGCGGCTGGCATCGGTGAGCACCATGTCCTGCAGAATCCCGGAAGCATCGGCCTGTGTTCCGGCAGCGTCGCGCATGCGAAAGCCATCGATCAGGACGGAGGTATCGGAGTTGCGCAGGCCGCGAATCTTGAAGTAAGTGGTCGCGCCGGGTCCGCCGAGTTGCTGGAAGCGCAGTCCTGGCACATCGGCCAAGGCTTCTCCAACCGAGCGATCGCCATGCAGGGTGATGGTCTCCGCATCGACAACAGTGAGCGATTTCGAGATCTCGTCGGTAGTCTGGAGCGTGCCGGAGGCGGTTACGGTGATGGCGTTGCGCACCTGCGGCAAGCCCAGGCGAATGACCACTTCGGTGGGAGGGAGTTCGATCGCTTGCGGAGAGGAAGGGTTCATGCCCGCGGCTTCCGCTTGCACGAAATAGGTTCCTTTCGTGAGGCCGGTGAATTCGCAGCTTCCGTTGAGGCTGGTAGTCAGCGTTCGATTCCCTGCCCCCTGGCGCGACAGTAATGTGACGGCGGCGGAGGCGATGGGATTGTCTTGCGGGTCAACAACACGAACGGAGAGGTCCGCAGCGATGGCCGATTGGATAAGTAGGGCTGTAAGTACAGATAACTTCATTATGAGTTCCGTAGGCGCGCCTGGGCGCATTGGTTGACGAACCTCTCCGCGAAGGCCGGACAGGATAGGAAATGGACGTGGATGTAACTGGCTAGCGTGGCATGGACGCGATAGCCTTCGGCTGGCTCCTGGTAGGCGCGGGCGATGGATTCAGGCATGGGGTCCATCTGCGAGTAGCGGAATTCGTGGCCACGGGCGGTTTCGTCTGGGGCGGCGGTCACTTCGATGTAGCCGAGTTTGGCGAGGCGCTTTTGCATTCGGGCAGTGGTGGGAAAGATGCCGGCCATTGGCCATGTGTTGCCCTCGGTGTCTACGATGGCGTCCATCAGGTACATGAAGCCACCGCATTCGGCGTAGACGGGGCCTTCAGATTCGATGAAGTGCTTTATGGCGGACCGCATGGATTGGTTGGCGGAGAGGGCTGCGGCGTGCAGTTCAGGGTAGCCGCCTCCCAAATAGATGCCGTCTATATTGGGGGGTAAGTGGGTGCCGGCTAGCGGGCTGAAGGGGATTAGTTCGACGCCTTGCTGTTGGAGTAAGTCGAGGTTGTCCTGATAGTAGAAGCAGAAGGCTGCGTCTTGGGCTACGGCTATGCGGGCGCGGATGGGTTCTAGTTTGGGAAGGGACAGGCGGATCGCCTGTCCTACCCCTGGCTTCAGGAGTAGGTCGAGGTCCAGGTGTTGTTCGATCCAGGCGCCTAGCTGGTCGAGCTTTTCTGCGATGCCGGACTCCTCAGCCAAGTGCAGGCCAAGATGGCGCTCGGGCATCGCGAAGTTCGCATCGCGGGGCAGACGGCCGAGCAATGGCGGGCGGCAGAGTGCCGAGATGGCATCGCGCAGCAGGGTGTAGTGGCGGTCTGTTCCGACCCGATTGCAGACCACTGCGGACAACCGGACTTCGGGGACCAAGGTGTCAAACCCATGCACGATGGCGGCCGCGCTGCCGGCCATGGAGGCCGCGTCCAGCACCAGCACCACACTGGCATCCAACCACATCGCCATCTCGGCCGTTGTTCCGGCGAGCGAAGGCGACTGCTTGCCATCGAACATGCCCATCACGCCTTCGATCACTGCGATGTCCGCGTCGGCGGTGGCTCGGTCGAAGATCTCGAGATTGGTTTCGCGAGAGAGCATCCAGCCATCCAGGTTGCGGCTGACCCTTCCCGTAGCGGCTTTGTGGAAGGTCGGGTCGATGAAGTCGGGACCGATCTTGAAGCCCTGGACGCGCAAGCCACGGCGGCGGAAGGCGGCCATCAGCCCGGTGGCGACGGTGGTCTTGCCCACGCCGCTGTGCGTTCCGGCTACCACAATGCGTGGGATGCTCATGAGGCCGCCTTCAGGTGCAGCGGCAGTCCGGCAACGGAGAGAAGCACCTCATCGGCGGCCTGGGCGGCCCACTGATTGAGCAGGCCTTGCATGTCGCGGAAGGCGCGCGTGAGCGAGGCATCCGGCACGGTCCCGCTGCCCAATTCATTGGAGACCAGAATCACGTGGCAGGCCTTGGCGGCAAGAGCAATGCGCTGAAGATTCGTCCGCAAGGCCTGCTCAATCGCTGTTGCCGGTGCGTCGCGATGTTCCCAGAAGATGTTGCTGAGCCAGAGGGTGAGGCAATCGACCAGTACGGCATCGGTCCCGGGGGCAACGCGCTCGACGGCATCGGCCAGAGCCAGAGGCTCCTCGATCGTCTGCCACCCGGCAGGCCTATCGGCACGATGTTTCGCGATGCGCGCGATCATCTCCGGGTCGCCGGTGGGAGGGGCCGTGGCAAGGTAGCAGACACGCTGGTAGCGGGCGGCCATTTTTTGCGCCATTCGCGACTTACCGCTGCGGGCGCCGCCAAGTATAAGAGTTAACATCGACTGAGGAATCCGCCGTTCTCTACCTAAAACCGCGCACGCCTCAAATCGAAAGTGGGAAGGAGGAACGGTAGCCCGCTTTGCGCGAGGCCGTCCGCACGATCTGCTTACGCCCGAAGCATACGCTCATCATTCCCGAGGCAGGTCTCCTGACTCGCAGGTCGTCACGGCACCGGCTCGCCTTCCCATTCTTTTGGAACAGTGGCTTTTCGCGCGGGCCGCTCGCTGCTTACAGTGGCGGGACCGTGCGGGATTCTCACCCGCTTCCCTTTTCACTCGCCTTATCGGCGAACACCTCAGGGCCTTTTTAAGCTAACATTTAACGGACTTGGGGTCAAGGGATGGCCGCTGGGTGTGGCGGGGTACAGGACGTGGAGAGGGCCGCGCTGCTCACTCGGGAAACCTGAGAATTTAAAACGCTTAAAAACGATGGAAACCTCTTTTTTCAACAGCGCAGGCTGTTGATTAAGAAAGACTTGATAGAGCCTCAGGGTTTGCTCGGGTTTTGTCGGGTTGGTTGCCAATCCAATCTCGCTTACGTTGCGTTGATGAGGCGAGCTTCCGATTTGGTGAGCGATTCATTGGGGCATTGCGGTGGAAGGCAATTGGGGTCAGACAGCCCATTTTCGGCGAGAACGGCCGAAAAAAGGTGTCAGACCCCAAATGCCTGGCTTTGGATTTAGTTCTTTGGACAGGCGAATCGCCTGTCCTACCCTTGGGATCAGGTGGGGAGGAGGGGGTCGCCCCATAAGCGTTTACTTAAGGATTGTGTTTTTTAAGCCACCGCGCTATGCTGTTTGCATATGAAACAACCATCCTCGGTACTTACGGAATTGGACGACTGGAGCATCCTGTCTTCGTTCTTGCCGGAGGGTTGGCGTCA